>JARRPL010000018.1:0-48632 GCA_037382905.1 Gemmatimonadota bacterium | reverse complement strand
GCCAGCTGGACTACCACCGGCGTGTGGTGACGGGCGATCCGGAAGGCGTGGGGGCTCAGTCCGTAGCGGCCCACGTGGACTTACGGCACCTCACGGCCCCGCCTCCCCTTCCTCGTCCTCGCCGGCGGGGCTCGCGTCGTGGTCGGCCCGGGAGCGAGCGCCGGCCCCCGTCTGGCGCCCCTCCACCAGGTAGATCACGTCCTCGGCGATGTTGGTGGCCAGGTCGGCGATCCGCTCCAGGTTCTGGGAGATCAGGAGGATTTCGAGACCCCCTCCGATGTTCCGGGGATCCTCCAGCATGTAGGACACCATGATGCGGAAGAGGGACTTCCGGAGGTTGTCCACGCGATCGTCGGTGGCCCGGACCCGTTGGGCCGAGGAGGCGTCCCGAGCCACGAAGGCCGCAAGGGCGTCGCCCAACATCTCCTGAGCGATGAGCGCCATCTCCTCCAGCTCCCGGATCTCCGGCGGGGGTGAGGATTTTCGCATGCGGCGCACCGCCCGTGCGATGTTCACCGCGTGATCCCCGACCCGCTCCACGTCATTCGACACCTTGAACGAGGTGAGGACGAAGCGGAGGTCGGTGGCCATGGGCTGGTGGAGTGCCAGGAGCTCGGCCACCCGCTCGTCCACCTCCGTCTCCATCTCGTCGATCGTCAGGTCCGCCTGGCGCAGCTCCGGGGCCACGGCGATATCGCCGGTCCGTATGGCGTGGATCGCCCGGGCCACCGATTGTTCGGCCCGCCCGGCCATGGCCAGCAGAAGGTCCTGGAGGGCGTCCAGCTCGTCGTGGAAGTGACGCTTCCCGGGGGTCTCGGTGCTCATCCGAACCTCCCGGTCACGTAGGCTTCCGTCCTCTCTTCCGTCGGGTTGGTGAAGATGCGGTCCGTCGGCCCGTACTCCACCAACTCCCCCATGTACAGGAAGGCGGTGTAGTCCGAGATCCGCGCCGCCTGCTGCATGTTGTGGGTGACGATCAGGATCGTGTAGTCGTTCTTGAGCTCGTAGATGAGTTCCTCGATCCGCTGTGTGGCGATGGGGTCCAGCGCAGACGCCGGCTCGTCCATGAGCACGATCTCCGGCTTTACCGCCAGTGTCCGGGCGATACACAGCCGCTGCTGCTGACCCAGCGAGAGGGTACCTGCCGACTCACCCAAACGGTCCTGGACCTCGTCCCAGAGGGACGCCTGGCGTAGCGAGTGTTCCACGAGGGCGTCCAGGTCGCCTTCGAACCGGTTCACCCGGGGACCGAAGGCGACGTTGGCGTAGATGGATCGGGGAAAGGGATTCGGCTTCTGGAAGACCATGCCGATGCGACGGCGCACCTCCACCGGATCCACGTCCTCATCGTACAGATTCTTTCCGTGGAAGCGGACCTGTCCCCGGACCCGGGCGGAGTCGATCAGGTCGTTCATGCGGTTGAAACACCGGAGGAGCGTGGTCTTGCCGCACCCCGAGGGTCCGATCAGGGCCACGACCCGATTCCTGGGGACCACCAGGTCGATCCCCTTGATGGCCTGGGTCGCCCCGTAGGAGACGGACAGATCGCCGGCCTCCAGCGCCGGTGGCCGGCCGTCGGTATCGATCTCGTGGGTGGTGGACATGTCACCGCCGGCCCCGGTAGCGGTTTCGCAGGAAGATGGCTGCCGCGTTCATGGCGAGGAGCAGCCCCAGCAGGACAATGATACCGGCGGCGGCCAGGACGCGGAATTCCGCCTGCGGGCGGGAGACCCAATCGTAGATCTGAAGGGGAAGGACCGTGAAGTCGTCCAGGGGCCCCGCGGGGGTGAAGGCGATGAAGCCCACGGCTCCCACCAGGATCAGGGGTGCGGTCTCCCCCGCGGCCCGGGACAGCGCCAGGATCGTCCCGGTGAGGATTCCGGGGAGCGCGGCGGGAAGGACTTGATGTCGAACGACCTGCCAGCGGGTCGCCCCGAGTCCGAAGGCAGCTTCGCGAAGGGAGTCGGGGACGGACCGGATCGCCTCCTGGGCGGCCATCACCAGGATGGGCAGGATCAGGAGGGTCAGGGTGAGGGCTCCGGAAAGGACGCTGCGCCCCAGCCCCAGGGCCCGGACGAAGACGGCCAGCCCCACGATCCCGTAGACGATGGAGGGGACGCCGGCCAGGTTGGCGATATTCGTCTGGATCAGACGGCTCACCCGGCCCCGGCGTGCGTACTCCTCCAGCCAGACGGCGGCCCCCACCGCCAGCGGAAAGGCGATGAGGGCGGTGAGGGCGAGGATCCATACGGAACCCGCCAGGGCGGCGCGGATCCCAGCCCTTTCGGGGAAGCGGGAGGCGAAGCCGGTGAGGAATTGGCGATCCAGGGCCGGGAGACCCTCCACCATCACGTCCCAGAGAAGGGTGACCAACGCCAGGACGCCCAGGAAGGTCGCCGCCGCGCAGAGGGCACCGAAGACCCGCCCCCGGGCGTTCCGCCGCCGGTTCCGGACGATCGCCCGACTCGTTCCGGAAGCAGGACTCACGACCTCTCCCCCCGGGCCCGGGTCAGGACGCGCTGGCTCACCAGGTTCATGGCCAACGTGATCAGGAAGAGGGTCAGGCCGACGGCGAAGAGCGTCTGATAGGCCAGGGAGTCGCGAGGGGTATCGCCTCGGGAGACCGAGACGATGTAGGCGGTCATGGTCTGGACCGACTCCAGGGGGTTCAGCGTCAGGTTGGCGATGTTGCCTGCGGCGATGGTCACGATCATCGTTTCGCCGATGGCACGGGACACCGCCAGGATGAAGGACGCTACGACGCCCGATACCGCGGCGGGGAGCACCACCCGGGTCGCCACCTCGAAACGGGTCGCGCCGAGGCCGAAGGCACCCTCCCGCAAGCCTTCCGGAACCGCCTGCAGGGCATCCTCCGAAAGGGACGCCACCGTGGGGATCGTCATGATGCCCACCACGATGGCAGCGGATGCCGCGTTGAAGACGTCGGTGCCGGGAAGGACGAGCCGGATCAGCGGGGTTACGAAGGTCAGGGCGAAGTATCCATACACCACCGTGGGGATCCCAGCCAGGATCTCCAGCACCGGCTTCAGGATTCGTCGGAGTCGACGACCGGCGTACTCGCTCAGGAAGATGGCGGTGAGGAGACCCACCGGGAGTGCCACGGCGGCTGCGCCCGCCGCCACCAGGAAGGAGCCCGCCGCCAGGGGCAGGACCCCGAAGTGTGGATCCTGGAAGAGGGGGGACCAGCGCGTGTCGGTGAAGAACTCGACCACCGAGACCCGGGAGAAGAAGATCACCGACTCCACGGTGAGGATGACCACGATCCCCAGGGTGGCCGCCGCCGAGAGTGTGGCGCAGAGGAAGAGGAAGGCGGCGATCAGCCGCTCACCCGGATGCCGACGACGCCGGAAGTCCGGTCGTGCCTGGGGAGGCGGAGGATCGGGTGGCGCCCCGGAGCGCGCGGGCGGGTTCAGGAGGCTCCTCCCTGGGAGCCCGGGAGATCTCGAAGGGAGTTGGCGTACTGTGCGGGGTCCAGTGCTCGGTACCCGGTGACCGGGACCAGTTCGGAGGCACCCTGGAGCATGTAGGTCAGGTAACCCCGAACCTCTGCCCTCGCCAGCGCCGCCTCCCGCACGTAGACGTACAGGAGCCTGGCCAGGGGCGTGTACCGCCCTTCGGCGATGCTGCGGTCCGAGGGCAGGACGCAGCCCTCGCCCGAATCCACCGCCACGAGACGCAGCAGCTCTGCATTCTCGGCGTAGTAGGCGTAGGCGAAGTAGCCCAGGGAATAGGGGTCGCCGGCGACACCCTGAACCAGGATGTTGTCGTCCTCGGAGGCCTGGAAGTCGGGGCGGCTCCATCCCCGGGCCCCGTTCACCACCTCGGTGAAGTAGTCGAAGGTGCCCGATCGGGGTCCCGGTGCGTAGAGGGTGATCTCCACGTCGGGCCAATCCCGGCGCACATCACTCCAGGTCCGGACTGTGGAGTCGGGCCCCCAGATCCTGGAGAGCTCACCCAGGGTGAGGCACTCCACGAAGTCGGCCCGGGGATTCACGACCACGGAGAGCCCGTCCCACGCGATGGGGATGGAACGGAAGTCCACGCCGCGGGCGGCGCAGGACTCCACCTCGCCGGTATCCATGGGGCGAGACGCGTTGGCGATGTCGATCTCGCCGGCGCAGAATCTCTGGAACCCTCCGCCCGAACCCGAGATTCCCACGGTGACCCGGACCCCCGGGGAGGCGGCCTGGAAGTCCTCGGCCACCGCCTCGGCCACGGGGTACATGGAGCTCGAGCCGTCCACCACGACCCTCGGCGGGGAGCCGGCCTCGCCACAGGCCGAAAGACAGAGGATGGCCAGGGAAAGGCCCGGCCCACGGAGGATGTCGCTGCCAGCTCGCATCACGCTCCTGGTCGTCGAGGCTCGAGGACAACGCGGTAGAGTAGCGCACGGGGGGGAGGATCGAGGCGAGTCCGGGTAACATCTCTGTATCGAGGCCCGCCGAGGATCACTCGTCCCGATGCGCGAGCAAGCCCGGCACCAGGGCTATCCCTCTGCGGCCGGAAGGGTGATCACGATGGTCGCGCCCTCCCCCAGTTCACTCTCGGCACCTACGGCCCCGCCCATGCTGTGAATCATGTGGCGAACGATGGCCAGACCGAGACCCGTCCCTCCATGATCCCGGTCCCTCGAGGAGTCGGAACGGTAGAACCGTTCGAAGATCCGGGGAAGGGACTGCAGCGGAATGCCCTCCCCGTCGTCCACGACCCGGATCGTGACCGTCTCGGGCGTGGTGGAGACCACCACCGCCACGAGGCCGCCGGGCCCGGTGTGGCGAATGGCGTTCTCGAAGAGGTTCCTGAACACCTGAGCCATTCCCGACGGGTCTGCCAGCGCGAGGCCCTGGCCCGATACCTTGAACTCCCGTTCCCCCGTGCTGCGCAGGGAGAGGTTGTCCCAGACCTCCTGGGCGAGCCGGGGAACGTCCACCTCCTCCTGCTCCGCCACCCACCCGCCCGATTCGAGACGAGACAGGTCCAGAAGGTCCTCCACCAGGTTCTGGAGGCGAAGGGTGTTGTTGCGGATCGCCGCCAGGAAGCGCTCCCGGGTCTCGGGGTCCATGTCCTGGTCCTCCAGGAGCGTCTCGGCGAATCCCCGGATGGAGGTCAGGGGTGTCTTGAGCTCGTGGGAGGCGTTGGCGACGAAGTCCCGGCGGATCCTCTCCAGCCGCCGGATCTCGGAGGCGTCCAGCAGGCTGGTGACGACGCCACCGAAGGCGAGGGGATGGGACGCCATCACCAGGTCCCGGTCCCCCACCTGGATGTCCCGGGAGCCGACGGAGCCGGCCAGGGACCGGTCCAGGAAGGCCCGGAGGTCGGGATTGCGGACGAGTGCCGCCACCGGCGTGTTGGGTGCGAGGTCTGCTGGAAGCTCCAGAAGCGAGGCGGCCGCCTGGTTCCAGCGGATGAGCCGTCCTTCCGGGTCCAGGGCGAGAACGCCCTGGTCCAGGGAATCGATGAGGAGCTGCATCTCGTCCCTCTCGCCGGCGAGCTCCCAGAGTCGCTCCTGGAGTTCCTCCCCCAGCCGGTTGAAGGCCACGGCCAGATTCTCCAGCTCCCTCACCCGGCGTTCCCGGGGGACGCGGATCGAGAGGTTGCCGGCGGCCAGCAGCCGCGCCCGTTCTGGATACGGTCCAGCGCCGCCTCGATCCGGGTGAGGGGGGCGGCGATCCTCACCACCACAGGACGACCGTCGGAGAGAGTGCCGGTCTGAGCGGCGTAGAGGAGCTCCTCCCCGAGCGTGGAGCTGAGACGGCTGTTGAACGCGGTGCCGCCGTCCAGCGATCCCTGCACCTCCGGCCGGGCCGAGTGGTCCTCCATCTCCGGGACCCGGTCCCGGGGCACCTCGGAATCGGTGAGGACCCGACCGCTCCCGTCGATCACGGTGACTCGGTACCCCAGCTCCAGAGCCGCAGCCCGGGCCGCGGAGTCGAGCCGGGCCGCATCCGTCGCCTCGAGGATGGACGCCGTCAGGTTGAGTTGGCGACGAAGCTCCTCCTGGAAGGTCGACCGGAGCTCGTCCCTGACGCCGAAGCCCACCAGGAGGGCGATGAGCGTCACCACGAGGCCGGTGACGCCCAGAAAGCCCGCGAAGAGGGCCTGGTGGATTCTGACTCGCACGGGGGCCGCTCCTCCCGGAAACGCCGTGGCTGGCAGGGACCGGGAGAATATAGCGATGCCGTGGGTCGACCCCCACCGGCGCCGGCGCCCGGGCCCGCCGGACCCTGGTTTCCACGGCGGCGAGGCGACAGTTTCCGGCGGTTCCGCCTCGTCGCCTCCCGGACTCGCCATGGATCCCTGCCGACAGCTCCGATACGACATCAGGGACGCCTGCGCCGAGCGGGATCGAGAACTCGACCGGGCCCGGCGACGCTTCTGGCTGGGGCTCTTCGGACTCGACTTCGTCCTGGACTGGGAGGAGCGGACCTCGGTAGACCGGGCTCTGGCCGGGTTCCTCCTCCTGGTGCAGACGGGAGAGATCGTCCTGGCGGTGGATCAGCTGTTTCGGATCCTCCACGCCCTCGCCCGGCGCACCGGGCGCCACGCGGCGGCTCGGACCATCGGTGGCATCGCCGGCCGGCTTCTGGGACTGGCGGCCCTGGGGCTTCTCGTCCTCGACGTCCTGGCGGCCCACGATCGCTGGACCCGCAGTCAGGTGGCCATCCATCGCCGCTTTCGGGAGCGCTTGGAGGTGCTCCGCCGCGAGACGACCTGCCCGGATCCCGAGGCGATCTTCCGGGAGGAGGGGGTCCACCGTTCATGAGGTGGCTCGTGCAGTGGCTCCTGGCGGGGGTGACCGGGAGCCTCGCTCCCCGGGCCGACGGTCTCTCCCGCCTTCGAAGAGGACTCACCCGGACCCGACTTCGGCGGGACTACCACGTCCGCCGGCTTCAGGAGGCGGAGGACTCCTTTGCCCGGGCGGCTCGCCGGGTGGAGTTCCTGGAGATGTCCGAGGAGGCGGAGGTGGCGGAGCTCGTGGAGGCCCGGAAGGCGCTGCTCGAGGCCCGGCATGCCGTTCAGCACCACGAACGAAGGCGAGAACAGGTGGAGGAGCTCCGCGGACGGATGGAGAGCGACCGGGAGCGCCTGCTGGATGGCCGCGACCCGGAGTACCAGGACCTCTACGACCAAGAGCTGGGCCCCTGACGGGCGGGCGTCGCGACACCCTCGGCGGTGGAGGGCGGCAGCGCTCCCGGGGGCCCGTCGCCGGGTGTCGGGAGAAGATCCTGTGGAACGACGTGGACAGGGTGCGGCGTCCCGCCCCTCGCCTCTGTCCGTGCCGCCGGCGTTCGGAGGGCCCCCTGGGCCACCTCCTGCGTCTGCGAGAGCGGGAGAGCGGGTAGGGGGACGTCGGGTGTTCGCCACTGCCGCCGGGGCCCTGTGGGGGCTCGCCCTCCTGGCCGTGACTCTCGGGGTCGGGGTGCTGGCCGCCCGAGCCGTCCGACCAGGCCGCCGGTTCGTCTGGACACTCCTGGGGGTGGGGTTGGCGAGCGTCCCCCTCCTGCCGGCGCCCTTCGTTCCCATCCGGGTGGAGCGGGTCCACTACGCCGGTCCGGACCTCCTGTCGGACACCCCCGAGACGACGGCGGTGGTCTCGGAGGACTACCGGGTCGCGGGTCTCTCGCGGGTGCAGCGAACCCGCCGGGTCCAGGGATCCACCCTTCTGTCGGAGACTCGATGGGTGGGTCTCCGGCTCCCCTGGCTACTCCTGGCCGGGCTGCTGGTCTCCATCGTCTCGGTCCGGCGGGGCTCGCGGGGCCGCACCCGGCTCGTACTCGTCCTCTTGCTTGCGGGAGGGGCGGCGGGGTGCCGCCAGGAGAGCAGACCGGGGGCGGCGGAGCTGCGACTGCAGGAGGTGCTGGAGATGCGCCGCACGGGCGACGTGACGGGCGTGGAGGACGTCTTCCTGGCGGGTGCGGTCTACCAGGACATGGCAAGCGGCTTCGAGTACCGGGGTCTCCCTGAGATCGCCGACCACCTCGGCTGGATCCACGGGTGGGCCACCGGCGTCTTCATGGATGTGGTGGAGGTCCATGGGGGCCGGGAAACGGCCTCGGCGGAATGGGTGCTGGAAGGCATCCAGTCCAGCCCCATCCCGGGCCAGCTGGACACCGTGACCCGACGCCGCTTCCAGCTTCGGGGCATCACCGTCGTGGAGGTGGAGCGGGGTGCCGTGTCACGGGCCGTGGACTACCTCGACATGGTACCCTTCCTGCTGGACCTGGGGGCAGAGATCCGACTCCCCGGCGGCGCGGTGATCCGGCTCCCGGAGCCGGAGGTGGAGCCGCCGGGGAACGGTGAGGGAGATCCCGATCCGGGGTCCTGACGTCGCTTCCGGTCCCGGGGCCGGATCTCTGACCTTCGTCAGGTGAGTTCCGCCACCCCGGTCACCAGTCGGTCGACCTCCTCCTCGGTGGTGTAGCATGCGCATCCCGCGCGAACCAGCCCATTGGGAGCCACCCCGAGGTCCTCGATGACGGTGGTGGCGTAGAAGTCGCCGTGGGAGGTGAAGATGCCCCGAGCCCGGGAGAGACGTGCGGTGACCTCTTCCGCAGGGACCCCGGCCACCGTGAAGCCCACGGTGGGTGTACGGGGTCGTCCCGGTTCCGGGCCGTACAGCCGGACCCCGGGGACCGAGGACAGCCCCTCCCAGAGTCTGTGGAGGAGGGCCTCCCCGCGCCGGTGGAGGCGACGGTAGGCGTCATCGAGACGGCTTCGGCGGTCGGGGCCCTGCCCGAGGCCCGCCAGGAACTCCACCGCCGCTGCCGAGCCCACGATGGCCTCGTGACTCAGGGTCCCCGTCTCCAGGAGCTCCGGGGGCTCGCTCCCGGCGCAGACCAGGCGAGGAACGTCCAGCGCTCTCTGCAGGGCGGCGTCCACGTACAGGACGCCGGCGTGGGGTCCATAGAACTTGTACGGGGAGCAGGCCAGGGCGTCGGCGCCGAGCCCGCGGACGTCCACGCGGGCGTGGGGAGCATAGTGGACGGCGTCGACGAAGACGCGGGCTCCCACCTCGCGGGCACGAGCCGCCAGGGCGGCCACGTCGTTGACGGTGCCGATGGCGTTCGAGGCGGCCCCCAGGGCAACCCAGCGGGTTCGAGGTGAGAGGGCGGAGACGAACGCGTCCTCGTCCAGGGTGCCCGAGGCGGCGTCGAACGGCACCTCCCGTACCGTCACCCCACGATCCCGGGCCAGCGCCGTCCAGGGGCCCACGTTCGCCTGGTGGTCCAGCCGGGTCACCACGACCTCGTCGCCCGGGCCGAGCTCCCGTCCCACGGCGCGGGTGAAGTGAAAGGTCAAGGTGGTCATGTTCTGGCCGAAGGCGACCTCGTGGGCCTGGCAGCCCAGGAAGTCGGCCAGCGTCTGCCGGGCCCCTTCCAGAAGGGCATCGGTCTCGGCGCTGGAGGCGTAGGCCCAGTGGGTGTTGGCGTTGTGGTGGTAGAGGTAGTCCACCATGGCGTCTCCCACGCTCCGAGGCGCCTGGGTCCCGCCGGGGCCGTCGAAGTAGGCGACGGGGTGCCCGGCCTCCAGTCGTTCGAGGGCGGGAAAGTGTGCGCGGATTGCGTCGACGTTCATGGGCCGGGATCTCCTGGGCGGGCGAGGGTGTTTGCTGCTACGGTACCCAACCGGCAGCGAAGGGCCAACGGCCCGAAGATCAGGAGAACAGGATGGAGAGGGCGACGTTGGGAGGCGGGTGCTTCTGGTGCCTGGAAGCCGTCTACCAGGAGGTGCGGGGCGTGGAGGAGGTCGTCAGCGGCTACGCCGGCGGCGACACGCCGGATCCCGACTACCCGTCGGTGTCGTCGGGACGGACGGGGCATGCCGAGGTGGTGCAGATCACCTTCGACCCCGAGGTCGTCTCCTACGAGGATCTGCTTCGGATCTTCTTCACCATCCACGACCCCACCTCCCGGGATCGCCAGGGCGGCGACGTCGGCCCCCAGTATCGGTCCATCATCCTGACCCACCATCGTGCCCAGGAGAGGAGTGCCCGATCGGTGATGGACGAGATCGGGGTCGAGGGGCTGTATCCCGGACCGCTGGTCACCCAGGTCCGCGAGCTGGAGAGCTTCCATCCTGCCGAGCCCGAACATCAGAACTACTACCGGACCCACCGTTGGCGCCCCTACTGCCGCGTCGTCATCGATCCCAAGATCGCCCTGTTCCGGCAGCGGTTCGGTGTGTATCGGCAGGGGCGTGCCGGGTGAGACGGGCTCGACGCACCCCCCTCGGGGGCCGGTGGGCCGGTCTCGCCCTCCTCCTGGCGGCGACGGGTGCGTGTGCCCAGGAGCCCATGAGCTGGAGCCGGATGCAGGAGGCGATCCGGGCCCAGGACGTTCCGGTGGCGGAGAGACTCCCCTACGGGCCCGGTCCCCACCGATACGGCGAGCTGACGCTTCCTCAGGGGGATGGCCCCCACCCCGTCGCCGTGGTGGTCCACGGTGGGTGTTGGCTCTCCATCGCCGATCTCTCGTACATGAGACCCCTGGCCCGGGAGTTGAACCGGGCCGGGTGGGCCACCTGGACCCTGGAGTTCACGCGAATCGACCAGGAAGGCGGTGGATGGCCCGGGATTCTGTCGGACGTGGCCCGTGGCGCCGATCACCTCGCGGAGCTGGCCCGGAGCAGACCGCTGGATCTGGAGCGGGTGGTGGCGGTGGGACACTCCTCCGGCGGTCATCTGGCGCTCTGGCTCGCCGGGCGCGGGTCGCTTCCGGCGGGCACGGAGACGCCGAGGCTCTCGGATCCGGCTCTGGCGATCCGAGGGGTCGTCGGTCTGGCACCGATCACTGACCTGGAGGACTATCAGGCCCGCTCGGACCGATGCGGTCCCACCGTCGTGGCGGATCTCCTGGATGCCCCGGTGGGCACCTCCACGGACGGCCCGGCCTCCGGGGCCGAGTCTCGGGAGACCCGGCTCGCTCTCACCGATCCCGCCCGGCTCCTGCCCCTGGGCGTCCCCCAGCTGATCGTCATGGGTGAGCTGGATGCCATCGTGCCTCCGGAGCACGGCATGTGGTGGCGTCGCCGAGCGCAGGCACGAGGGGATGTGGTGGAGCTGGCCGTGATCCCGGGGGCCGGCCACTTCGAGCTGGTGGCGCCTTGGAGTCCTCCCTGGGACTCCGTCGAGTCGCGGGTCCGGAGCTTCCTGTCGCGCTTCGTCGAGGGCGGCTAAGGAATCATCCCGCTTCGGGCCATGACCGCTCCACGGTCGGATCCCGTGCCGGACGAGCCGACGGCCAAAACCCCGAGAATTTCGGGTAAGTTGCTGTCACGTAGTGATTTGCGCCATATGCCGTCCGATCGGCCCCCGTCCCGGAAGATCAAGAAGTATTAACTGTTGTTTCCTGGCCCTCCGGCGGAAGTAGCTTGGAAACATAGCCTCATACACGTGTCGTCTTCGTTACGACTCCGTTGCTCCGCCTTGATGACGGAGCGCCCCACCAAAATCTGGAGTGGCTGTCTGATGCCGAAGCCTCAAGGAGCACTCGTCGTGAAGTGGCGGGATCTCGCCCAGGAAGGACTCTCGTATGCGGAGATCTCCCGTCGCTACCCCGACTTCTCCGCCGACCAGGTCCGTCACTACTGCATGGGGAACTCGGGGCGCAAGCTCCCGGGACCCCTTCAGAAGGTCGGTCGCTGGGGCGGGCACAATGTGTGGCTGCAGGGCTCCAGGTCCCCCCACGCCGAACTGTCGGAAGAGCAGGTCCGGGAGATCCTCGACGACTGGGACGAGGAGAAGGATCGCTGGGGGACGTCCGGGGCCGAGTGGGCCCGGAAGCTGGATGTGGCTCCCAGCACCATCCACATGCTCCGGCGCGGCGAGACCTGGGCCTTCCTGAAGCATCCCAACCAGGGCCGGAAGCCGAAGCGCAAGAAGTCGTCCTGAGGCGGCTCGACGACGACCCGCGCCCGCCCCTGACGGTGTATCGGGGGCGGGCGGGCTGTGTCCAGGCCTCCGCCTGGCCCGGGAGCTTCCAGGTCATTACGCTCCCTGCATGGCGTACTTCACCCGGGAGACCTTCCGTTTCCTGAATGACCTGGCGGAGCACAACGACCGGGCATGGTTCGACGAGAACCGGGACCGGTACGAGGCCCACGTCAAGGAACCGGCCCAGCGCTTCATCCTGGCGATGGGCGCCGGGCTGGACCGGGTGAGCCCCCACCTGCGGGCGGATCCTCGACCGGTGGGCGGATCGCTCTTCCGCATCTACCGGGACATCCGCTTCTCCAAGGACAAGCGGCCCTTCAAGACCCACACGGGCATCCAGTTCCGGCACCACCGAGGCCGTGACGCCCACGCGCCGGGGGTCTACCTGCACATCGACCCGCGCAGCTGCTTCCTGGGGTTGGGGGTGTGGCGCCCGCCGGGGCCGGCGCTGAAGAAGATCCGCACCGCGCTGGTGGAGGACCCGGAGGCGTGGCGCGATGCCACGGGGAGCCCCGAGTTCGCCGAGACCTTCGAGCTGGGAGGGGAGTCCCTCTCCCGGGGGCCTCGGGGGTTCGATATGAGTCACCCGCTGGCCGTGGATCTCAAGCGCAAGGACTTCGTGGCGACCCGCCCGGTGCCCCAGTCCTTCGTCACCGGTGCCGACGTGGTGGAGGACACGCTGGCCCTGGCGGAGCGTGGGGTGCCCTTCATGACCTTCCTCTGCCGAGCGCTGGAGGTGCCGTTCTGACCGTGCATCCACTCACTCCCTTCCTGGAGGAGTCCCGGCGGCTGCTCACGGACGAATACCCCCGGAAGATCGCCGTCGCCCTGGGACGACTCGACGGGGACGACCTCTGGTGGCGCCCCAACGACGCCAGCAACAGCGTGGGCAATCTCCTCGTCCACCTGGCCGGCAACGTGCGGCAGTGGGTGGTCCACGGTCTGGGCGGTGCGGCAGATGAGCGCCACCGTCGGGTCGAGTTCGCCCGGCGCCGGGGTCCCGGAGCGGAGGAGACCTTCGGCGTCCTGATGGATGCCGTGAAGGCGGCCGATGCGGTGCTGGCCGATCTGGATCCCGGTGTACTGGAGCGCCCGGTGCGCATCCAGGGTGTGGAGACCACGGGGCTGCGGGCCCTGTATCACGTGGTGGAGCACATGGCCATGCACACGGGGCAGATCCTCTACGTCGCCAAGCTTCGAGGAGGCCAGGACCTGGGGCTGTACGACGTGGACGACACGGGAGCCGTCCGGGGCACTCGCTGGTGAGTCGGGCCGGCGCCGGGGCGCCACCGGGGCGCCCCGACCGGAATCCGGGGACGTCTCCTGCTTCCGGCACCGACCGGGACATCTCCCTTCCGGGAGCGCCCACCTTGAGGATCCGGGAGTGGCCCGGATCCGGTCCGTCCCTCCTCCTCATCCACGGGTTCATGGGCAGCCGCCTGTCCTGGGGCGCCCTCCCCGGGCGCCTGGGCGCCGTCCATGCCGTGGCGGTGGATCTACCCGGACACGGGGAGAGCGGTGGAGGGAGCACGCCCGGGGAGTGCTCCCTCCCCGGCGTGGCTCGCCTCCTTGCGGCGCTCCAGGATGAGGTCCTCGACGGGCCTGCGGCGTGGCTGGGCTACTCCATGGGAGCACGCGTCGCCCTGGCAGCGGCTGTCGAGGGCGTGTCCATGACCCGCCTCCTCCTGGAGAGCGGGGGGCCCGGGCTGGCCACCGAGGCGGAGCGGATGGATCGAAGACGGATGGACGAGGGGAGGGCCCGGACCCTCTCGAGCGAGGGGATGGAGCGCTTCGTGGACGCCTGGCTCGAGATGCCGATGTTCCGGGGACTGTCGGCCCGTCCGCCGGAGCAGCGGGCGGAAGCCCGGGCCATCCGGGCCGCCCAGGACCCCCGTCGGATGGCCGCGTGGCTCCGGGGCGGCGGGACGGGGAGCCAGCCCGACTACCGGCCCCTGCTGCCGACGGTGCAGATTCCGGTCCACCTTGTGGCGGGGGCCCGGGACGCCAAGTACGTCGGGCTGGCCCGGGAGATGGCTGCCCTCCTGCCTGCGGCGGCGGTGGAGGTGGTTCCGGACGTGGGCCACACGGTGCACCTGGAGGCTCCGGAGGCCTGGCTCCGGTGGGTGCGCGGTGCCATGGCGGGCCCGTGAGGATTGCCGTGCCCCTCCAGAGACGTCCGGCGCACGATCCTCCGTCGGGCCCGGTCCCACCAGCTCCGGGTACGCCGCCTGCACCTCCCGGGTGGCACGCGGGGATCACTTGAGGCATTTTGCCTGTATCCTGCCGAAATACCTTGTCGACGCCTGCCGGAGAAGGTGGAGCAGTGTCGGATCTTCCGTTGGACATCCTCGTCGTGGACGATCAGCCCGACGTCGTCGAAGTGATCCGGAGCGGACTCGAGCTCACGGGTCACACCGTCCATTCTGCCATGTCGGGTGAGGAGGGCCTCGCCCGGGCGTCCACCGAGTCCTTCGATGTGATCGTACTGGACGTCATGCTTCCGGGGATGAACGGCTTCGACGTGGCCCGGGAGCTCCGGGACCGCGGCGTGACCACCCCCATCCTCATGCTCACGGCCCGTGACGAGGAGCCGGACGTGGTGGAGGGGCTTTCCCACGGTGCCGACGCCTACCTCCCCAAGCCCTTTCGCATCGGCGAGCTCGAGGCTCACCTCATGGCCCTCAAGCGCCGGGTGGGGATGGAGGCCAAGACGGTGCTGCGGCTCCACGACGTGGAGCTGGACCGGGTCAAACGGGAGGTCCGGCGCGGCGGGCGGGACATCTCCCTGACGAACATCGAGTTCAAACTCCTGGAGACCCTCATGCTCCGGCCGGACCGGATCTTCTCCAAGGAGGAGCTGCTGCACATGGTATGGGGACTCACCTTCGATCCGGGTACCGGAGTGCTGAACGTCCACCTGGGCAATCTCCGGGGGAAGTTGGAGCGGGAGGGCGAGCCGCGCCTGATCCAGACTGTGCGGGGACGGGGCTACTGCATCGTCCCGGAGCTGGAGGAGTGAGGGGAGCCGCCACGTCGTCGACATCTACCGCCGAAGGAGCCGGGGGACCATGGAGATCGGATTGATCTCCGACACCCACGGGCTGCTGCGACCGGAGGTGCTTCTGGCTCTGGATGGCTGTGAGGAGGTCCTCCACGCCGGTGACGTGGGCTCGTCGGACATCCTGGAGGCGCTGCAGGTGCTCGGGCCCGTCCATGCGGTGCGGGGTAACACCGACCACGGTGAGTTGGGTCGAGCCCTCCCTCTCACCGAATGGGTGGAGGTGGGCGGCGTCACCCTGTACATGGTCCACATCCTGGACGACCTGGACATCGACCCCGTGGCGGCCGGCGTGGATGCGGTGATCTACGGCCACACCCATCGCCCGAAGGTGGAGGATCGGAACGGGGTGCTCTATGTGAATCCCGGCAGCTGTGGTCCTCGACGCTTCGACCTGCCGGTGACGGTGGCCCGCCTGAGCGTGGACGGGGACGGAGGCCTTTCGGTTCGCCTCGTACCCCTCACCTCGGAAGAGGCATCGGCCTGAACCGCTGGACGGAGGCGAGCCCCGTGTGGGACACCGGGAGGCAACCTTCTCGGAGGGCGCAGCGTGGGTCGGTGGACCTCCTGCACGCCCACGTCCGGTGTGCAGGGCCTTGAGTCCCGGAATCACGGAGGTCCCGGTGGACGGTGATGGCGACGAGATCCCCCGAGACCCGGATCGTCTGGGCTCCCTGGCGGAGCTCGTCCTGGAGGAGTTTCCCCTCGCGGCCTT
The DNA here is from genome assembly GCA_037382905.1 of Gemmatimonadota bacterium. Classification (GTDB taxonomy): domain Bacteria; phylum Gemmatimonadota; class Gemmatimonadetes; order Longimicrobiales; family Gaopeijiaceae; genus Gaopeijia. The sequence continues at coordinate 32,906 of JARRPL010000018.1, read as the reverse complement.
CATGCAGGTCGAGCCTCTGACGTGGACCGAAGCCGGTCTCGAGCTCCGGACGCCGGCGGGACCCAATCTCAACGCCCACGGGACCATGTTCGGCGGCGGGATCGCGGCGCTGGCGCTGCTGACGGGCTGGGGCTGGGTGCGGCTGGAGCTGGAGGCCCGGGGGATCCACGCCGAGGTGGTGGTCCAGGACGCCCGCACCCACTACGAGCGACCGATCCGGGGGGATTGCCGGGCCCGCTGCCTCCCACCCGAGCCGGCGGAGTTGGATCGCTTCCTCCGGACTTTGCGGCGGAGGGGGAAGGGCCGTCTGGCGGTCCGGGTGCAGCTCCGGGCCGAGGGTGACCCGGAGGCACCGCCGGCGGCCCTCATGGAGGCCCGCTTCGTGGCCCGGGTGGACGACTGAGCCCACCCCCTGGGACCGCCGTTCCCTCGGAGCGGCTTCCGGCCCGCGCCTTCGAGACCGTGCCTCCCGGCCCGGGTCCCCCGGATGGGGCCCCCTTGACATCTTAGGGGAGTCGGGGCCTTTTCCATAGACACCTTATGGAAGTCGGTCGACACGAGGCGCGAGGCGAGGTCATGGCACGGATGGAGCTCATGCAGGGGACGCTGGATCTCCTGGTTCTCCGGACCCTCACCGGGGAGCCTCGACACGGCTATCAGATCGCCCGGGCCATCAAGCGTCTCTCGGCTGAGGCCCTTCAGGTGGAGGAGGGGGCACTCTATCCGGCGCTGCACCGCCTCCGGGCCAAGGGGTGGATCGAGGGGGAGTGGGGGATGTCGGAGAACAACCGCCGTGCCCGCTTCTATGCCCTGACCCCGGAGGGTCGGTCGGCACTGGAATCGGCGCGTGCCGACTGGGCCCGCTACGTCGATGCCGTGGAGCGGGTCCTGGGGGGAGAGCAGGCCCCATGAGACGGGACGAGGGGGAGGATCGGGGTTCGCCGCGGTCCCTCTCGGGCCCGGGAGGCTCGTTGAGCGGCGGTGGGCGGGAGAACGCCCGGGAGCGGGAACGACGGGAGCTCCGGGAGGAGATGGAGTCCCACATGGCTCACCGTGCCGACGATCTGCAGCAGGAGGGTCTCTCCCGGTCCGAAGCCGAGGCGCGAGCCCGGGCGGAGTTCGGTGATCCGGAGCGGATCGGCCGGGCGGTGGACCGGGAGCGTCGGCGCATCCATCTGCGTCGGCGGGTGGGTTCCACCGTGGACGGTCTCCGACAGGATCTGACCTACGCCTTCCGGCAGATCCTCCGGACCCCGGGATTCGCGACGGTGGCCATTCTCACCCTGGCGCTGGGTCTCGGGGCAGCGGTGACGATCCTCTCCTTCGTGCGCGCGGTGGTCCTGGAACCCCTTCCGTTCGCCGAGCCGGACCGGCTGGTCGAGCTGGAGATGCTGACCCCCGAAGGAGCGGATTTCTCGGTCTCGGAGCCCGCCTTCCTGGAGTGGCGGGATCGGGCCCGGGGCTTCACGGACGTGGCAGCGATCGCCACGCGTGGGGCGACCCTCCAGGCCCCGGGGACACCGGTGGCGCTGACCCGAGGGTATCTCAACGCCGGGGCGTTGGAGCTCCTGGGGGTGCGCCCGACCCTGGGGCGGACGTTCCGGACCGTCGAAGACGCCCCTGGCGGCGCGGCACCGGTGGTCCTCATCTCCGAGGCACTCTGGCAGAGCCGGTTCGGCGGTGGGGCCGATGCCCTCGGCCGCTCCCTGCGGATGGACGGTTCCGGGTTCGAGGTGGTGGGGGTCTTCCCGCCGGCTCTGAGCCTGCTGGTGGGAGACGCACAGGTGGTGACTCCGCTGGCGGCCTCTCCTGCGGTGGACCGCGGAGACCATCACCTGACCGTCGTCGCCCGCCGTGGGCCGGAGGTGGATCTGGCACGGGCCCGGGAGGAGATCGAGTCCGTGGCGGCCTGGCAGAGCGAGACCTACGTGGAGGATCGAGGTTGGAGCGCCACCCTCACGCCGATCCGGGAGAGCCTCATCGGTCCTGCCACCACCCGAGCGGGGTGGGTCCTCCTGGGGGCCGCGGGACTCCTCCTGGCCATGGCGTGCGTGAACGTCTCCAGCCTCCTCCTGGCCCGGGCCAGCACCCGGGCCGACGAGATGGGGGTGCGGGCGGCTCTGGGGGCGGGACGGGGACGTCTGGCTCGTCAGCTCCTCACCGAGAGCGGTGTCCTGGCGGCGTGCGGGGGGGCGATGGGTGTCGGTATGGCGTTGTTGGCGCTCCCGGTCATCCGGGAGGTGATGGCCGGGCGGCTTCCCCGGGTCGAAGCGACCCGGCTGGATCCCACGATCCTCCTGTGGACCCTCCTCTCCATCGGGGTGGCGACCTTCCTCTTCGGCTCGGCCCCGGTCCTGGCCCTGAAGCGCCAGAGCGCGTTGATCGGGCGCTCCAGGGGCGGAACGGGCTCCGGCACCGGGGTCCGGCGGGTCCTGGTGGCAGTCCAGGTCGGTGCGAGCCTGGTGCTCCTTCTGGGGACGGGCCTCCTCTTCCGATCCTTCCTCTCCCTTGCCCGCGTGGATCCGGGCTTTCAGGCAGAGGGAGCGGTGGCGGTGCGCCTCTTGATGCCCGACGGCAGCTACGATTGGCGGGAGCGGGGTCCCCTGGTGGCGTCCATCGTGGAGCGGGTGGAGGAGATCCCGGGTGTGATTCGCGCGGGAGCCACGAGCGTCGACCCCTTCTCCGGAACCTCCCTGGCGAACTTCGTGGCTCGGGCAGACCGCCTCCCGGACCGGGCCGCCGAGTTCCAGCCCGTGGCGTGGCGAGCCGTCACGCCCGGCTTCTTCGAGGCCATGGACATGCCGTTCCGGGCGGGCCGCCCCTTCGCGGATGCGGACCTCGACGACGGACCGAGTCCGGTGGTGATCGACGAGCGGCTGGCGACTCGCCTCTGGGATCGTCCCCAGGAGGCCGTGGGCGCGACCCTGGTGTGGGGTGACCCGGGGGGCTCCCGCCTCCAGGTGGTGGGCGTGGTCGGACCGCTCCGGGATGTGAGGCTGGACCGGGACCCCGAGCCCATGATCTATCGGCTGCACCAGGAGATCCCGTGGGCGGCCATGACGCTGGTGGCCCGGGTCCGGACCGGCGAGACGGGGGTGGGAGGCGCGCTGCGTGCCGCCGTTGCCGACGCGGCTCCCGGCCTGCCGGTGCCCGAGGTCCGGGGGCTTCAGGCACACCTCGACCGCGCCCTGGCGGCGCCGCGCTTCAACGTGGGCCTTCTGGCCGGCTTCGCAGCAGCCGGACTTCTCCTGGCCCTGGTGGGGCTGTACGGTCTCACGGCCTTCGAGGTCCGGCAACGCTTCCGGGAGATCGGGATCCGGATCTCCCTGGGCGCCCGACCCGCTGAGATCCGGCGTCGCATCCTCAAGGAGCGGCTCGCCCTCGCCGCCGCCGGAATCGCCGGGGGGATGCTGGTCAGCGTGCTGTTGTCCGGCCTGGTGTCGGGTCTCCTCTTCGAAGTCGAGCCCACCGACCCCTGGACGTGGGCGGGGGCGCTGGTCCTCCTGGTGGCGACCACGGCCCTCGCGGCCTGGATTCCCACCCGGAAGGCCACCCGGGTCCACCCGAGGGATGTGCTGAACGCGGAATAGTCCCGGGCTCAGCGAGAGCCGCCCTCGACCCCTCCCCTGCGCACGAGACGGATCCGACCCGGACCGAAGATCTCCCGGAGCTCATCCAGCGTCCCGTTGGAGACGTCCGCCTGGAGCGTCCGGGATCGCAGCCGCGGCGCGAGGTTCCCGTTGTCGACGCCGACGGTCAGCTCCACCGGCGTGGGACCGGGGTGGGCCGCCAGCACCGCCCGGGCATGGGCGAATTCCTCAGGGCCCCAGGAGCTTCCCAGGGGGAGCTCGATCTGGAGGCTCAGGAGCCCGCTGGAGGGAAGCTGTTCGAGACGCTGGACGTCATCCAGGAAGATGGGGGGATCCTCTTCGTCACGCTCCCGGCCGCTCACCTGGCCCCGGATGAGGATCACCGCATCGGTGGAGAGGAGTTCCTTGGAGTTCTGCCACACCTCCTTGAAGGCCAGCACGGTGGCGGTCCCGTGGAAGTCCTCCACGGTGACCTTTCCCCACTCCGAGTTGTCCCTTCGAGAGATCTGCCGGGCCACCCCGGTGACGACGCAGGCAAGCTCCACCTTCTGTCCGGCATAGTCCTGGAGGGTGCGGGAATTCACATGGTCGAAGGCCTGCACCACCTCCCGGAACCGGTCCAGCGGGTGGCCACTGATGTAGAAGCCCAACGCCTCCTTCTCCCGGGTGAGGCGGTCCGCCTCCTCCCAGTCCGGTACCTGGGGCAGCGGCGGAGCCTGTCGCTCCAGCCCGCCCTCCTCCGGACCCCCGAAGAGGGAGGCCTGACCCGCCTCCTCCTCGGCCCGCCGGGCCAGAACCTCCTGATACGCCGTGTCGAGGCCCGCCAGCAGCTGGGCCCGGTGCCCGAAGGCATCCAGGGCGCCCGCGGCGATGAGGGCCTCGCATGCCCGCTTGTTGAGGGCGCGGACGTCGATGCGCTCCAGGAAGTCGAAGAGCGAGGTGAAGGGACCCTCCGTCCGGGCCTCCAGGATGGATTGTACCGCACTCGACCCCACGCCCCGGACGGCACCGAGACCGAAACGGATCTGGGTCCCACCGATGGCCGTGAACTTCCAGCCCGACTCGTTCACGTCCGGTGGAAGCACCTCCACCGCCTGGTCCAGATTCGGCACGTGTCGGGGGAGATCCCGGCACTCGCCGATGTACTTCACCACGTCGTCGGTCTTGTCCAGGACCGACGACAGGAGTCCCGCCATGAACTCTGCCGGATAGTGGGCCTTGAGCCAGGCCGTGTGGTAGGAGACCAGGGAATAGGCCGCCGAGTGGGACTTGTTGAATCCGTAGCGACCGAAGGTCTCGATCTGCTCCGCCAGCTCGTCGGCGGTCCGCTTGTCCACGCCCCGCTCCACGGCCTGCGCCGTGAACTTGCCGAGCTGCTCGGCGATGAGCTCGGCGTTCTTCTTCCCCACCGCCTTCCGGAGCACGTCCGCTTCGCCCAGGCTGAAGCCCGCCAGGACGTTGGCGATCCGCATGACCTGTTCCTGGTAGACGATGATGCCGTAGGTCGGCTCCAGCGTCTCCCGGAGATCCGGATGGGGGAAGGCCACCGCCTCCTGGCCCAGCTTCCGGCGGATGTAGACGTCGGTCATGCCGGCGTCCAGGGGACCGGGTCGGATGAGGGCGTTCGTGGCGACCAGGTCCTCGAAGCGGTCGCAGCGCATGGCCCTGAGCTTCTCGGTCGCCAAGGTCGACTCGAACTGGAAGACCCCGCTGGTGCCGCCCCGGGCCAGCATCTCGTAGACCGCCGGGTCGTCCATGGGGACGTCGTCCATGGTCTCGTAGACATCCCCGGACACGGGGTGCTTCAAGGCCCCGACCCGGGCCTTGACCATCTCCACCGCGTCGTGGATGACGGTCAGCGTCTTGAGCCCCAGGAAGTCCATCTTGAGCATGCCCGCCTCTTCGAGGCAGTTCATGTCGTACTGGGTGACGACCATGGCGTCGTCGCCGCCCCCGTTCTTTCCGGTCTGCACGCAGACCGGCACGTACTCGTCCAGGGGCCCCGGGGCGATGACCACGCCGGCGGCGTGCACCGAGGAGTGGCGGGAGAGCCCTTCGAGCGTCATGGAGTAGTCGAAGAGCTGCCGGTGTCGTTCGTCCTGCTTGTAGAGCTGCTTGACCTCCTTGAGCCGGTCCACGGCCTCGGCCACCGTGAAGCTCTGCCCCGGCGCGTTGGGGATCAACTTCGCGATCCGGTCCGTCTCCGAAGGCTCGAACCCCAGGGTGCGGCCCACGTCCCGGATCACCGCCCGGGCCTTCATGGTGCCGAAGGTGATGATCTGCCCCACCGCGTCGGCGCCGTACTTCTGTCGCGTGTACTCGATGACCTCGCCTCGGCGCTCGAAGCAGAAGTCGATGTCCACGTCCGGCATGGACACCCGTTCCGGGTTCAGGAATCGCTCGAAGAGGAGGTCGAAGGCGAGGGGGTCCAGGTTGGTGATGCCCAGGGCGTAGGCCACGAGAGAACCGGCCGCCGAGCCACGACCCGGGCCCACGGGGATCTCGTGGTCCCGCGCCCAGCGGATGAAGTCCTGCGTGATGAGGAAGTAGCCGGCGTAGCCCGTGCCCTTGATGACCCCGAGCTCGTAGTCGAGCCGATCCTGGACCTCCTGCGAAAGGGGGTCGCCGTAGCGCTCCGCCGCACCCCGCCGGGTGAGAAACTCGAGGTACTCGTTCTCGTCCGCGTGAGACTCGGGGAGGGGAAACTCGGGGAGGTGGTACTGCTTGTCGAAGGTGAGGTCCACCTCGTCGGCGATCCGGAGGGTGTTCTCCATGACCCGGGGGTGGTCCGGAAAACGCTCCGCCATCTCCGGGCCGCTCTTGAAGTAGAGCCCGTCGTCGTACCGCATCCGATCCGGATCGTCCCGGTCCTTCCCCAGCCCGATGCACAGAAGGACGTCGTGGGCCTCGTGGTCGGCCTCCTTGAGGAAGTGGGCGTCGTTCGTGGCGATGACCGGGAGACCCATCTCGTCGCCGAGGGTGAGGATCTTGCGATTCAGCTCGTCCTGTCCCTGGGAGTCGTGTCCCTGGACCTCCAGGTAGTACCGGTCCTTGAAGACCTCCGCGTACCACCCGGCCGCTTCCCGGGCGCCATCCCAGTCGTCGGCCATGAGGGTGCGGGCCACCTCTCCCGCCAGGCACGCCGAGGAGACGATGAGTCCTTCCGAGTACTTCCTCAGCACCTCCCGATCGACCCGCGGCTTGAAGTAGAAGCCCTCGGTGTACCCGATGGAGGAGAGCTTGACCAGGTTCCGGTAGCCGACCCGGTCCCGGGCCAGGAGGACGAGGTGGTAGTAGTTCTTGCCCCCGCCCTCGCTCCGGGTCCGGTCGGTCCGATCTCCCGGAGCGACGTACGCCTCCATCCCGATGATGGGTTTGAGGCCGTTCTGCCGGGCGACCTTCTGGAAGGTCCAGGCCCCGAAGAGGCAGCCGTGGTCCGTGAGGGCCAGCGCCGGCATCTCGTATTCACGAGCCCGGTGGACCAGGTCCGTGATGCGGTTGGCGCCGTCGAGGAGGGAGTACTCGGAGTGGGTGTGGAGGTGGACGAAGCTCACAGGTTCCGGCGGTGGGGCGTGACGGCTATCGGGCGCCCCGAAGGATGGCGAGCCGGGAGGGCGGCATCAAATCCCGGACCCTCCAACCACGGAGACAGGCGGGCTTCCGGGGGGTGTCCGTCGCCGACGGCACCCGACCACCGCCCCGGAAGCCCGCCGGGCTCAGTCCGCTGCAGCGTCGTGGGAGTACAGATGCACGTCCCTCTGGGGATAGGGGATGTTGCAGCCGGCGGCCTCCAGCTCCTCCTTGAGGGCCTTGGTCAGGGCCCACTTGACCTCCCAGTAGTCGGTTCCCCGCACCCAGGGGCGAACCACGAAGTCCACGGAGGAGGCCCCCATGTTGTCCACCGCAACCACCGGCGCCGGGTCGTCGAGGACCCGCTCTTCCGCATCGAGCACACCCATGATCGTATCTCGGGCCACGTTGAGATCGTCGTCGTAGCCTACGCCCACCACGAGGTCCACTCGCCGATTCTCGTTGGCGGAGAAGTTCTTGATGATGGCGCCGGAGATCTGGGAGTTGGGAAGAATGATCTTGACGTTGTCCGGGGTGGCCAACGTGGTGGTGAAGACCCCGATCTCCTTCACCGTGCCGGCTGTACCGCCGGCGTCGACGAAGTCGCCCACGTGGAAGGGACGAAAGGTGAGGAGCATGATGCCGGCGGCGAAGTTGGAAAGTGTTCCCTGGAAGGCCAGGGCCACCGCGAGCCCCGCCGCACCGATGATGGCGATGAAGCTCCCTGCCTCGATGCCCACCATTCCGGCGGCAGCGATCAGGATCGCCAGCATCACCAGCGTATAGACGATGTTGGAGATGAACGGGGTGAGGGTCGTGTCGAAGTTCGAGCGATTCAGTGCCCGCCGGACCGCGCTGCGGACCGCCCCCGCCACGATCCGGCCGATCAGGAGGAAGGCGAGGGCACCCAGGACCCGGAGGCCCCAGTCGGCCACCAGTTCCTGGATCGTTGCGAGGAGGGCGGGGATGTCCATGAGGCTCTCCAGTAAGCTGATCGAAAGTGTGGAAGATCAGAGGGGGACGTCGACCCTGTGCGTGGCGGCGTCGACCCCGGGGGTGTACGGAGACTGAAGCGACGACACCCTACTCGCCACTCCCCGAGGCGTTCCCCGTCAGATCGCCGGGTCGGAGCAGGAAGGACTGGGGCCGTCGGGCGACGCTCCGCTCCACCTCCCACGCCACGTCCCGGGCGGAGAAAAGGAGGAGCACCCGGGCTTCCCGGCCGTACCCATATCGGGTCTCCGCCACCTGCTCCAACAGGCGGTCCATGGCATCGGGACCGGGGTCGTCCCAGCTGGTGATGCCGTAGAACGGCGCGCCGCTGGCCAGCGTCCCGGCCACCGGCAGATCGTACCCCTCGCCCCACAGCCCGCCGGCCTCGCGAGCCGGGGCGCGAAAACGCTCGTGACCGTGCCGGTGGAGATGATCCCGGACCAACCCCGGGAGGCGCCGCGTCATCAGCGCCGGAATCTCGGGCTCGATCCGCTCGCGCCACGTCCGCCCGGGCGGAGCGCCGGCGTCCAGCTCGCCGAGGAGTGGCTGGACCAGGGCGTGCCAGAAGGCCAGAAGGGGGGGCACCAGGTCGTACCGGCGATTCCGGCTCCCCGGAGCGGCGTCCAGGGACCGGCGCGCAACGACCAGGTCGGCGTCCCGGAGCGCTTTGACGTACGGACCCAGCTCGCTGCTGGTTCGGAAGACCCGGGCGCGTTCCCGCATCTCCCCCCATTCACGGGCTCCCGACGCCAGCGCGTGGACGAGGGCCAGGCCCCGCTCCACGTTGCGTCCCGGGATCGGGAAGCGCTGGTCCGCGAAGGTCCGGAGGGGGGCTCCAGGCTCCAGAAGGAGACGGGAGAGATTGGTCCCCAGGCGGACACCGGGGTCCATCAGGTCCCAGACCCGGGGCTCGCCCCCCAGGAGCCCGAAGGCCACGAGCCGCTGGAGAGGGGGCCAGTCATGGAAGCGGGCCGTCGCCTCGCGCAAACCGAGGGGCGCGAGCTGAAGTCGCAGGACCGCCGGTCCGGGTCCGCCGGGCAGAGGAGGGGTTGCGATCCTCGGGGGCGTGCGGACGATCAGCACCAGGTGGACGGGCCGGGCGTGGGCGCGGAGGTCCGCCCACACGGCCTCCAGCATGCCCCTCCAGCGGGGATCCCGGAGGAGGGGGGAGGCCCGGTCCCAGACCACCACGGTGCCGGCGGCACCCCGGGCCTCGAGCCCCTGGACCAGGAGAGGGGAGAGGGCGTCCCAGCCGCCCGCGTCCGGTACCGGGCCGTCGAAGAAGGCAGTGAGGGCCTTCCCGTGCTCTCGCGCCAGGAGCGGCGACGGGAGCTCGGATCCCCGGAGCCAGAGGGTTCGGTCCCCGGGGAGCGAATGCCGGACCAGCGTGGTCTTCCCCGAGCTCTCCGGGCCGCTCAGGACGGTCAGTGTAGGTCCCGGGCCCCTCCAACGGGCCCGAAGCTCCCGGGCGAGGTCAGGTCTGAATATTTGCATACAACAAAATAGCCTAAAATCATGAATGCAAATACGCACACGACCCCGATTGAGGCCGGGTCCGTGCGGGCCCACCTTTGTCCCTTACCCCGATCTCAGTCCCTGGAGGAACTCCGTCATGACCATCGCCGTGCCATCCCCCCGCTTCGACGCCCTTCGGGCGGTGAAGGACTCTCCGGCCCGCAAGGGCGAGCGGACTCGTGTGAAGCTCCACGAGATCTTCGGACAGAACGTCTTCACCCTGGGGGAGATGCAGTCCCGCCTGCCTCGAGCCGCCTACAAGGCGCTCCTGAAGACGTTGGAGGAGGGTCGTGAACTGGATCCCACCGTGGCCGAGGCGGTGGCGGTGGCCATGAAGGACTGGGCTCTGGATCAGGGTGCGACCCACTTCACCCACTGGTTCCAGCCCCTCACCGGCGCCACCGCCGAGAAGCACGACTCCTTCCTGGCACCCACCGGCGACGGTCGTGCCCTGAACGAATTCAGCGCGGGGGAGCTGGTCCAGGGCGAGCCGGACGCCTCCTCGTTCCCGTCCGGCGGTCTGCGGGCCACCTTCGAGGCCCGGGGATACACCGCCTGGGATCCCACCTCTCCGGCCTTCCTCATGGAGGGACCCGGCGGGGCCTACCTGGCCATCCCCACCGCCTTCGCCTCCTGGACGGGCGAGGCGCTGGACAACAAGACTCCCCTCCTGCGTTCGATCCAGGCGCTCAACGACCAGGCCCTCCGCGCGTTGGACCTCTTCGGGACACCGGCGAAGAGGGTGCGGGCCACTCTGGGGCCCGAGCAGGAGTTCTTCCTCGTCGACGAGGAGTTCGCCTATCGCCGACCGGATCTCCTCACGGCGGGCCGGACCCTCTTCGGTGCCAAGCCGCCGAAGGGGCAGGAGATGGACGACCACTACTTCGGGTCCATCCCGGAGCGGGTCCTGGACTGCATGAACGAGATGGAGGAGGAACTCTACAAGCTCGGGGTGCCGGTGAAGACCCGCCACAACGAGGTGGCGCCGGGTCAGTACGAGATGGCGCCCATGAACGAGGACGCCAACACGGCGTCGGACCATCAGCAGCTCACCATGACGGTCATGCAGCGCGTCGCGCGTCGCTACGGCTTCGTGTGCATCCTGCACGAGAAGCCCTTCGCCGGGGTCAACGGGAGCGGGAAGCACCTGAACTGGTCCTTCGCGACGGAGAGCCAGAATCTCCTCGAGCCCGGGGAGACGCCCCACGACAACATGCAGTTCCTCTTCTTCTGCTCCGCCGTCCTGAAGGCGGTGGACCGGCATCAGGACCTGCTGCGGGCCTCCATCGCCTTCGCGGGGAACGACCACCGCCTCGGGGCGAACGAAGCCCCGCCGAGCATCATCTCGGTCTTTCTGGGTGATCAGCTCACGGACATCTTCGAGCAGATCGAGCGGGCCGGGAGCGCCACCGAGTCCCTGACCTCCGGGCTCCTGGGGCTCGGCGTGAAGACCCTCCCCGAGCTTCCGCGGCATGCCGGGGATCGGAACCGCACGTCTCCCTTCGCCTTCACCGGGAACAAGTTCGAGTTCCGGGCCCTGGGCTCCTCCCAGAGCATCTCCTTCCCGGCTACGGTCCTGAACACCATCGTGGCGGAAGCCATCGACGAGATGGTGACGCGCCTCCACGAAGAGGTGGATGGCGGCAAGGAGCTCGGTGTGGCGCTGACGGAGCTCCTCGCCCAGGAGGTGAAGGAGTTCAAGCGGATCATCTTCAACGGAGACGGCTACTCCGAGGACTGGGTGAAGGAGGCCGACGAGCGGGGGCTGCTGAACCTCCGAAGCACCATGGACGCCCTCCCCTGCATGGTCTCGGAGGAGAATGCGGCGCTGTTCGAGAAGTACCGCGTCCTGTCGAAGCGGGAGCTGGAGAGCCGCCACGAGATCTACCTCGAGCAGTACTTCCACACCATCAACATCGAGGGGGAGACGGCGGCCCATATCGCCCAGGCCATGTTCCTGCCGGCCGTGAATCGCTACCTGTCGGAGTTGCTGGGAACGCTGGAGCGGGCCGACGAGCTGGGCATTCCCATGAAGGGGCTCACGGAGCTTGCCCGGGAGATCACCGGGATCGTCGACGAGTTGATCGAGGCCCAGAAGCACCTGGTGGCCCAGAATGCCGAGCTCGGCGGCGAGGACGTGCTGTCCAAGGCGGAGCACATGCGGACGAACATCATCCCCGCCATGGCGGCGGTGCGGGAGGTGGTGGACCGCCTGGAGAAGCTCATGCCCGAGGACCTGTGGCCCATGCCCACCTATCGGGACATGCTGCGGGTGAAGTAGGGCACCCCTCGAGAGGATTCCGGGTGGGCGGACCACCGCCCCGGCGCCGCAGTCCTTCAGCCTCCGGTGCGGGGATCGCCCTCTCCCCGCTCCTGCGCGATCTGGCGAAGGAGGCGCTCGAGCTCGCCCCTGGCCAGCGGCCTTCCCAGGACGCCGACGACGCCCTCCGGGGGAGCGTCCCCCGGTTGGCTCCACCCTCCGACGAGGATGACGGCGATACGAGGGTCGGCGGCCCGGAGTGCCTGAACCACACCGATCCCGGGATCCGAGGGGGAGGTGGCTCCCAGTACCGCCACGTCGAAGGGACGGTCGTCCTCGATGGCGCTCAGGAAGAGCCCTACGCCCTCCCGCACCCCGGCGGTGGCCTGGACGTCGTGCCCCTGGAACCGGAGGAGCTCCTCCGCCCATTCCCGGGAGTTGGCGTCGGCGTCCACGCAGAGGACCCTCAACGCCGTGGGGCCGATCTCCGGCTCCTTCGAGCTCCACCCCGGTAGGAGGATCGACGCCCGGGTCCCCTCTCCGGGGACGCTGTCCAGGACGAGACGTCCTCCGTATCGACGGGCCACGGACTGCACCAGCGTAAGCCCCATCCCCGCGCCTGGATGGGCGCGGGTGCTGAAGAACGGGTCCCGGCACTGGGCCAGGATGGACGGGCTCATTCCGGTGCCCGTGTCCACGACCTCGACGACCACGCCGGGAGGCCTGGACACCGAGGGATCGTCCTCCGGCGCCTCCCGAGCCCGCACCAGGATCTCACCGCCGCCCCGGGTGGCGGCCAGCGCATTCAGGAGGAGCTGGTCCAGGGCGTCACGGAGCTCTTCCACGCGGCACCAGACGCGGGGGAGGCCCTCTTCCGTCTCGACGCGGACGAGTCGTGTCGGTTCATCGGACCCGTGCTGCCAGCGATGCCGGTTGCGCTCCACCACGTCCTCCACCACCGGGGCCACCCGGATCGGCGCCGGTTCTTCGGCGCGATCCCGGGCCCGTTCCACCCCCCGCTTCATCCGGTCCAGGATGGAGGCGGCGGCGGATACCGCTTCCCGCATTCTCTCGATATCCTCCCGGTCGGTGGCCGAGAGATCGGATGGGGTGGCGGCCAGGAGCTCGGAATACGCCCGGATCGGGAGCAGGGAGCGCTCGAGCTCGAGCCCCAGCCCTGCCGAGAGCTGCTCCAGTGCCTCCAGTCGCTGACGCCGTGTTCCCCCGTCCCGGAACTTCCGGATCTCCCGGTAGCTCTGGTCGAGCTCCTCCAGCAGCGTCAGCTGGTACAGCATCACCCCCAGGAAGGCGGCGATGGCCTCCAGGGCGATCCGGTCCGGATCGCCGAAGGGGCGGGCGCCTGCCACCAGGAGGACACCCCGCTCCTGGATCCCCACCCGGACCGGGACCGCAGACGAGTGCGGCTGCCCCGGAACCTCGGGCCCCGACTCCAGAACCTCTCTGAGCTCGGGCACCGAGAGACTCCGCAGGGTACCGCCGAGCTCCCGCCGGAGCTCATCGGTGCCCCCGAAGACGGTGGGCCGGCCGGTGGACCGGTCCACCAGGATCAGGAGGGCCACCTCGGCCTCCAGCTCCGATTCCAGCTCCGGAAGCAGGATCTCCGCCAGTTCGGACCGGGTTCGCACCATCGCCATCCGGGCGTGGAGGGCGTATGCGAGGGAGAACCGATTCAGGTAGTCCCATCGCGGGTCCGCCATCTGGGGGCCGTCCGGCGATGGCGAAGGTGGGCGGGGCATGGCGGAAGCCTGGTTGAAACGCGGGATGACGAGGGGCGGACTTCGTTCCGTGCCGTGTGTGCCTAGCAACCGACGTGCCATCCCGTTCCCGGGGTCGGATCCAGGCCGTTCACGGTTCTCATCTTCGCGAAATCTCTTGTCCGTTCTGATTCGGAGCACCATATACGAACATAATGTGCCCTTATGAAACGAATGGATCGTGAGCCGGCCTCTCGTCACCCTGCTGGATGACGACTTCACGCAACGGCAGGTGTGGGAAGGTCTCCTGGTGCGGGAGGGGTTCGACGTGGATGGCCACGCCACGACGGAGTCGCTCGGGGCCGCGCTGCGGCATGGAGTCCCGGATGTGTTCCTCCTCCACGTCTCCCTCGACGGCGCCCCCGGCCTCCCCTTCGTACGCCGGATGCGGGCGCGACATCCCCGGACCCCCATCGTCCTCATCCATGGAGACGGAGACGCTGGCGAGCTGCCGGAAGCCACGCGCGGCGGGGGTTTTCACCATCTTCCCCATCCCGTGCGGGAGGGCCGGCTCCTGGCCACACTGCGGAGCGCCCTGGAGGCGTCCAGCCTCGCCCTCCAGGTCCGGCGGCTGGAGCGAGAGCTGGCGGGGTCCGGGATCGGAGGGCTCATCGGGAGGTCGCCCGCGATGCGCGATCTCTTCCACCGACTGGACCGGATCGCGCCCTCCGAGGTCACGGTCCTGCTCCGGGGAGAGAGGGGAACAGGCAAGGAGCTTGTGGCACGGGCGCTACACGCCGACAGTGGCCGGCGGGACGGGCCCATGATCGTCGGCGACTGCGAGGAGATTCAGGATGGCGTCGAAGCAGCGCTCTTCTCCGGTCACGGGATCGGCGACCTTCCGGGCATTGTCAGACGCCGAAGGAGCCTCTTCCGGCAGGCGGATCGGGGCACCCTCTTCCTCAACGGGGTCGAGGAGCTGTCTCCTCCCCTTCAACGTGGGCTGCTGGACGTCCTGAGGACGCCGACGGCCGCACCGGCGGGGGGCGGGGAGGCGACGGTGTCCGCCGACGTCCGTCTGGTGGCGGGCACACACCGCGGTCTGGAGGAGGGAGTCCGAAGCGGCTCGTTCCCGCCCGAGCTCTATTCCCACCTTTCGGTGGTCGAGATCCGGCTCCCGCCGCTCCGAGAGCGCCCCGAGGATATCCCACTCCTCGCCGAGCGGGTCATCCGGGAGCGTTCCCCTAGGGGGAGCCGGCCCCACTTGACCCGGGGCGCCCTGGAGCGGCTGATCTCCTACCGCTGGCCCGGCAACCTCAGGGAGCTGGAGGCGGCTCTGGGCCGGGCCCTGGCGACCTGCGGTCGGGAGCCCCCCCGACACCCTCGATCTCTCCGCCCTGGAGCGGTGGGCCATCGAGCGGGCGGTCACCGTCTGCGACGGCAACCTCACGGAGGCGGCGAACCGCCTGGGGATCGGCCGGACGACCCTCTATCGGAAGCTCGATCTCTACGGCCTGCGTTGAGGCGACATCGGTGCAGGGCGCCGGGGGCCCCGTCCCCGCCTCACTCCGGGCCCGACTCCACGGGGCTTCCGAGAACCCGGCGAAGGCGCCTTCGTCGATTCGGCGGGGCACCACGACCCGGTCCCTCTCCCGGGTCGCCTCCGACCCGGGGAATGGTGTTCACCACCTCGAACGCCCACTCGTCCACCGGAGAGGTCCGGTGCATGGGCGAGGATTCAGGAGGTCTCGTCTCCGAGCCGCCCGCTCCAGGAGGTCCCGATGGTCGTCTCGGTGGGCTCACACCCGGCGGGTCAGCGCTGCCCCTGCCGCAGACGCACCCGTTGCCGATCCGTTCGGGCCAGATCGAACTCGTATTCCTCACCGTCCACCGTCAGCGTCACCACCTGTTGCCCGTTGAAGGTGACCACCACCGTCCGGCTCACAGAACGATTACCCTGGGGCCCTCCCAGGACCTCGACCTGGAGGGTCCGGGTGACGGTACCGGAGAGGGGCCAGGGAAACTCGGCCCGGGGCACCCCCCGCACCACGTCCTCGATGGTGAGGGTACCGGCCATGCTATAGGCCCTGGTGCCGGCTTCGTCGGACACCCGTGTGCGATAGCGGGTGTCGGCACCACTCCCGTTCCAGGTCCGGGTGGTCTCCTCGCCCTCGAGACCCGTCACCCACATGTCGCGGCTCCGGGCGATGGCCATGGACAGCCCCATCCGTTCGACCTCCCCCTCCAGCTCCAGGACGGTGTGGATGGAGGCCGTCGCGAGGGGGTCGTAGGCGTTCTGCTCGGTTCCCTCGGCATCGAAGAACTCCACGCTGCGGGAGCGGACCAGTTCGGAGGAGACCGCCGTCGGCGCCCCGGGGATCGTGCCCTGGAACAGATCCGTCATCACCGCCAGGTCTTCCGCCGCGGCGTCTGCGGCCAGGAGGGCCACGTCCCGGTCCAGCAGGTCCACACCCGTCTCCACCGGGCCCGGGGCGTCATCGCCGCAGGCAGCCAGGGCCGCCATGGCCCCCACCGTGAGGAACCGTCGTAGCGTCTCGTACATGGTGCTTCTCCAGCCTGGAGGGTCACGTCTCCCGGAAACGAACATCCGGACCTCTGTCACCTTCGACGGGCGTCGACCCGCTTCGTTAACTACCGTGCCACAGAAATCGTCGAATACGCGATCCCGTCCGGGCTGGACCCTGCCGGGAGGTACCCCACCACCTGACGCTCCTGGATGTCGACCACGGCAATGCGGTCGGCTCCGGAGAGGGAGAGGAAGAGGTGGCGTCCGTCGGGGTGCAGTACGAGCCCCTGGGGTGCCTCGCCGGGGAAGGCCATCCGTCCCAGCTCTCGATAGCTGGTCCCGTCGAAGAAGCGCAGGACCTCCCGTCGCAGGTCGGGCACGATGAGCTGGCGGGCGCCGGGCGTGAGGAACATCCGGTACGGCCAGCCGAATCCCTCCGCCACTGTCGCCCGGGTCCCGTCGCCGGTGTCGAAGACGGAGACCACCCCGGTCGCGTTGCTCCCGGCGAAGAGGCGGTCCCCGTCGTCGGTGACGTTGATGGCCTCGGGCTGCTCCGGTGCCGGGAGGGCCTGCAGGCGCTCTCCGGTCCGGGTGGAGAACTGGCTCACCGTGTTCGAGCCGATGTCCCCGGTCCAGAGCGTTCGGCCATCCGACGGGACCGCCACCATGTGGGAGCCGTCGGCCCGGGTGTCGATGACCCGGATGATCTCGCCGTCGGCGACACGGACCAGGAGAACCGCCCGATCCTGCTCGACGGTCACGGCCACGACGGAGTCGCCCGGGAGGGCCTCGATCCCGTGGGGCCGCCGGTACGGGCTCAGGTCGATGGTCCGGCTGCGCCGGCCCGTGGCCACGTCCAGGACCGTGAGGCTCCCCACCTCCCCCTCGTAGTCCGTGCCCACGGCGGTACGTCCGCCGTCCAGAACGACAAGCTCGTGGGGCCCGACCCCCGTGGGCGCGCTCGCCACGATCGCACCGGAGGCCAGGTCGATGAACGAAGCGTCGTTCCCGCGCTTGTTCAGCACCACCACCGTGCCTTCGAGCCCCGTGGGGGCCTGAGCCAGGGCGGATCCAGAGGAGGCGAGGGTCACGAGCAGAGGGATTCCGAGAGCGAGGAGGAGGCGAGAGTGGAGACGCATGAGGACCGTCCAGGGGTTCCGAGGGGAAGCGGAAGGGCGACCTCAGGATGGGCCGGCTCCGCCGCCGGGGCCAGAGTCCTTGCACCGAGGGTGTCGGTGGACCCCATTATTGAGATGAACCTCTTCCGACCGAGAGCCCATGCGTCACCTTTGCAGCCCCGAGCACTTCTCGACCATCCTGGAGTTCGCGTCCGGCATTGCGGACCGTGGAGTGCCCCTGTCTCTGGTTCTCGTGGAACCCGACGGGTGGGCCGACTCCCCCACCGCCGAGGCGGTCGAGGCCCTGGAAGCCCTGGCCCGGAAGTATCTCCGGCACACCCGCCGCAGCGATCGGATGACGCGGCTCTCGTCGGTGCGGTACGCCGTGCTGCTGGTGGACTGCAACCGTCAGGGCGCCATGCTTTTCGCGGATCGGCTCCAAGCGGTCACCGCCGGTCCGCCCGGGGGCGTCACCATCTCGTGCGGCATCGCCACCTGGGGTCCGGACATGGAGAGCCACGAGGATCTGGTCACGGCCGCGGCTCGGGCACTGCGGCGCGCTCAGTCCGGCGGCGGCAACGGAATCGAGCCGCACGTGGCACGTCGGACCGCCTGAGCAGCCCCTCCCGCCAGCAGGTCCGGGCCCGCCACGAAGGCCGCCCTCCCTTCAGCCGTCCCCGTCGTCATCCAGGATCTCGTCGATCCGGGCCACCAGGTCCTCCAGGTGGATCCGGGTCATGGGATGGTCCACCCGACCGGCCGCGGCGTCTGCATCCGCCCGCAGCCCCCGCAGCTCCGCCCGGAGCAGGGGCCGGATGTCGGAACGGCCCACGCTCACCGGCGGTCCGAAGAACCGATTGGTCGGCGGTTCCTCGGTCATCAGGGTCTCCACCCGTTCCAGATAGGCTCGATGCAGACCGCGACGGTACCCGTCAATGGCGGAGACGCGGGACAGATCGCCGAAGACGGCGTCCCGAAGAGCCGGAAGGTATTCCGCCACGGGCCAGGCGTCCTCGGGCTGGAGGATCTCCATGTCGGCCATCCGCACCAGGCGCCGCGGGTCCATGAGGTTGCCCAGGATTGCTGCCTGCCGGCCGCCGAGGGTCTGCACCTGACCCACGGGTCCGATCCGATCGAGAATCTCACGGTTGTGCAGCCACACCGGTGTCTCGAAGACCTGTTCCGAAAGGAAGGCCAGCGCTCCCTCCTGCCGCTCTCGCGGTACGCCGTCGAAGACCGGGCCTGCCTGCTCGGTGGACTTCAGATCCACGTAGGCGCCCCCCACCAGCGTGACCACGTGGTTCATGTACCGGTACCATTGGCCCAGCAGCTCCCCATACAGCTCCGACAGGTCGCCGTAGTCCTGACCGGGAGTGGCGGTCCAGCTCCGGAGGTTGTCTGCGGCGACGCGGAGATTCTGGACTCCGTAGCCGCTTGCCCGGACCGGGTCGTCGCCCATGTCCTCGGTCTGGGCCCGGGGGTCGATGCCCCCGAGCCCGCCCTGGGGTAGATAACGATACATGGGATCGCCGGCGCGCGTCAGGATCTTCTCGTTCAGGATCGCACGCTCCGCCTCGGGCGTGGCCGCGTCGTGGAGGCGGTACCCCCAGTCGATGACGTACAGGTCGTAGGGTCCGATCTGCCGGATGAAGTCGGACGACGCGAGACCGTCGCCGGGCTGGGCGATGTAATTCTGCCGAGCGTAGTCCATCACCGACGGAGCCACGCCCATGCGCCGGGCGAAATCGGCGTTGCGCAGCGAGTCCACCGGGTACGCCGAGCTGGAGATCATGTTGTGGGGCAACCCGAGGGCGTGCCCGATCTCGTGGGCGATGACCTGACGCATGGCCTCGCCCATGAGCTCGTCGGGCTGGTTGAGGGACCGGGCCAGGGGGTTCGAGGCGCCGGTCTCCAGCATGAGCCGGTTCCGATACGACCGCATGTGGTTGTGGTACCAGACGATGTCGCTCTCGATGATCTCGCCGGTGCGCGGGTCCGAGACGCTGGGACCCATGGCGTTCCGGGTGGTGGAGGCGGTCCAGCGCACCGTGGAGTAGCGGACGTCCTCCGGATCCCAGTCCGGGTCCTCCCGGGCGGAGGGCGGGTCCAGCGCCCGGATGGCGTTCCGAAAGCCCGCCGCCTCGAAGGCCACGTTCCAGTCCTCCACGCCCTGCCGCACGTACTCGCGCCAACGGGGCGGCGTGGCCGGATCCAGGTAGTAGGTGATGGGCTCCACCGGCTCCACCAGCTCACCCCGGGCGTAGGCCTCCGGGTCGCTCGGCTCCAGGCGCCAGCGACGGATGAAGGTCTGGGTGGCGGCCTTCTGCTCGTCCAGTCCGTAGTTGATCCGCTCCACCGAGAAGAAGCCAACCCGGGGGTCGGCGTACCGGGGGCGCATGGGCTCTTCGGGCAGGAGCACCAGGGACTGGCTCATGGCCAATGTGATGGTCCCGGAGCTGGCGTCGCCCGGGGGCGAGGTGGCCTCGAAGGTCTGGGTGTGTCGGATCTCCACGTTCTCGGGGTAGGCGCTCATGCGGGTCAGGAAGCTCCGGTCGGGATCCAGGCGCCGCACGCCGTACTCCCGACGCTGGTCCGGACTCAGGCCGCTGAGAGCCGGCGTGTCTCCCTCGAAGAAGGAGGTCACGTCCACCACCGCGGCCGAGTCGGGACCGAAGGCCTCCACCTCGAAGGCCGCCAGGACCGGGGGGAGGTTGTTGTTCACCACGGACCGGTAGATGGCCTCGTCCTCGTCGGCGACCTCCCGGAAGGACACCTTCCGGAGGAGCACGCGGTCGCCCTGTCGCTCGAAGCGCACCACCTGCTCGTTGATGCTCATCCCTGCGGAGAGGAAACCGCCGAAGTCGCCGGGTACGCCGGCGATGCGGGTGATGAGAAGGAAGTCGCGGCCCATCCCCTCCGGAGGGACCTCCATCAGGTAGTCGCCACCCACCTGGTGGACGGTGAGGACACCCTCGTCCGACACGGCGTCGCCGGTGACCACGTCCGCATAGGGGCGGGGACCGTCGCCGCCCCCTCCGTTCCCGGGCCGAGCCGGCGTCGGACCGGGGGGCTCGGGGGCCGTAGAGCCGCCCCCGCCTCCGGAACAGGCTGCCATGATCACGGTGACCGCCGCTGCCGCACCAACTCTCCACACACCCATGCCCGTCGCCTCTCGACCCAGGTTCTCGGTTCTCCCCGCTCCATGCGAACGCTTGAGGGACCGAACGGTATCCCGGAGGCCGGGAAGACGGCAAGCGAATCTCCCGCCGGGCCTCGGCACGCTTCGTGTCGGCCACGGGAAGGGTGGGCTCGCGACAGAATCTGCTTGACACCCAAAGGGGTGGGTATCACTTTGTTCGACACGCGAACAAAGTTCTCGTGACCATCCCATATTCCGGCGACACGACCCGGCTCAGACGGTCACCCAGCGTCTGCCCCAGGAGGCACCCACATGCGTGCGGTTCTGTCTACCGTTCTCTCGTCCGCACCCGCCAGTCTGCGGGTCGGGCTCCTCACAGCCGCCCTGCTCCTGTCGCCGGCGGCGCTCGCCGCCCAGGTGCCCCGGATCGAGATCGTGGAGGACGCGTCCGGTTCACGACTCCAGGTCGATGGCGAGGACGTCTTCGTGAAGGGGGTCAACTGGGACTACTTCCCCATCGGCACCACCACCACGTACAACTTCTGGGCCCAGTCCGAGGACTTCATCCGGCAGGCGCTGGACCGGGAGATGTCCCTCCTTCAGGCCATGGGGGGAAACGCCATCCGCGTCTACAACGGGATTCCCTCCCGCTGGATCGAGTACATCTACGACACCTACGGAATCTGGTCCATCGTGAACCACCCGGTGGGCCGATACGGCGTGACGCTGGCGGGGACCTACATCCCCAACACCGACTACTCGGCGCCTCAGATCCGGAGCCTGATCCGCGGCGAGGTCAGGGAGATGGTGAACGAGCTCGAGGGCACCCGTGGGCTGCTCATGTGGCTGCTGGGGAACGAGAACAACTACGGTCTCGAGTGGAGCTCCGCCGAGACCGAGGATCTGCCTGAGGGGGAGCAGCAGGCCGTGAAGGCGCGGTACATGTATTCCCTCTTCGGGGACGTGGTGGAGGACATCAAGGCCAGCGGGTCCGCCTACCCCGTGGCCATGGCCAACGGGGACCTCCAGTACCTGGACATCATCGCCCAGGAGGTCACGGGTCTCGACGTCTTCGGTTCGAACGTCTACCGGGGGATCTCCTTCCGGGACTTCTTCGAGCGGGTGGACGAGACGCTGGGGATCCCGGTCATGTTCACCGAGTTCGGGGCCGACGCCTTCAACGCCCGTACCCTGGAGGAGGACCAGGTCACCCAGGCCCGCTACCTGATCGAGCAGTGGAAGGAGATCTACGAGAACGCCGCAGGGAACGGTCTGGTGGGGAACTCCATCGGTGGCCTCACCTTCCAGTGGAGCGACGGCTGGTGGAAGTTCGGGCAGGAGGACCGCCTCGACATCCAGGATACGAACGCCTCCTGGGCCAACGACGCCTATCCCGAGGACTTCGTTCCCGGACAGAACAACATGAACGAGGAGTGGTGGGGGATCATGGCCAAGGGGCCCACCAACGCCTACGGCCTCTACGATCTGTATCCCCGGGCCGCCTACTACGCGCTGCAGGAGGTGAACCGCCTCGATCCCTACGGCCCTGGCGTCGACCTCGGCACGATCCGGGCCCACTTTGCCGGAATCACCGCTTCGGAGGCGGCTCTGCGGGCCCGGGGAGACCGGGCGGCCCTCCAATCGTCCCTGAGCAGCCTGGCCCGCTTCGACGGGCTCCGCATGGAGTTGGAGACGTATTCCACCGGCGGAGAGAACATCGAGACCCCCGAGGACGCCATCGCCGGGCGCACGGCCCGGCCCACCGAGCAGGGCTTCGACACGAAGCAGTCCTTCTTCCTGGATTTCCTGTCGAACCCGGCCCCCAACCTCCAGGCCAGCCTCTCGGTGAACGTCGTGGGGAACGTCCCCGGCAACGCCATCGACGAGCTCTTCTACGAGGCGCCGGCCCAGGTGCGGTCGGTGGAGACGGTGGACGGGGAGGAGGTCACGACCCAGTTCGACCGGGTCCGGGTCTATTCCGCAGCGGTGAGCTGGGACGAGAAGCTGTTCCGCGTCGACGGCTTCTACCGGGCCGGGCACTACCACTGGGGCTACGAGGGCGACTTCTTCAACCTGTACCGGGAAGCCAACTACGGGCCCAACATCGACATCTACAACGGCATCGCCCCGGTGGGTGCGGAGTTCACCGGCAAACAGGAGCTCGACGGCCTGAGCGTCGCCTTCGGTCCGGAGCTCTGGTGGGGGGCCAACCCTGCCGTCCTGGCCAAGTACACCCGGGAGTTCGGCGACATCGCCGTCACCGCGATGTTCCAGGAGGACTTCGAGCGGGCGTCGGGCGTGGTGAGTTCGTTCGCGGTGCCGGTTCCAGAGGATCGCCGCTTCACCCTCAGCGCCGCCGCCCCGGTGGGGCCGTTGGAGGTGGAGCTGGGCGGGATCTGGGCCGGTTCACCCCAGGTGGGTCGGACCTTCCAGATCGTGACGGGGAGCCCGGGCAGCTACGAGGTTCTCCAGGACGAGATCAAGGACTCGGACACCTTCGGCGGTAAGGCCAAGCTCACCTGGAGCCAGGGGCCCCTCAACTGGTACGCCGTGGGTTCCGCCATGGGGGTGGTGGCCAATGGCGGCTACGACCAGACCCAGACCTATACGGGCTGGCGCCTCAAGGACAACGGGAGCGGAAACCGGTGGCAGGTGCTGAGCGGCGTCACCGTCAACGCCGGCGGGAACTTCCAGGTCGCCCCGAACTTCATGTGGCAGAAGCCCATCGTGGGCCCGGTGCCCGCCGACGCGCCGCCGCCGGCCCGCCCCCGCAACATCCTGGACGACCCCTTCGCCGTCCGGGTGAACCGGGAGACGACGGCCGCCGAGATCCTGTTCACCTGGGACCCCACACCCGCCACCTGGATGTACTCCTGGGACAGCGACGTCCGTGAGGATGCACCCCTGGCCATCAGTGCGGGCTTCGTCTGGCGCCGGCACCACACCACGGCGGACGCGGCCATCGGGATCCTCGCCGACGGGCGGACCACCTTCGCCTTCCCCGGCGCCACCCCGGCCCGGGACCTGTGGGAACTCCACACCCGGATCGTCTCCAAGCGGAGCGAGGGCACGAACCTCATCGTCAACGCCTTCTACGGGACGGGGGAGCCGAACGGTGACGACCCACGCCGGATCACCCGCTACGGCGGTGATTTCCGCATCGTGAACGGCCCGGTGAAGTTCGCCGGGTTCGCCAAGTTCAACGACTGGGGGCCCTACGACTACCACCGGGACTTCAACCTGACCTTCCCGGTGCAGCTCACCGGCGACATCTCCTGGTCTCTCGGGATGCCCGACTGGTTCGACATGCCCCAGACCCGGATCGGGATCATGGGTACGTGGCGGAGTCTGGACGAGTTCTCGAACCGCTATTGCCCCGGCTTCACCGCGGGACCGGGTGGCATGCTGGAGTGTGATCCGACGCTGCCCGGTGACAACGGCCGGGAGTGGGAGATCCGCACGTACCTCCACGTGGGGATGTAGGGCGGCGATGCGGGGAGGTGACGAGACGGCGGTGCTGCCCGGGAGCAGCACCGCCCGGGACGACCGTATCCAGGAGATCCTCGACGAGATGAGCGTCGAGGAGAAGGCGGGGCAGCTCACCCTGGTGAACGGGACCGGGGGCTGGGTGAACGACGAACTGGCCGGGGCTGTCCGGTCGGGTCAGGCCGGTGCCGTCCTGAACGAGGTGTCGGTGGACGCCGTCAACGAGCTCCAGCGTCTCGCCGTGGAGGAGTCCCGCCTGGGGATTCCCTTGCTCATCGGTCGGGACGTGATCCACGGATTCCAGACCGTCTTCCCCATTCCTCTGGGTCAGGCGTCCTCGTGGAATCCCCGGGGAGTGCGTCTCGGGGCGCGGATCTCGGCCATGGAGGCTGCCCGTGCCGGAGTCAACTGGACCTTCGCCCCCATGGTGGATATCGGCCGGGACCCGCGGTGGGGACGGGTGGCCGAGTGCCTCGGGGAGGACCCATATCTGAGCGCCGTCCTCGCCACCGCCATGATCGAGGGATTCCAGGGTGACGACCTGGCGACTCCCGGCTCCATCGCGGCATGCGCAAAGCACTTCGCGGGGTACGGGGCCAGCGAGTCGGGCCGGGACTACAACACCACCAACATTCCCGAGCGGGAGCTCCGGGAGGTCCACCTCCCCCCATTCCTCGCCGCGGTCCGGGCCGGGGTCGCGACGCTGATGACGTCCTTCAGCGACCTGGACGGGATCCCCGCCTCGGCCCACCGGCAGCTGCTGACGGATATCCTCCGGGGGGAGTGGGGCTTTTCCGGGTTCGTGGTCAGCGACTGGGACTCGATCCCCCAGCTCATGGACCACGGCCTCACCGCCGACCGCTACGAGTCGGCGCGGGAGGCGGCGAACGCCGGGGTCGACATGGACATGGCCGGCTACACCTACCGCGACCACCTCCCCGCGTTGGTGGAGTCCGGCGAGGTCCCGGCGGAGCGCCTCGATGCGATGGTCGCCGCGGTCCTGAAGGTGAAGCTCGACCTGGGGCTGTTCGAGGATCCCTACACCGACCCGCACCGCTTCCCGGGATTCGGCGACCCCGCGCACCTGGAGGCGGCTCGGGAGGCGGCCCGGGAGAGCATGGTCCTCCTGGAGAACCGGAACGGGTGCCTCCCCCTCGAGACGGGGGCGCTGGAGCGTGTCGCGGTCATCGGGCCCCTGGCGGATGAGCCCGCCGAGCAACTCGGCACCTGGATCTTCGATGGAGACCCGGGGCTCAGCGTCACCCCCCTCCAGGCGCTCCGGGATGCGCTGGGCGGGCGGGTCGAGCTTCGCCACGTCCGGGCGCTGGCGACGACCCGGGACCGGAGCCACGACGGAATCCCCGAGGCGGTGGAGGCGGCTCGCGAGGCCGACGTGGCGATCCTCGTCCTGGGTGAGGACGCGATCCTCTCCGGCGAGGCGCACTGCCGGACGGACATCTCCCTCCCGGGAGCCCAGTCCGCGCTGCTGCAGGCGGTCCACGAGACCGGGACCCCCGTCGTCGTGGTCCTGATGGCGGGCCGACCCCTCGCCCTGGAGAAGGACCTCCCGCACCTGGACGCCCTCCTGTGCGCGTGGCACCCGGGGACGATGGCGGGCCCGGCGCTGGTAGACCTCCTTCTGGGGGAGCACAGTCCGTCGGGCAGGCTCCCCGTCACCTTTCCCCGGGTCACGGGGCAGATCCCGATCTACTACGGGCACAAGAACACGGGCCGGCCTCCCATCGAGCACGGCTGGGTCCACGTGGACGACATCGCTCCCGGCGCTCCCCAGCTCTCCGTCGGGAACCGCTCGTTTCACCTGGACACCCACTACACCCCCCTCTTCCCCTTCGGCTTCGGGCTGAGCTACGGCGCCTTCGAGTACCGCGAGATCTCTCTGTGGCACCACGGCCCTGGAGACGAGCCCACCGTGGCGGACCCCCTCGAGCTCTCTGTCCGGGTGACGAATACCGGTCCCCGGGCCGCCACAGAGGTGGTGCAGCTCTACCTCCGGGATCCCGTGGCGAGCGCCACCCGGCCGGTGCGGGAGCTCAAGGGATTCCAGCGGCTCCACCTGGAGCCCGGGGAGTCCCGACGGGTGCACTTCCTTCTGGAGGCCGACGACCTGGCCTTCCATGGTCGAGGGATGTCCCGCGCCGTGGAGCCGGGGCTCTTCCGGTTCTGGATCGGCGGCAACTCCCAGGCGGAGCTGTCGGCGGAGGTCTGGCTCCACGACACCCCGGGGACCTGAGCCCGGCACGGGCCCCGACGCCCGCCGAGCATCCCCCCACCCGACCCTCTACCCAAGGCAGGCGGCTCTTCATGTCCGATCGCGTCGAGTCTCTCCTCTCCCGCATGTCCCTGGCCCAGAAGCTGGGGCAGATGACCCAGCCGGAGCGGCAGCACATCACACCTGGCGAGGTGACCCGCTTCCACATCGGTTCCGTGTTGAGCGGTGGCGGATCGGCCCCTGGGGACAACCGCCCGGAGGACTGGGTGGCCATGAATGACGCCTACTGGGCCGCCTCGATGGTCGACGACGGGGACCATCTGCCCATCCCCCTCCTTTACGGTGTCGACGCGGTCCACGGAAACAACAACGTCCGGGGGTCCGTCCTCTTCCCCCACAACATCGGCCTGGGAGCCGCCGATGATCCGGACCTCATCGAGCGGGTCGCCCGGGTGACGGCCCGGGAGGTCCTGGCCACCGGGGTGGAGTGGACCTTCGCCCCGACCCTCGCCGTGGTGCGGAACGACCACTGGGGGCGGACCTACGAGAGCTACTCCGAGCATCCGGAGATCGTGAGCCGCTACGCCGGCGCCTTCGTCCGGGGGCTCCAGGGCGATCTGGGGCAGGACGCGGTGGTGGCGTGCGCCAAGCACTGGGTGGGGGACGGCGGGACGAACCACGGGATCGATCAGGGGCGGACCGACGTCTCCGAGGAGGAGTTGCGAAGGCTCCACATCGCGCCGTACGGGCCTGCGGTGGACGCCGGCGTCCTCACCGTCATGGCGTCGTACAACAGTTGGAACGACCTGAAGTGCCACGCCCACCGCTACCTCGTCACCGACGTCCTCAAGGGGGAGCTCGGCTTCGACGGCTTCGTGGTCTCGGACTGGGACGGCATCGACCAGCTCTCCGACGATTACGCCGAGGCCGTCCGCCTCTCGGTGAACGCCGGGGTGGACATGTTCATGGTCCCCGACAAGTGGAAGCGCTTCCTGGCCGACCTCACCGCCGAGGTCGAGGCGGGGCGGATCCCCATGGAGCGCATCGACGATGCCGTCCGCCGCATCCTCCGGGTGAAGGAGGCCTACGGACTCTTCGAGCGGGTACGGCCCGCCGAGCGGCACTGGTCCGGGAGCGACGCCTACGGCTCGGACGAGCACCGGGCCGTGGCCCGGGAGGCGGTGCGGAAGTCCCTCGTGCTGCTGAAGCACGAGGACGACGTGCTCCCTCTCTCTTCGAGGGCCGACCACGAGCGAAGGATCCTCGTGGCAGGGAAGAGTGCCCACAACATCGGCTTCCAGTGCGGCGGATTCTCCGTGGCCTGGCAGGGCACCGACGGGAACGACCAGGTGGAGGGCGGTACGTCGATCTGGGAGGGAATCCGGGCGCTCTCCCCCGAGGCGGAGCTCAGCGAGGACGGAAGCGCCGCCGACCCGGCTCGCCACCGGGTGGCGGTGGTGGTCATCGGCGAGTGCCCCTACGCCGAGGGGCTGGGGGATGGCCGCCCGGCCGGAGTGGGGGTCAAGCGGGGTTCCACCTTCACCACCACCGGCGCCGGGGGCATGCACCCCTACGGCACCACCCTGGAGCACGCCGTCGCCCACCCGGAGGACCTCGCGGTCCTGAAGCGGGTGGCCGAGGCCGGCGTACCCATTGTCACCGTCCTGGTTTCGGGGCGCCCGCTGGTCGTGAACCCGGAGCTGGAGCTCTCGAGTGCCTTCGTCTGCGCCTGGCTCCCGGGCTCGGAAGGCGACGGGGTGGCCCAGGTCCTCTTCGGCGAGCACCCCTTCCAGGGGAAGCTCTCCTTCTCCTGGCCCCGGGACGACGCCCAGAACCCCAACCGGGGCGACGGCTCCGACCCCCTCTTCCCGTACGGATTCGGGCTCCGTCTGGATTGAGGCCGCCGGGCTGGGAGCTCGCCCCCGGGGCCTCGGACGGCTCCGGGGGCACTTTGCGTTCGAGACCGGGCCGCCGACGGTACCGGAGCGGGCGGTGTCCTCGGCCCGAGTCGAGGGACGGCGTCAGCCTGCGGCCGCCGCCTCCGCCGGTCCCCGCCTCCGCTCCAGCTCGGCCCGATTCTGGTTCGCCACCTCCTCGGTGATGCTGTAGCTCGCCACGGCCCAGATGGCGACGAGGGAGGTGACGGCGGGGATGAAGGCGTCGAAGGCCCGCATCAGGAAGATCGTTCGATCCGTCTGGGCCCCTCCGAGGGCTACGTCGAACCCGGTGGCGTTGAGCAGGAAGCCCCCGCCGGCGAGGGCTGCGGCCATTCCCAGCTTCACCACCCACCAGTAGATGGACCCGAACATCCCTTCCCGGCGCTCGTGGGTGATGAGCTCGTCGGCGTCCACCACGTCGCAGATCATGGATCCCATGAGGGTGAAGAGCCCGCCGAGCCCGAAGGCCATGAAGGGAGCCGGGAGCACCACCAGCCAGGGGATCTCCGGGTTGTAGCAGAACCACTTGAGCACGTAGCCGAAGACCGACACCCCCGTGGAGATGAAGAAGGCCTTCCGCTTCCCGATCCTGGTGGCGAGCCAGGTGACCAGGATGATGACGAGGAAGGTGGAGATCGCCCCCGCCGTTCCAGCGTACCCGGCGTATTGGGACCCCAGCGTCTGGTCCCCGCCGAAGACGTAGTAGATGATGACGTAGAACTGGAAGGACGAGATCAGGATGAAGCCGTTGAAGACCAGGAAGGTCGCCAGACCCAGCTTCAGGAAGGGCTTGGACGACACCGTCTGCTTCAGCCCGCCCAGGAAGTCCTTGAGGTTGTAGAGCAGGCCTTTCCCGCCGCCCTCCTCACCTTCGATCTCCTCTGCGGCCAGGCCGCTCAGGCGCTCACGGAGGAAGATGGCCGGAAGGACTCCCAGCCCGGCGGCGGTGATCCCCACCCCCAACGCCAGCCCCTTGGCCCCGGCCATCTGATCGTCGAACCAGTTCTGGTTCGTCATGATCCAGAGGAACCACGGAGAGACGACGTAGGCCAACTGGCCGATGAAGTTCTGGACCCCCATGAGGCGGGTCCGCTCGTGGTAGTCGGGGGTGAGCTCGTAGCCCAGGGCCACCCACGGCGTGGCGAAGACGGTGTAGGCGGCGTAGAAGAAGATCGACCCGATCAGGAAGTACCAGAAATAGAAGGTCTCGGTCTTGTTCCCCGGGAGCTGCCAGAGGGCCACGTACAGGATCCCCGCCAGGATGGCGCCGACGAAGATGTACGGTCGGCGGCGTCCCCAGCGGGTCTTCGTGTGGTCCGAGATGTAGCCCATCAGCGGATCCGTCACGGCATCCGTGAGCCGGGGGAGCGCTCCGAGGAGACCCACGAGCGCCGGGTTCATCCCCAGCGCCAGGTTCAGCACGATGGTCATCCCGCCGATGGCGGCGGCCAGGAGGTTGTTGACGAACGCTCCGGCCCCGTAGATGACCTTTCGCGCGAGGGAAATCCGGTCTTGGGGGGCCGTCTCGTGGTGAGCCTTCTCCTCCTCCCCCTCCTGGACGTGCCAGGCCGCCACCGATTTCCGGACAAGCTCCTCGGGTTCGATCTTGTCTTTGGCCACGCGCTCAGACTCCCGCCATCTCGGGGAAGAGGGTGGGTGTCTCCAGAGCGGTGGCGAGCACCAGGGTGGAGGCCCCGATTGCGAAGCCCTGTGGTCCCAGCTCGGTCCTGCGAATCTCCGAGGCCGCAAGGGAGTCCACCAGCGTACGGCGGAGGACCGTCTCCCGGATGGGAATGAGGATCCGGTCGCCCACCCGGGTCATGCTGCCGCCCAGGAAGACGGCCGCCGGGTTCATGACGTTCAGCAAGCCGGCGATGGCGATCCCCAGGTGGTGTGCGGCCTCGCGAAAGACCTGAAGGGCCAGGGAGTCGTCGGCCAGCGCAGCCTCTTCCAGCGCCGGAAGCGAGACCTCCCCTCCAGCGAGCAGGCTGTCCGGGTACTCGTCCACGAGCTCCCGGGCCCGCCGGACGAGGGCTTCGGCGCCGGCGAAGGTGGTGAGGCACCCCCGGTTGCCGCAGACGCAGGCCTCTCCCGAGGGATCGGTGGTCACGTGGCCGATCTCGCCGGCGACGCTGCTGGAGCCCCGATAGATCTCGCCGCGGATCAGGTGTCCCGAGCCGATCCCCGTGGCGAGTTTGATGTAGGCGAAATCGTCGAGGAACTTCGCTCCGCCCCACCACCGCTCGGCCAGCGCTCCGAGATTCGCGTCGTTGTCCACAAGGACGGGAACCCCGTAATGCCGACGGAACTCGTCGAAGCCCGCCCGCCCTTCCCACGCCGGCATGACCGCTTCGTGGAGACGTTCCGGCTCACTGGGATCCACGGGGCTCGGGACCGAGATGCCGATGCCCAGAAGACGCTCGCGGCTCCCCGGGACCTCGGCGAGGGCCGCATCGGCGAGCTCGCGGATGAGCGTGCGCGTGCCCACTGGGTCGGAGCGGACCGGGTGCTCCCTGTCCTGCCACGAGTGGACCTCACCCCGGAGATTCGTGAGGACGACCGAGACGTGGCTGGCCCCCATGTCCACACCCAGGATGACGTGGGCGTCATCCTGGAAGACGATGAACTTGGGCGGTCGCCCGCCTCGACTCGGCCCCTCGGCTCCTTCGGCGACCAGTCCAGTCTCCAGGAGCCGACCCTCGATGTCCGACACGGTGGACCGGGAGAGACCCAGGGTCCGTGCGATCTCAGCCCGGGAGACCTGCCGCTGATGCCAGATGAACTCCAGAACCAGGTGGGCGAGAGGTCTGCCCCGGGCGTCGTCGGCGTTCCGGGGACCCGTGTGGGGCCGGCGGGCCATTCTGGTCCTCATGAAGGGAGCGGGCAGGGCATCGAACCGGGCCAGGCCGGTGCCCCGGGAAGTCAGTTCTGGAAGTCTACGTCGTCCCAAAGGTAGATCTTCTCGCCGGCGGTAGCGCCCTCGGTGCCGATGTTGAAGAAGATCGAGATCTTGTCGTAGACGTAGTCGAGATTCAGAGGAGCTGTACCGCTGGTCTGATTGCTGAAGTCGAAGGTGAGGGTCTCCCAGCCGTTCGAGACGGTCGTCGTCGCACCGGTCTCGACACTCCGGGTCGGATCCCCGTTGGTCTCCACCTTCAGGCGAACCTCGATCCCGGCGTCGGGGGAGTAGACCCGGGCCGTCATGGTGGTGCTGGTTGCCGTGAAGGGAATGGGCGAGGCAAGACCGTCCGCGCCGGTCATGGTCACCCCTGCGAAGGCCCCGGCCGTAGCACTCTTGACCGTCCGGACCACCGTGTTCGTTCCGTCCGTGGGGTCGGTGCTGAGGGTGCTCGGTCCGCCGCCCTCGAAGTCCAGCAGGTCGCCATCGGTCACCGCCCCGTCGTCGAA
The DNA here is from genome assembly GCA_037382905.1 of Gemmatimonadota bacterium. GTDB lineage: Bacteria > Gemmatimonadota > Gemmatimonadetes > Longimicrobiales > Gaopeijiaceae > Gaopeijia. The sequence goes on along the minus strand of JARRPL010000018.1, from coordinate 1,418 downwards.
GGTGATGGGAAGGCTGATCGGGCCTCCCGTGGTCGGCTCGTCGGCGTAGAAGAAGACGTTGTCGACGAAGACGGTGTTGGGATCACCGGAGAGGATGAGCTGCCCGATGTGGGCACGGGTGGTGAGGCCGGTGAAGTCGCTGAGAGGGACGTCGAGGTCGAGCCAGGTCCCGGTCCCGATGGCCGGGGTGGTGTTGGCGGTGAGGGTGATCTCGTGCTCGACGTCGTCACCGGTGCCGATGGTGCCGTCGGCCCCGAGGTCCACCAGCTTGATGCGGAAGGCGGCGGGGTCTGGACGTCTTCGAAGCCCGCCTGGCTCCACTCGGTGCGCCACGTGTCCACCGGTACGTCGTCGTAGGCGTCGCTGAACATGCTGATCACATCGGCCGCCGGGACGGTGGGCGCGGGGGCCGCGGTCGTCGGCTCCGTTGGAGGTGGCGTGTCCGAGTTGTAGAAGAAGACGTTGTCGACGAAGAAGGTGGAGGCGCCGGTGGGCTGACCCACGACGATGATCTGGGACAGATTCGCCGTACTCGCGAGACCCTCGAACTGGGCGAGGGGGATGTCCAGGGTGATCCAGCTGCCCTGGCCCAGCGCCGGTGTGCTGGACGCGGTGAAGTCGAGCTGGTGCTCCGAGTCGTCCCCGCCTCCGAAGGCGTTGTCCTCGCCGAAGTCCACGAGCTTGACTCCGAAGAGGGTGGCGTCGGGGGTCCAGACGTCCATGCGGAAGTGGGTCATGCCGGTGGCGTCGACGCTGTTCGGACCGACGAACTCGATGCCGGCGAAGTCCAGCACCGAGTACTTCTTGGTGTCGTTCCCGGCGATCTGGATCTCCTCGAGGGTGCCGGCGGAGTAGTCCGCCCTCCAGGTGTCCACCGGCTGGTCCGTGTAGGCCGTCGCACCCCCGCCGCTGCCCCCGAACTCGACGTCGTCCCAGAGGTAGACCTTCTCGCCCGCCGGCGCACCGTCCGTACCGAAGTCGAAGAAGATCGTGACCTTGTCGTAGGTGTAGGACAGGTTCAGTTCAGCCGTGCCCGTCGCCTGGTTGCTGAAGTCGAAGGTGAGGGTTTCCCAGCTGTTCGCCTCGGTGGTCACCACCTGCGTCTCGACGCTCCGGGTCGGATCTGCGTTGTCTTCGACCTTCAGACGAACCGGCACCCCGGCGTCGGGGGAGTACACCCGCACCGTCATGGTGGTGTTGCTCTCGGTGAACGGGATCGGCGTGGCCAGCCCCGTGGGGTCGGTCATGGTCACGCCGGCAAAGACCACCGCGCCGGCGCCTCTCACGGTCCGAGCCACGGTGTTGGCGGCATCCGTCGGATCCTCCGCCAGCGTGGTGGGACCGCCTCCGCCGAAGTCGGTGAACTCGTAGGTCACCGCCGGGTCGTCGAAGGTGATGGGGAGGTCGATCTGGGCACT
>JARRPL010000017.1:23140-32184 GCA_037382905.1 Gemmatimonadota bacterium | reverse complement strand
CGGGATGCCCGTGAGGGCGGACCGGGACGTGCCCGGTCCCGTCGCATCGCGACGTGCCTGGACCACCCGGACTCTTCTCCCACCCCCACCCCGCATGCGCCCCATCACCCTCTTTACCGGCCAGTGGGCCGATCTCCCCCTGGAGACGCTGGCCGACAAGGCCTCGGCCTGGGGCTACGACGGCCTGGAGCTGGCCTGCTGGGGCGATCATTTCGACGTCCCACGGGCCCTCTCGGAGGAGGGTTATGCCTCCGGCCGCCGGTCGATCCTGGCCGACTTCGGACTGGCGGTCCATGCCATCTCCAACCACCTGGTGGGACAGGCGGTGTGCGACCGCATCGATGAACGGCACCGGTCCATCCTTCCTCCGCGGATCTGGGGCGATGGGGATGTGGAAGGGGTGCGGTCCCGGGCGGCGGAGGAGATGAAGGCCACGGCGCGGGCGGCGGCCCGGCTCGGCGTCCCGGTGGTGAACGGGTTCACCGGGAGCCCGATCTGGCACCTCCTCTACGGCTTCCCTCCCGTGCCGGAGGAGACGCTCGACGCCGGGTTCCGGGAATTCGCCGACCGGTGGAATCCCATTCTGGATGTCTTCGACGAGGTGGGCGTCCGCTTCGCGCTTGAGGTCCACCCCACCGAGATCGCCTTCGATATCTCCACCGCCGAGCGAACCCTGGAGGCTCTGGATCATCGCGAGGCGTTCGGCTTCAACTACGATCCGAGCCACCTGGCCTACCAGGGGGTGGATTGCGTGGAGTTCGTGGACCGGTTCCGGGACCGGATCTACCACGTCCACATGAAGGACGTCTGGTGGGCCGACCACCCCACCGCCGCCGGCGTCTTCGGGGGCCACCTCCCCTTCGGACACCCGGACCGTTTCGGGGATTTCCGCTCGGTGGGCCGGGGTCGGGTGCCCTTCGAGGAGATCCTCCGGGCCCTGAACCGGATCGGCTACTCGGGACCGCTCTCCATCGAATGGGAGGACCCGGGAATGGAGCGGGAGCACGGCGCCCGGGAGGCCTGCTCGACGCTGCGTCAGATGCAGTTCCCGCCGGCGGAGGGTGCCTTCGACGACGCCTTCTCGGTGGATCGGGCGTCCTCGGAGAACACACAAGGGGGCGCCTGACCGCGGCGGGACGCGTCTCCCTCGGACGGAGGGCCCGCCGTTCTGGCTACGGGCACCGCCGTGTCCGAGGCGGACCGGGCCTCACCCGCCCCGCACCCTGGCCAGCTTCTCCCGTGCCCGGGGATGTTCCGGGTCCAGCCGAAGGACCCGTTCGTAGTAGCGGATCGCCTCCTGGGTGCGGCCCTGCAACCGGGCCACGTCCCCCAGGCGCTCGAAACCGTCGGCCCGCCCCGGGAAGTGCTCGGTGTTCAACTCCAGCAGCGCCACGGCGGTGGTCGTATCTCCCGCCTCCAGCGTCCGACCGGCGATGGCCTCGATGTTGGGGGCCCGGAAGTCGTACTGGTTCCCGCCGTAGAATTCCTCGCGGAGGGCCCGGTAGCGTGCGATGGCCGCCTCTCCTCCCTCGGCTCGCCGCACCTCGGTGAGGGTCTCCTCCAGCGTCATGGGTCGGGGTTTCCCGGCGTGGCAGGTGTGGCACCACACATCGACCCGGTCCGGACCCGAGGGCTCGATCCCCGCCAGCGTCTCGTTGATCTCCCCCAGCATCCGGAGCATCCGCCGGGCCACGTCCTTGTTCCGGCTGCTGTCCGAGGCGAAATCGTAGGTGCTCAGCGGCTGCCCCTCCTCTCCCACGTGACAGTAGGCGCAGCGGACACCCAGCGATCGGGTAAAGCCCTGCATCACGGACCGGAGCCGATCGGGTCCGAGGTCGTCCGGGAGGACCTCCAGGTTCCGGGCTCGTTCGGGCCAGATCCCCTGGGCGCCCACCGGGCGGGGGCAGACCATGGCGAGGGTCAGGAGCAGGATCCAGGGCCCGAGGGAGCCGCAGTGCAGGGCATTCAACGTGGGGCGGACCACGGGGCCTCCCGGGGTGGGCAGGGTGTCTTGAGGGATGTCCGGAGACCTTCTCCAGCGATTCAATACGGCCACCGGGGCCCGGGGTTGCAAGGCCCGCTTGACCGTCTCCCTCCCGGCCGCCATTCTGACCCGACCCTCCACGACCGGGGCCGCCGCCCCGACAATTCACCCGACCCTTCGGAGGCGTCAGTGGCATCCGCCAAAGAATATTCCACCGAGAACATCCGCAACGTGGTCTTCCTGGGCCACGGCGGCTCGGGCAAGAGCAGCCTCATCGACGCCCTCTGCTGGGTGTCCGGTACCGCCAAGCGGCACGAGGACCCCGCCGAGGGCCATTCGGTCACCATGCACACGCCCGAGGAGGCGGAGCATGGCATCTCCATCCAGCTCACCCCGGCCTACGCCGAGTGGATGGACACCAAGATCAACCTCCTGGATACGCCGGGATATCTCGACTTCACCGGTGAGACGCTCGCGGCCGTGCGGGCCGCCGACGCCGCCGTGATCTGCGTCGGGGCCACCACCGGCGTCGAGGTCGGCACGGAGAAGGTCTGGGAGTACTGCGAGGAGCGCGGCCTGCCCCGGATGATCTTCGTCACACAGATGGACCGGGAGAACGCCGACTTCGACAAGGTCTTCCGGGACGTGAAGGCCCACCTCACCGACAAGGTGATCCCGGTGGAGGTCCCCATCGGACAGGGGGAAGACTTCCACGGAATCATCAACCTCTTCTCGGAGCATGCCCACCACTACAGTCAGGGCACCCGCACCGGGGAGTACGAGCACGTGCCCATCCCGAAAGAGCTCGAGGACCGTTTCCAGAGCTGGGAGACGGAGCTCCAGGAGCGGCTGGCCACGACGGACGAGAGCTACCTGGAGCACTACCTGGAGGGTGGGGCACTCTCCCGGGAGGAGGTGCTGGAGGGGATGGCGGTCGCCATGGCCCGAGGCGAGGTCGTCCCTCTCTTCTGCGGAAGCGGCAAGACGTGCTACGGCACCCGGGCCCTTCTGAAGAAGATGGTCGAACTCTTCCCCAATCCCGGGGAGATCGGCGAGATCCGGGCGACGCAGGCGGGGCTGGACCAGGAGGTGGTGCTGACGCCCACCGACGACGAGCACCTCTCCGCCCTCGTCTTCAAGACCACCACCGAGCCCCACGTGGGAGAGCTCTCCTACTTCCGCATCTTCAGCGGCACCGTCGCCAACGGGGACGAGGTGGTGAACGGCTCGGACGGCGCCCCGGAGAAGCTGGGACACCTCTCCATTCCGCTGGGAAAGGAGCGGGTGGAGGTCTCACGGCTGCACGCCGGCGACATCGGCGTGGTGGCCAAGCTCAAACACACCCATACCAACGACACCCTCGGCCACCGGAACCGCCCGGTGCGGCTCGAGAAGATCCGGTTCCCCCAGCCCGACATCGCCGTGGCCTTGCGGGGCGTGAGCCGCAGCGACGAGGACAAGCTCGGCGAGGTCCTTCCCAAGCTCCATGAGGAGGATCCCACCTTCCACGCGGAGTTCGACGGGGAGTTGCACCAGACGCTGGCCCGCGGGCTCGGGGAGCTCCATCTGGAGGTCCAGCTCGAACGCCTGAAGCGGAAGTACAACGTGTCGGTGGAGACGGAGCAGCCTCGGATCGCCTACCGGGAGACGTTGTCCCGGCCGGCGGAGGGACATGGTCGCCACAAGAAGCAGAGTGGCGGCCGCGGACAGTTCGGGGACTGCCACATCCGGGTGACCCCATTGGAGCGGGACGCAGGCTACGAGTTCACCGACTCCACGAAGGGCGGCGTGATCCCCGGGAAGTTCATTCCCTCGGTGGACCGCGGCATCCAGGAGGAGGCGGCCCGTGGAATCCTGGCCGGGTATCCGGTGGTGGACTTCGCCGCCGAGGTGTACGACGGGTCGTACCATTCGGTGGACTCCTCGGACATCGCCTTCAAGATCGCCGGATCGCTGGCCTTCCGGGCCGTGGCCGATCGGGCGGGTCCCCGCCTGCTCGAGCCCATCGTGGAGGTGAAGGTGGTCACCCCCGAGGAGTTCATGGGGGACGTCCTGGGCGACATCAATCAGCGACGGGGAAGAGTTGCGGGGATGGACTCGGCGGATGGTCGGGCCACCATCACGGCTCATGTCCCGGAGGCGGAGCTCTACCGGTACGCCAGCGCCCTCCGGGCCATGACCCAGGGGCGGGCCCACCACACCCGGACACCGGGTGGGTACGAGTTCGTGCCCGAAGCCGAGGCCCGGAAGATCATCGCCGCCCGCCAGGAGGAGCCTGTCGAGGCGGGCTGAGCCCGGCGGGCCCCGAGGCCCCCTCCTTCATCCGGACCGGCCGTCCATCCGGAACGGCCGTTCCGGATAAGGGGCGGGCGGGTAGGACGCGCCGACCCCGCTTCAGCGATCCGGCGTCGGCTGGAGTGCCGAACGGGCCACCTGGAAGAGAGCGGGGACGCATCGTCGTCCCTCGCCGGTCCGGGCGTGTATCGAGCCGCCGACGACGACCCCGGTCAGGAAGCGGGCGGTGCGGTCTGCGTTGAGATCGTCCGACACCTGGCCCAGGGTCCGAGCCCGGATCAGGGCCGCCTGGAACGCCTTCACCAGGCGGCGGGAATAGCCGTCCACCCGGGCTGCGGCCTCCGGGTCGTCGTCCCCCAGCTCGGCGGCGGTATTGCACAAGAGACATCCCCGGGCCGCTCCCGGACGAGCGGCGGTCCGGGCCAGGCGGTCCAGGAAGGACTCGATCTCCGGGAGCGCGGCGCCAGGCGCCTCCAGCTCTCGCAGGAGTCCGGAGATGACCGTGTCCTGGTAGCGCTCCAGCGACGCCAGGAAGAGGCCGTGCTTGTCGCCGAAGGATTCGTAGAGGCCGTAGCGCTGCACCCCGGTGGCGTCGACCAGATCCCGGATGGAGGTTCCTCCATATCCCTTCTCCCAGAAGACCCGGATCGCCTGGTCCAGGAGGCGGGTCCGATCGTAGGAGGGGGGGCGGGGCATGAAGCGGAATGTACGTTCCGCTTCATCCGGCCGCCACCGCTTCGGCGTCCCCTGCATTGATCCGGCAGGGGCCTCAGACCTAGCTTTACGGTTTCCCCGCACACCCTGAGGTCCGCACTCCGGAGGATACGTGGCCGGCCACAGCAAATGGTCCAAGATCAAGCGCAAGAAGGCAGCGAACGACGCCAAGCGCGGGTCCCAGTTCACAAAGCTGATCCGGGAGATCACCGTCGCCGCCCGGGAGGGCGGTGGGAACCCCGACTTCAATCCCAGGCTCCGCCTGGCGGTGGACACGGCCAAGTCCGCGTCCATGCCCCTGGACAACATCGAGCGGGCCATCAAGAAGGGGACGGGCGAGCTGGAAGGGGTGAACTACGAGGAGATCGCCTACGAAGGGTACGGTCCCAACGGAGTGGCCCTCTACATCGAAACCCTCACGGACAACCAGAACCGAACGGTGGCGGACCTCCGGCACACGTTGGGCAAGCACAACGGGAGTCTGGGCACCAGCGGGTCCGTGGCGTGGCAGTTCGAGCGGAAGGGCGAGATCTTCCTCGACGCCGCCACCTGCTCCGAGGAGGCGGTCTTCGAGGCCGCCATCGAGGCGGGAGCCGAGGACGTGGGTCGGGACGGCGACGAGTTCGTGGTCACCACCGACGTGGCCTCCTTCCATACGGTGCAGGACGGTCTCCGGGACGCGGGCCTCACCATTTCCGAGGCGGAGCTCACCATGGTCCCGTCCAACGAGGTGGCGGTGGAAGGGCGGGAGGCGGAGAAGCTCCTGCGGCTCCTGGATTCCCTCGACGACCTGGACGACGTGCAGAAGGTCCACACCAACGCAGACATCGACGAGGCGGCGTTGGCGGAGGCCTGATCCTCCCGCCCGCCATCGCCCGTCGCCCCGGACCCGTGGAGTGAACGCCGCCCTGGAGCGGTATCGCCGACCGCTCCTCCTCACGGCGCTGGGGGGCGCGGGCCTCTACCTGGTGGCCATCGTCCTCTCCGACGGCCGGGCGGTGCTGGAACGCCTCGCCGACCTTCCGGCGTGGTCCTACCCGGTGATCCTGGGACTCCCGACGCTGGGCTTCCTCTTGCGCTACCTGCGCTGGGAACGTCTTCTGGCGGCCCTGGGGGATCGCCTCCCGCGAGGCGTTCATCTCCGCATCTACCTGGCGGGCTTCGCCCTCACCGCCACGCCCGCCAAGGTCGGGGAGAATCTGAGGGCCATGTCCCTCCGAGCCCGGGGCGTCCCGGTCAGCCACAGCCTGGCGGCCTTCGTGGCGGAACGACTCGGGGACGTGGTGGCCATGGTGCTCCTCTCGGGGCTGGCGACGCATCTCGTGGCGGGTCGGGGCTGGCTCCTGGGGGCTTCCACCGTAGCGACGCTGGTGGCGCTATGGATCCTCCGCTCTCCCGGTTTCCCCTCCTGGCTCCGCCGGAGCGCTCCACCCGCGGGCCCGCTGAACCGGGCCTTCCTGGGGGTGGCCGGCGTACTGGAGGTGGCGGCGGACCTGCTCACCCCCAGGCTCCTGGTGGTCGGGGTGGGGCTGGCGCTCCTGGCCTGGAGCGCCGAAGGCGTCACCTTCGGAATCCTGGCTCGCCTCATGGGGGCGGAGGTGTCGGTGGGTGCGGCGGTGGGGATCTTCGCCGTGGCGACCCTTCTGGGCGCCGTCTCGTTCCTTCCCGGCGGTGTCGGACCCACGGAGGCGGTGATGGTGGGTCTTCTCATGGTGGGCGGCGCGACCCTTCCCCAGGCCACCGCCGCCACACTCCTCACCCGGGCAGTAACGTTGTGGTGGGCTGTGCTGCTGGGCATTCTTGCATTAGGGGGGGATGAAGTCCGGAATTTCGGAACCGTCCCCCCGGATCTCTCCATCGAGGACGACAGCCCCCCGCCATGAGCACCGACACCGACAGCAGGACCGAGGCCGGCGCCCCGACCCCCGTCTGCGTGACGCTGTCAGGAGGGCTGCTGGCGAACGATCTGCTGGGCGAGGCCGCACTGACCCTCATGAAGCGGCGGCCGTCGTCCATCCTTCGCCTCCCGGGCTGGTTGATGCGAGGGCGGGGGACGCTGAACCGCGAAGTGGCCTCCCGGATCGGTCTCGAGGCGGAGCACCTCCCCTACGACCAGGCCTGCCTGCGCTACCTCGCGGCCCAGCGGGATGCCGGCCGCCCGGTGATCCTCGTGTCGGACCACGATCCGTCGTACTCCCGTTCCGTGGCGGACCACCTGGGCCTCTTCGACGACGTGGTCGTGCTGGAGGACAGCGGTCGAGGAGAGGTCGGCCAGCGACTCGTGGAGCGCTTCGGTCGGGGCGGCTTCGACTTCGTGACGGGTGCGAACCCGCCGGCCGGCATGGCGCAGGCGGCGCGGCAGGTGCTGGAGGCCCCGCGGCAGGAGCGACGCCCCGGGTGGCTCCTGATCGCACGGGCCCTGAGAGTGCATCAGTGGCTCAAGAACCTGCTCGTCTTTCTCCCGGTGCTGGCGGCTCAGATGTTCACGGAGCCCGGGACGCTGATCCGGGCGGTGATGGCCTTTTTCGCCTTCTCCTTCGTGGCGTCGTCGGTCTACGTGATCAACGACCTGCTCGACCTCCCCGAGGACCGGAAGCACCGTTCCAAGCGGCGACGCCCCTTCGCTTCCGGCGAGCTTCCCATCCGAACGGCCCCCTACCTCCTGGCGGCCATGTTGGGGAGCGCCGTGATCCTCTGCCTCTTTCTCCCGCCGGCGTTCGCCGGGGTCCTGCTGGGGTACCTCGTCCTCACCTTCGCCTACTCCCTCAAGCTCAAGGGTGCGGTCCTTCTCGACGCCATCACCCTCGCGGGACTGTATTCGATCCGTGTCATCGCCGGTTCCGCGGCCACGGACATCGAGCCGTCGGTCTGGCTTCTGGGATTCTCCCTGTTCTTCTTCATGAGCCTCGCCCTGGTGAAGCGGTACGCCGAACTGCACCGCAGCATCAGTGACGGCAAGCTGGAGGAAGACACGCGGCTGCCCGGGCGGAGTTACCAGCCCGGCGATCTTCCGGTCCTGGTGGCGCTGGGTGTCGGGACGGGGTGCATGGCGGTCCTGGTCCTGGCGCTCTACGTCATCAGCGACGAGATGTCCCTCCACTACCGATACCCCTTCCTGCTCTGGCAGCTCTGCCCCCTGGTCCTCTACTGGTTGGGGCGGGCGTGGATCGTCGTCAGCAGGGACGAGATGACGGACGACCCGGTGGTCTGGGCCGTGAAGGACCAGATGAGTCGCTGGGTGGCGGTGATCGCCGTCCTGATCCTGGTGCTGGCCCGGTGAGCGGCGCCATGCCCGAACGCGGCCACGGCACGGTCCCGGACCTCCCCTCGGAGGCCCGGAGCGAATACCGGCCCTGGGGCCGTCTGGTCCCGGAGGCGGACCGGGTGGTGGAGTTGGAATCGGGGGCCGGCCTCCCGCCATCGAGCCCGCTGCCCGTCCTCCCCTTCGGCAACGGACGTAGCTACGGCGACTCCTGCACCAACTCCCGAGGTCTGCTGCTGGGGAACCGGCGCCGCCGCCGGGTCCTGGCGTTCGATCCCGATTCGGGTGTGCTCCGGGCCGAGGCGGGCCTGCTCCTGTCCGAGATCCTGGAGCTCGTGGTGCCGTCGGGGTGGTTCCTTCCGGTGACGCCGGGCACCCGGTTCGTGACCCTGGGGGGTGCCATCGCCAACGACGTGCACGGCAAGAACCACCACGTGGCGGGCACCTTCGGCCGTCATGTGCGCCGGATGCGCCTCGTCCGCTCCGACGGCGAGGGGGTGGAGTGCGGTCCGGAGGAGGAACGGCGCTGGTTCGAGGCGACGGTGGGCGGGCTGGGGCTCACGGGACTCATCGACTGGGCCGAGATCCAGCTCTCGCCGATCCGGAGCCGTCTGATGGAGGTGGAGTCGATCCGCTTCGGGAGCCTGGAGGAGTTCTTCCAGGTCTCGGGTGAGATGGACCCGCGCTATGACTACACGGTCAGCTGGATCGATTGCCTCTCCCGGGGAAGCAGCATGGGACGGGGGTGGTGGTACGGGGGACGGCATGCCTCGGAAGGCGGCCTCGAGG
>JARRPL010000017.1:0-23047 GCA_037382905.1 Gemmatimonadota bacterium | reverse complement strand
GCCTCGAGGCCCCTCGGCGCCGACGGTTGAACTTCTTTCTTGAGCCGCCCGTCTCCCTCGTGAATCGGCTCTCCCTCCGGGCCTTCAACACCCTGTACTACCGCCGCCCCCTGCCGCGAACCTCCACGGTCGACTACGACCCGTTCTTCTATCCGCTGGACGCGGTCCGGAACTGGAACCGGCTCTACGGTCCCCGGGGCTTCTACCAGTTCCAGTGCGTGGTCCCGCCCGAGTCGGGTCCGGACGCCATCGGCGAGATCCTCCGCCAGATCGCGGCACACGGGAGCGGGTCGTTCCTGGCGGTGCTGAAGCGCTTCGGAGACGTGCCTTCGCCGGGACTGCTGTCGTTTCCCCGTCCGGGCCCCACACTGGCCCTGGATTTTCCGAACCGTGGCGACCGGACGCTCCGCCTCCTGGCCCGTCTCGAAGAGGTGGCGATGGAAGCGGGAGGGGCCCTCTACCCGGCCAAGGACGCCTGTATGTCGGGGGACACCTTCCGTCGTTCATTCCCCCGCTGGGAAGAGCTGGAGGCGCTGCGGGACCCGGCCATCCTGTCGGACTTCTGGGCCCGGGTCACCGGCCGCTGAGGGACGGGCGCTCCGATCCGCCTCACCCCGACGGTGCCGGGGACCCCTGGCCCGTGCAGTGCCATAGCATGAGCTCCCGGACCTCGTAGGTGACCTTGCCCTCGCAGGTGACACCCTCCATCTCGAACGCCTTCACCATCTGGCCTTCCAGCGGGCCCAGGTGGTAGATCACCCAGTAGGGCTCCTGGAACCCGCCCCGGGCGGTCTCACGGCGGATCCAATCCAGGTAGCCGTCGAGTCCCCGGAAACCCTCGTGGTGGATCCGCCGGGGAAGGCGCTCGTAGGCGTAGGTGTCGGCCCACTTGTTGGATCCGGGGGTGGCCGAGAGCTCCGCCAACCCGTCCTGATCCCCCGCCGCCGCGAGACGGTGCCACTCCTCCCGGGTCTCGTCCACTCGGTAGGCCGCCGACAGGCTGTCGAACCGGGGCGAGCCGATGGGGGGGTGAACTCCTCGGTAGTAGTAGTAGAAGCTCCGGAACTTGTTGCCGATGTAGATGGGCTCGTCTTCGTCGACCTGGTGTTCCTTGACGATGCGGGCCGCCTCGTCCACGGCGGCACGATTCAACTGGTAGTACCGCGGGAGCTCCAGCGCCGGAAGGATGACGGCCAGGGCGGCGACGGCGGCGACGGGTGCCTTGCCGCCCAGGAAGCGGGTACCGGCCGCCGCCAGCAGGACCAGCCCCGGCAACGCCGTCAGGTGATATCGGTTCGCGCCGAAGGTGTCCAACGACGTGAACCAGGTCACCACCAGGCTGAAAAGAAGAGGGACGGTGCTCCAACAAACCAGGTAGAGGAGCACCTCGGTCATTCTCTTCGGATCGTCCTCCGGAGCGGGTGTCTGCTCCGGGGAAGCCGTCCCGCCTGCCCGGTAGAGCCCGTAGAACAACGCCGCCACCGCGAGTCCCATGAGGAGGGCCATGAGGCCGGCGCCGGGCCACGAGCGCACCATGAGACCCTGATAGAGCTCCACGATGTCCGGGAGCCAGGGTATGCCCCCGGAACCGGTGGCCCAGCCGGTGGGCACCACGATCTGGTGTGCCGACCGGGCGTAGAGGAACGCCGCAACGACGGGGAGCCACAGGATCAACACCCAGAGCTGCGACACGAACCCCTTCCAGAAGGCCTTCCCGTCACGCCAGAGGAGCCACGCCAACAGGACGTACACGCTCTGGGCGGCCACGAAGTACCACGAGGCGAAGGAATGGCTGTAGACCAGCAGGAGCGTGGTTCCCACGTAGGCCGGGGAGACGCGTCGCTGCCGGTGCGCCTGGAAGAAGAACGCGGACGAGAGCACGGTGAGGAAAACCAGGAGCGAATAGACTCTGGCCTCCTGGGAGTACTCGATGTGCAGCGTGGCCCCGGTGAGAAATGCTGCCGCCAGCAGCGCAGCGACCCGGTCCTGGAGAAGTCGCATCGCCGCCCAGTAGATGGCCGCCACGGTGGCCACGCCGAAGACCACCGAGGGAGCCCGGAGCCAGAACATCTCCGTGCCCGTCACCCGGGCCATCGTATTCAGGAGGAGGTAATGCAGGGGTGGCCAGTAGTCGTCGGCAGCGACCCGCAGCAGCTCCAGGTAGCTGGACGTGTACATGTTCCTCCACGTCCAGAGCTCGTCCTCCCAGGCCGGCTTGTACGTCAGGTGGTAGGCCCGGAGCAGGAAGGCCACCACGAGCAGCGCCCCGAGGACCCACATCGCCTGTCGCGCGTCGATGGTCGGGCGGTGCGCCGGGTCGGCGGTTCCCGCCCGCCGCTGTTGCAGGTGGGCAGCGATCAGCGTCGCGAACGCCACACTTCCCACCACGGCGCCCACCAGCGTGGGGAGGCCCCAGGCGCTAAGAAGAAGCAGGCTCGCCCAACCCACGAGAAGAGCCAGGACGACGGACAGGGAGTCCTGAAAGAGAGAGTTGCGCACCATGGTCTGGTCAGGAGGGTTCTATGGTACTTCGACGGAGTGGCAGAAAGGGTGCCACGGGTGATGAACCGGCTCAGGCGCGGCCGTCGTCGGGGACCGTGGATCCACCGACGGTTCGCGGATCGGGCAGCACAAGTGCGCGACAATTGCGCCTGGACGCAAGCCCGGTTCCCGCCGCTGGAACCCGGTGGCCGAAGCCGGTAGTGTCCAGGATGCACTCGTCGCCCCGCACACCCACGCTGGTCCTGGGAATCGACCCCGGCACCGCCATCACCGGGTACGGCGTCGTCCGGGTGAGCACCGGGTCTCCCGCACGCCTCGTGGAGTGCGGCGTGATCCGCACCTCCCCCCGCAGCCCCCTGCCGGACCGGATCCGCGAGATCTACGAGGAGGTGGCTCGCCTCCTCCGGAATCATCGACCGGATGCCGCGGCGGTAGAGGCGGTCTTCCAGGGCCGGAATGCCCGCAGCGCCCTGACGCTGGGACATGCCCGAGGGGCCATCCTCCTGGCGCTGTCCCTGGCGGATGTCCCCATCGCCGAGTACGCACCCGCCGAGATCAAGAAGGCGGTCGCCGGGACCGGTCGCGCCACGAAGGACCAGGTGGGGTTCATGGTCCAGCAGCACCTCAGACTCCGCCACCCCCCGGCCCCGGCGGACGCTGCCGACGGGGTGGCGGCGGCCCTGTGCCATAGTATAATCGGGCTCTCGGGCTTCTGAGCCCCATGGGCTTCGCGGTCACGGTCCGGCCTCGCGCGGCCCTGAGCGGATCTTCTCCTTCGGACCACGGCCTCTGCCCATGATCTCTCGACTCCACGGGACCGTGCTCGATCGGGAGGGAGGTGTGGTGGAGGTGGAGACGGCTTCGGGCGTCGTCTACGAAGTGGATGTCCCGACCACGGTCCTGCAGCGTCTGCCTGGAGCGGGGGAACCGGTCAAACTCCGGACCGTCCAGGTCGTCCGGGAGGATTCGGTGGCCCTCTATGGTTTCCTGGACGCCGGGGAGCGGGAGCTCTTTCGACGGCTTCTGAGCGCCTCCGGCGTCGGCGCGAAGCTTGCCCTCTCCATGCTCTCGGCGTACACCGCGCCCCGCCTGGCCCAGGCCCTGGCCGAGAAGGACGTGGTGGCTCTGCGGCAGATCTCCGGCGTCGGAAAGAAGACCGCCGAGCGCCTGGTCCTGGAGCTGGCGGACAAGGTCGGGGACCTGACCCTGGCTCTGGACGGCGACGGGAGCCCGGCGCCCCGGGGCGCCCAGGAGGCCGTTGCCGCCCTTTTGGCTCTGGGATACGATTTTTCCGCTGCGGATCGGGCGGTACGCGCCGCCCTGGAGGAGGGTGAGGCCGAGTCCGCCGAGCAGTTGATCCGAAGGGCACTTTCCCTTCAAGGGGCATGAGATGATTCGTCGCGGGGCAACACGGGCGTTCCTGGTGGCCCTGAATTTGCTGTATTTGACGGGCTGTGAGCTGCGTTCGAAAGAGGACGTGGGGGTCGCCGTCCGCCAGGAGGAGGGCTCGGCAGTGGAGTATCTGAATGCCCCCGAGTCCGCCGAGCTCGGTCTGCCGTTCAGCGAGGCTGTGCGGGTGGGTGACCTGCTCTACCTCTCGGGGCAGATCGGAAACCGCCCCGGCGCCCTCGAAGTGGTGCCTGGGGGGATCCAGGCCGAGACCAGACAAACCATGGAGAATATCCGCAGCGTTCTGGAGCGCCACGGTTCCTCCCTCGACAAGGTCGTGAAATGCACCGTCATGATGGATGACATGGATCAGTGGCCGGCCATGAACGAGGTCTACGTCACCTACTTCCCGGGCCCCAAGCCGGCACGGAGCGCTCTGGGGGCCGACGGTCTGGCTCTGGGCGCCCTCGTGGAGATCGAGTGCTGGGCCACGGTGGGGTGACGCCATGAATCTTCGACCCCGTGAATCCACGGCCCGCCGCGTCCTGTACGTCGAGGCCAACGAGGACGGCACCGTGGGCGGCTCCCACAAGATCCTGTACGACCTGGTGACCCGGCTCTCACCCAAGGTGTCCCCCACGGTGCTGTTCTATCAGGCCAACGTGTGGGCCGATCGATTGAGGGATCAGGGCGTGGACGTCGTCACCTGGGACGACATCCGGCGGCAGGAGCGGAAAGGGCTCAAGGAAGGGGGCAAGGTCTCCACCGCCGTGGCCCTCGCCGGCGCCATTCGCCATCGCCGCCACTTCTTGAGGGACGGGCGCTTCGATCTGGTGCACCTCAACAACTCCCCGTTCATTGGCTACGACGACTGGCTCCCGGCGTGTCGCCTCGCGGGAATACCCTGCACCACCTACGTCATGGGTGGGTTGATGCCCCCGAAGGACTCGCTTCAGGCCTTCGGGATCCGTCGCTTCGACGCATACTTCCCACTGAGCGTCCTCATGGAGGAGTTCCTCGAAGCCCAGGGAATCGACCGGCAGAAGATCGTCCTCACCTACCCCGGCATCGATCTCTCGGAAGTGGACGCTCGGGAGTTCCGACCTGCCGACCAGGTTCGGGAGGAGTTCGGACTGACGCCGGGCCAGCTGCTGGTGGTGATGGTGGGGAACATCCGTCACTGGAAGGGCCAACATGTGGTCGTGGAGGCGCTGGCCGGTCTGGGGCCCGAGGAACGTGAGGGCATCCGGCTCCTCTTCGTCGGAGACACCAACGAGGAGACGGCGGCGTACAAGGCCGGGTTGGTCGAAGCCGTGGAGGGTCACGGCTTGGCGGACACGGTGACCTTCACCGGGCGTCGGGACGACGTGCCCGACCTTCTGGAGGCTGCGGACATCGCCGTCCACGCGTCGGTGGAGCCCGAGCCCTTCGGCCTCGTCGTCCAGGAGGCCATGATCCACGGCTGCGCCACCGTGGCCGCCGACGAGGGTGGCCCGGTGGAGATGATCACCGAGGGATCGGGGCTCACCTTCAATGCCGCAGAGCCTGACGAGCTGACGAAGGCGCTCCGCATGCTCATCGGCGACGCGGAGCTTCGTCACCGCCTTGCCCGGGAGGCCCGCCTACGAGCCCGGTTCTTCGACCAGGTACGCCACGTGGAGACGGTGGAAGCGCGCTACGCTCAACTCCTCGGCACCGTGCCCGCCCGGGAGCACGCCTCGTGAGCAGGCGTTTCTTGGCCTTCGACCTCCCGCTAACTTCCGTAGTGGCGCGTAAGCTCACCTCCCCTACCGTTGACCAGCGAGCCCATGGCTCTACCACCTGAACCGCAAGTCTCCCGGCGTCGTGTCGCCCCGGTACGGGAGTCCCGGGCCGACGAGTCGGCCGGCCGGTATGGGCCCCTTGGACGGTAGCGTGGCCGCCGCGTCTCGAGGTGTGGCCGGGTCCGCTCTCCAAGAGCCGAAACGGATTCTCTACGTCGAGCCCAACGAGGACGGGACCGTCGGGGGCTCCCACAAGATCCTCTACGATCTGGTGGTTCGCCTCTCTCCGAACTTCCACGCGACGGTGCTGTTCTATCAGGACAACATCTGGGCCGATCGCCTCAAGGAACGTGGGTTCGATGTCCTGACGTGGGACGACATCCGCTCCGGAGAGCTCAGAGGCCTCAAGTCCGGGGGGAAGGTGTCCACGGGGCTCGCCCTCGCAGGTGCGATCCGCCGCCGCCGCCAGCTTCTCAGGGAGGGCCATTTCGACATGGTCCACCTCAACAACTCGCCGTTCGTCGGTTACGACGACTGGCTTCCCGCGGCGCGCCTCGTGGGCGTGCCGTGCGTCACCTACAAGATGGGGAACGACCGGGCGCCCAAGGATGCCATCGAAGCCTTCGCCATCCGCCAGTTCGACGCGTACTTCGCCCTCAGTCGAATCATGCAGCGTTCCCTGGAGAGGAACGGGGTTCCTCCGGAGAAGATCGAGCTCACGTACCCGGGAATCGACTTCGACGAGGTGGATTGCGCCGAGTATCGCCCGGCGGAGGAGGTGCGAGCGGAGTTCGGTGTGCAACCGGGGCAGCTCGTCGTCGTCATGGTGGGCAACATCCGCCAGTGGAAGGGTCAGCACGTCGTGGTGGAGGCGCTTGCGCAGTTGGAGGCAGAGGAGCGCGCCGCCCTTCGGCTCCTCTTCGTGGGAGATACGGACGAGGGCTCGATGGACTACCGGGCGGGTCTGGAAGAGTCGATCCGGTCCGCAGGTCTGGAGGATACCGCCATCTTCACGGGCCGGCGCGAGGACGTGCCGCACATCCTGGAGGCCGGCGACATCGCCATCCACGCCTCGGTGATCCCCGAACCCTTCGGGCTCGTGGTACAGGAGGCGATGCTCCATGGTTGCGCCACGGTGGCGGCAGACCAGGGCGGCCCGGTGGAGATGATCACGGAAGAGAGCGGGATCACCTTCAACCCCGCCGACCCCGGAGAGCTCACTCGCGCGCTGCGAACCCTGATCCACGACGAGGGCCTTCGGAAACGGCTGTCCCAGAACGGACGGCTTCGAGCGCGGGCGTACGACCTGGGTGCCCACGTTCGCGGGATCGAACGGCGCTACGCCAGCATTCTGGGTCTGTGACCAGGTGCGTCCGGCGTCCCGGCCCCCTGTCGATTCTCGCTCCACGGGCCCGGTCTCAGAAGGAGGCCGGTCGATGCCAAAGCGTTCGGCGTTGGACCGTCGCGGCCCGTGGTTCCGCCGCCTCGTGAGCGAGCCGGCTTAGCTGTCTACGATGGAAGCGCACCCCTCTCCACCGAACATGGACGTGTTCCACTTCGGGCCGAAGCAAAGCCTGTTCGGCTCGTACATCCCGCCCTCCGGAGGCAAGCCCGCGCCGGTCGTGGTCCTATGCTATCCATTCGGGCAGGAGTACATGCGAGCCCATCGGGCCTTCCGCCAGGTGGCACTCCTGCTGAACCGGAGGGGACTTCCGGTATTCCGGTTCGACTACTGGGCGACGGGGGACTCGGCAGGGGATGCCGAGGAGGCCGCCCTCGACCGCTGGGTGAACGATGTGGGTTGGGCCATCGAGGAGGCGCAACGGCGCTCGGGGCAGAGTCGGGTGCGTCTGGCGGGCCTCCGGCTGGGAGCTACGCTGGCAGCGTTGGCCACGGAGGGACGATCCGACGTGGAGCGTCTCGTCTTCTGGGACGCCGTGGTGCGGGGAGAGAGCTTTGTGGAGGAACTCTGCCGGGACGCGAGCCCCCGGGTCGGGTCCACCTGGTGGGTCCACGGGTTCCCCATGCCTCACGGCCTTCGCAAGGCTTTGGCGTCCGTCGACCTCCGGAAGGTCCGTTTCCCGGACGATGCGATGATCGTCCAGATGATCTCCCACTCGAGCGCGGACTTCGACACGCTTACGGAAACCTTGACGGACCATCCCGGCTCGGCGGAGACTCGATTAGTGCCGTCGCCGTCGGATTGGAACTATTCCGACGACGTGGGCGGCATCCTGATCCCCCGGGAGATGGTCCGGGGCGTCGTCGGTGCACTCGCAGACTGAGGGCGGGATGGAGTCGGAGATCCGCGAAGAGGTCTTTACGACCGAGGATGGCCTGGTCGGCGTGCTGACGCGCCCCGGCACGGGCGACCTGCGCGGAAGGCCCGCCGTCCTCCTTCTCAACTCCGGGAACATCCATCGGGTCGGTACGGGTCGCATCTCGGTGATCCTGGCCCGCCGCCTGGCGGAGCTCGGCCATCCGGTCCTCCGTTTCGACCACTCGGGAGTCGGTGACAGCCCTCCCCGACGGGACGGCCTCGATCTGGAGGACGGCAGGGTGGTGGAGATCGTCGACGTCATGGCGGCGATGGAGGACCGGCTGGGCGTCGATCGATTCGTGATCCACGGTCTCTGCACCGGCGCCCGGGATGCCTTCTATGCCGCCCTCACGGACGATCGGATCGTGGGCCTCGTCCAGATCGACGGGTTCGCGTATCGAAATTTCCGTTTCTACCTGCGCAAGGTGAGCCGCCGTCTGGGCGATCTGCCCTCCGTGGTCCGGGGCGTGGGCCGACGGATCGGTATTCTCCCCCGACCGGAGCAGTCCACACCCGCCGACGACATGTGGGTGGAGGAGTGGTCGGAGTATCCGCCCCGGGCCGAGGTGGAAGAGGGGTACAGCACCCTCACGTCCCGGGGCGTGGCCCTGTATGTGGCCTTCACCGGATCCTGGGAGGAGGAGTACAACTACGAAAGTCAGTTCCTGGACATGTATCCGGAAGTCGACTTCCGGGATCTCCTGACGCTTCGCTACCTCCCGGACGCGGCCCACACCCTGTTGGATCCGAAGAGCCGAGAGAAGGTGGTCGGGGGCATCTGCGAGTGGATCACCGACGCCCTGGCTCCGGACCATCGCCTGGCCTCGTGACCGGATGAGGGAGGGGCAGGGGGAGCCGGGCAGCCGAACGGTCGATGCCCTGGTGGCCCGGCAGGTCCGTCGTACGCCGGATGCGGTGGCGGCGAGTCACGGCGGGGAACGGATCACGTATCGTGAGCTGGACGAGGCCGCCAACCGCGTGGCCGCCGCCCTGGCGGAACGGGGGATCGGCCCCGGCGGACGGGTGGGCCTCTGCGTCGTCCCGGGCATCGTCCGAGGAGCCGCTCTCCTGGGGATCCTCAGGGTCGGCGCCGCCTACGTCCCTCTGGATCCGGCATATCCCCGGGCCCGGCTGGAATTCATGGCCCGGGATGCGGAGCTGGCCCTGATCCTGGCGTCCCGGGAGTCCGCCACCGTCTTCGAGGGGATGGGCACCGTGGAGGATCCTGCGGCCCTGATCTCCACTGGGGCGTCAACCGACGCCTCGTTCGCCTCCGCCGCGGCGCCGGATGCGCCTGCCTACATCATCTACACCTCCGGCTCCACCGGGAGGCCGAAGGGAGTGGTCCTGTCCCACAGGGCGCTGGCAAACCTCATCGAATGGCAGGTGGGGGAGCCCGGCTTCGAGGGACCGGTTCGCACGCTTCAGTTCACGGCCCTCAGCTTCGACGTCCACTTCCAGGAGATCTTCGCCACGTGGGCCGCAGGCGGCGAGCTGGTCTTCGTCGACGACGCCACCCGCCGCGATCCCACCCGGCTCCTGGCGTTCATGGACCGCACGGCGGTCCAGCGGATCTTCCTGCCGTTCGTGGCGCTACAGCAGCTGGCGGAGGTGGCCACCACCCACGGGCCGGTGCCCGGGTCCCTCCGGGAGGTCGTCACCGCCGGCGAGCAGCTCCAGGTGAACGAGATCATCCGTTCCTTCTTCCGACAGCTTCCGGGGTGCCGGCTCCACAACCACTACGGGCCCTCCGAGACCCACGTGGTGACGGCTCACACCCTGACGGGCCCTCCCGAATCCTGGCCGCTTCTCCCGCCCATCGGGCGCGCCATCGCCCACACCACCATCCACATCCTGTCCTCCGAAGGTACTCCCGTAGCGCCGGGGGAGGCCGGTGAGCTCTGCGTCTCGGGCCGGGCCCTGGCGGACGGGTACTGGCGGAGTCCCGAGCAGACCGCGGAGCGGTTCGTGGTGGGTCCCGACGGCGTCGGTCGCATGTACCGCACCGGCGACCTGGCTCGTCGGCGGTCCGACGGCGACCTGGAGTTCCTGGGTCGACTCGACCACCAGGTGAAGGTGCGGGGTCATCGCGTAGAGCCGGGGGAGGTTGAGGCTGCGGTCCTCCGCCACCCGGCGGTGCGGGAATGCGCCGTCTCCGCCCGGGACGACGGCCACGGGGGTCGACGCCTCACCGCGTACCTCGTCCTGGACAGCACCCGCCCCGACGTGCGGGCCCGTGCCGAATCGTTGCGGCGGGAGAAGCTGGCCCAGTGGCAGGGGATCTGGGAGGGGACCTACGACGCCGGGCACGAAGGACGGGAGGTGGAGCTGGACCTCCGGGGGTGGGTGGACAGCTATCACGGACAGCCCATCCCCGAGGGGGAGATGGAGGAGTGGGCCGACGGCTCGGCCCGACAGGTCCGAGCGCTGGCTCCCGAAAGCGTTCTCGAGGCAGGGGCGGGGACAGGCCTCATGCTGTACCGTATCGCGCCTCACTGCCGACGGTACCACGCCACCGATTTCTCGCCGACGGCCATCGAGCTGCTGAAGCGGGGGACTGCGGGTCGGGGGTGGGCGACCGACCTCCGCTTCGACGTGGCCCCGGCGGACGCGCTGGATCGGCTTCCAGAGCGCTTCGACGTGGTGCTCCTCAACTCGGTCACCCAGCACTTTCCGTCCGTGGAGTATCTGCTGGAGGTCCTGGACGCAGCCTCCCGCCGGGCCCGGCCCGGGGGCCATATCTTCGTGGGTGACGTGACCAGCGCCGTGACCCGCAAGCCGTTCTGGGTCTCGGTGGAGGGGGCACGCGCCCGGGCCTCGGAGCCGCTCACGGCTCTCCGGGACCGGGTGGCTCGTCGACTCGGCCAGGAGGAGGAACTGGTGGTGGATCCCCGCTTCTTCGAACGGCTGGGGGAGTGGATTCCCGGGGTGCGTGGGGTCGAGGTCCGGTTGAAACCGGGTCGGTATCGAAACGAGCTGTCGCGCTTCCGCTACGATGTCCTCCTCCAGGTGGGAGACGAGCCGCCGGCGGCACTCCCGTCCCGAGCCGTGCCGTGGGAGCCTGGAATCCTGACGCATCGGCGGCTCCAGGAAGTCCTGGCCCGCCACGGAACCGGAGCCCTGGTGATCCGCGGGGTGCCGAACGTCCGCACCCTGGAGGCCGTCGCGGCGGTGCAGGCTCTGGAGTCGGGGGAGGGGGCGGTCGTGGGGGACTGGCGGGCCGAGACTCAGCGGAGGGTGCGGTCGCTTCTGGGAGAGGCCGTCGAACCCCACGATGCCGCCGCATTGGAGGCGGTCCTGGGTCGGCCCGTGCAGGTCACGTGGGGGGACCGGCCCGACACCTTCGACGTCGTGATCCGCCCCGCGGGTGCTGCTCCGGGAGCGCCGGTGAAGGCCTGGAGGGAGGCCGATGTCCGTCCCGTGGGGCGCCTGGCGAGTCAGCCCCTGAATCCCGCCCTGATGCCACAGGTCGAGGCGGAGCTGCGGCGGGAGTTGGCATCGGCACTTCCGGAATACATGGTCCCGGATCGGTTCGAACTCCTCGCGGAGCTGCCCCGCACGCCCAGCGGGAAGCTGGATCGTCGTTCGCTGCCGGAGCCGGGCCGGCAACGCCCGTCGCTCCCCCACGACTATGTGCCGCCCCGGGGAGAGACGGAGGAGTCGCTGGCGGCCCTCTGGTCCGAGATCCTGGGGATCGATCAGGTGGGGGTGACGGACTCGTTCTTCGATCTCGGGGGCAACTCCATCCTCACGGTCCGGTTCGCCGCCCTCCTCAAGGAGCGCATGGCCCGGGAATTGCCGTTGGTTTCGCTGTTCCACTATCCTACCGTCCGAGGTCTCGCCGCCCTCCTCGACGACGGCGAGTCCGGTGCGGCGTCCGCCGACGACGGCATTGACGAGCGCGCCAAGAAACAGCGCCGGGCCCTGGCGGCTCGAAGACGATTCCGACGGGAATGACATGCCGAGTTCCAGCGAAGAGGAGTTTCTCGACGGCGTAGCCGTGGTGGGGCTCGCCGGGCGCTTTCCGGGGGCCGCCTCGGTGGCGGAGCTCTGGGAGAACCTCAAGGCGGGGCGGGAGAGCGTCGTCACCTTCTCGGACGAGGAGCTGGCGGCTTCGGGCATCCCCGAGCATCTGATCCGGGACCCTTCCTACGTCCGGGCCCGGGGGCTCCTGGACGACCCGGAGATGTTCGATGCGGGCTTCTTCGGCATCTCACCCCGGGAGGCGGAGCTGATGGACCCCCAGCACCGCCTCTTCCTGGAGACGTGCTGGCACGCCCTGGAGAACGCGGGCTATGCACCGGCGAGTGTCGACGCCCGGGTGGGGGTCTGGGGCGGAATGAGCACCGGGATGTCCAACGACACCTACCTCCACTCCAACCTGGGGGGACCGCGGGGCGTGCCGGAGGAGGACGTGCTGTCGGCCATGCTGGGGAACGAGAACGACTATCTCACCACCCGGGTCTCGTACAAGCTGAATCTCCGGGGCCCCAGCGTGAACGTGCAGACGGCGTGCTCCACCTCCCTCATGGCGGTGGTCCAGGCCTTCCAGAGTCTCGTGACCTACGGATGCGACATGGCTCTCGCCGGGGGCGTGTCGGTCTCCTATCCGCAGAAGGCGGGGTACCTTCACCAGGAAGGAGGGATCGGCTCTCCCGACGGACACTGTCGGCCCTTCGATGCCGAGGCTCAGGGCACCGTCTTCAGCAACGGGGTCGGTGTGGCCGTGCTGAAGCGATTGGAGGAGGCGCTGGAGGACGGCGACCCGATCCTGGCGGTCATCCGGGGCGCCGCATCCAACAACGACGGTTCGGCCAAGATGAGCTTCGCCGCACCCAGCGTGGAGGGACAGGCGGAGGTGATCGCCACGGCGCTGGCCGTGGCGGACGTGGACCCGTCGTCGGTGACCTACGTCGAAACCCACGGCACCGGCACCCCCATCGGCGATCCCATCGAGGTGGAGGGGCTCACCCGAGCCTTCCGGCGGGGCACCGACGAGACGGGATTCTGCGCCCTGGGCTCCATCAAGTCCAATTTCGGCCATCTGGACTCGGCTGCGGGCATCGCCGGATTCATCAAGGCGGTGCTCTCCCTCCACCACAGGACGCTGGTTCCCACCGTCCACTTCAGGACGCCGAGTCCCCGCATCGACTGGGAGGGCAGCCCCTTCTTCGTGAACGCCGAGACCCGGGCCTGGGAGACGGACCGGCTGCCCCGGCGTGCCGGGGTCAGCGCCTTCGGCATCGGAGGTACCAACGCCCACGTGGTGCTCGAGGAGGCGCCGGTCCGGCCCTCCCTGGAGCCCGCGACAGGCCCTGAGATCCTTCCCCTGTCGGCACGGACCGAGGAAGCCCTCCGGGACGCCATGGATGCTCTGGCGGGTCACCTGGCGGATCACCCGGACCTCCGCCTCGCCGACGTGGCCCACACGCTCCAGCGGGGGCGGGAGACCTTCCGGGAGCGGGCTGCCCTCGTAGCGGACACGACCGCGGAGGTGCGTGACATCCTCGAAGCCCGGGACCGGAGCCGTCTGGTGACGGCGCGGGCCCAGAGCATCGACGGGTGTGTCTTCCTCTTCCCCGGTGGTGGTGCCCAGTACGTGGCGATGGGGCGCGACCTCTACGACACCCTCCCGGACTTCCGGGCTGACGTGGACCGGGGGTTGGCGCTCCTGGAGGAGCGGGAGGGCCTCGATCTCCGGTCCGTCTGGTTCTCGAGGGCGACGGCGGAGGCCCAGGAGGCATTCCAGCGTCCGTCGGTTCAGCTGCCGGCCATCTTCATTCTGGAGGTGGCGCTGGCTCGGCAGCTCATGCGCTGGGGCTTCGAGCCCACGGCGCTGATCGGGCACAGCATGGGAGAGAACACCGCCGCCTGCCTCGCCGGTGTCCTGGAGTACGGGGACGCGCTGGGACTGGTGGCGCTCCGGGGCCGGCTGTTCGATTCGGCGGCGCCCGGGGGCATGCTCAGCGTCACCGCTTCCCGGGAGGCCCTGGAGCCCTCTCTCGGCTCGGGGTTGGACCTGGCGGCGGTGAACGGACCGGAGCAGTGCACGGTCTCCGGCCCTCAGGAGGCCATCGATCGCCTGGCGGTCGAGCTCGAGGACGCCGGGATCGATGCCCGGATCGTCCCCATCGACATCGCCGCCCACTCGTCCCTGGTGGATCCGCTCCTGGAACCCTTCGAACGCTACCTCCGGTCGGTGGCGTTGAAGCCCCCCGCCATCCCCTTCCTGTCGAACCGGACCGGCACCTGGATCACCGACGCCGAGGCCACGGATCCCGCCTACTGGGCAGCCCATCTCCGGGCTACCGTCCGGTTCGGCGACAATGTCCGCACCGTCCTGGAGCAGGGGCGGCCCTTCTTCTTGGTGGTGGGGCCAGGCAGAATCCTCTCGTCACTGGTCAAGCTCGCAGACCCGGCGGTGGCCCCCCGGGTGTCGGCCACGCTCCGGCACCCGTCGGAGGAGATGGAGGACACGCAGGCCCTCCTGACGGCGGTGGCCCGCTTCTGGGTGGCCGGCGGGGAGGTGGACTGGGAGCGCCTTCGGGGGGAGTCCCCCGTGCGGCGCGTGGCCCTGCCGGGGTATCCGTTCCAGCGGCGACGGTTCCTGGTGGAGCCGCCGACGGGAGCTTCCGCTCTGGAGTCCTCCGGGACCGCCGGCGCCGACCCCCGCACCTCCGGGCCGGCCGCCTCGCCCGCCGAGGGCGCCACCTCGTCGAGCTCCGGGCAGCCCGGCACCGAGGCGCCCACCGCTGCGGCGGGCGCCGGTGTCGGCAGAGACGGCCTGCGGCGGGTGATGGAGCTGCAGATCCAGACCAACGCCGCGATACAGAACCTCCTCACCGGCATGCTCGCCTCCCGGGCGGGGGAGGGGGCGGCCTCGGGCTCCCCGACGGTCCCCGTACGCCCCGAGCCCCCGGCGGCGCGGCAGGAGGCGGCGGAGTCGGAGACGCCTTCCCCCGCGTCGCCCTCGGTCGCGCCGACGAAGGAAGAGGCGGGGCCGTCCCCGGAGGCCCGGCGCGCCTTCTGGGAGCGCCGGCTGGAGGGTCCGCTCCCGGTGCTCGACCTCATGACGGACCAACTCCGGGCGCCGGGACGTCTTTCCGAGCGAGCCGGCGTGGAGGCTCACGTGCTCCCCTCCACCCTGGCGGGCGCGCACCGACTCGGAACCGAGGAGGGGGTGGGACCGGGCCCGGTACTCCTGGCCGCCTACGCGGCGGTCCTCCACCTGGAGACGGGACAGCCCGAGTTCATGGTGGGCATCCCGGCGCCGGGCCAGGAGCCGGCGGACGCCTCCCTCCTTCCTCTTAGGCTTCGGGTCGAGCCCGGGGCCCCCTTCCGACGGCTGGTGCGGGCCGTGGGCCAGGCGTGGGAGGACGCCGTCGCCCACCGAGGGCTGGAACTTCGGGAGCTGTTGGCGCTCGCCGGCGTGCCGGAGGATCCCACCCGGGCGCCGCTGGTCCAGACTCGGTTCGCCTGGTCCGACCAGGATGCTCCCTCGCGGCCCGACGGCTCCACGGGCCCGGTGGCGAGCCGGAGCGACCTGGAGCTTTTCGTGGAGCTCGCCTCCGCCGGAGGTCGAGCCAGGGTGGACTACGCCGCGGCGCTGTTCGGCGGACCGACGATGGAGGACCTGCTGAGCCACTGGACCGAGGTGCTACGGGTCGGCACCGACGACCCCGACCAGCCCGTGGACGCCCTTCCCGTTGCCGCGCCGGGCGTGATGGATCGACTCGCCTCGTGGAACGACTCGGCGGTGCCGCGGCCCGAGGTCGAGTCCCTGGCGGGGTGGCTCACCGAAGGTTGGCACGACCGGCGGGAGCGGCTGGCGCTGGTCGCCGGTGACCAGCGCCTGACCTACGGCGAGCTGGAAGAGCGGTCCGACCGGCTGGCGCAGCATCTGGTGGCGTCGGGAGTCACACCCGGCTCCCTGGTGGGCCTCTGTCTGGAGCGCACTGCAGAGCTGGTGGTGGCCACCGTGGCGGCGTGGAAGGCCGGCGCCGGCTACGTTCCATTGGATCCCACCTATCCCCCGGCGAGGCTGGAGTTGATGGCGCGGCGGGCGAATCTCGCCCTCCTCGTCTCGGTGGAGTCACTGGCGGATCGGGTGGCCGGCTACGACGGTCCGCACGTCCTCCTGGATCGCGACCGTGAGGCCATCGACGCCCGGCCGGCTGCGGCTCCGGAGGTGCTTCACGACCTCTCGCACCCGGCGTACATCCTCTTCACCTCCGGCTCCACGGGAGAGCCCAAGGGCGTGCAGGTGCCCGGGCGCTGCGTGATCAACCTCCTGGAGTCCACGGCCCGGCGCCCGGGTCTGGAGGCGTCGGACGTCCTTCTGGCCGTCACCACGCTCTCCTTCGACATCTCCGTCCTGGAGTTCTTCCTTCCTCTCCGGATCGGGGCCCGGCTGGTGCTGGCGACCTCCCAGCAAGCCATGGACGGCCCGGCGCTGGTCCGCCTCCTGGAGGAACACGAGGTGACGCTGCTCCAGTCGACGCCCAGCACGTATCGTCTCCTCCTCTCCGCAGGGTGGAAGGGCCGGCCCGGGCTCCGGGTGATCTGTGCCGGAGAACCGGTCCCTCGGGACCTGCTCCGGGCATTGCTGCCCCGGGTGGCGGAGGTGTGGAACGGGTACGGTCCCACGGAGGCAACCGTATACGCCTCCTTCGCCCGACTGACGGACGCCGACGCCCCCATCGTCATCGGGACCCCGGTGGAGAACACCCGGTGTCACGTCCTCGACGCTGCGGGCCGCCAGGTCCCGCCGGGGGTGGCGGGCGAGCTCTACATCGCCGGGCTCGGGGTGGCCGACGGCTACGTGGGGCGGCCGGAGGAGACGGCGCGGCGGTTCCTGCCGGACCCGTTCGGTCCTCCCGGGGCACGCATGTACCGGACGGGCGACGCCGTCCGCTGGCGGCGGAACGGGGCGTTGGAGCACCTGAACCGTATGGACCAGCAGGTGAAGGTCCGGGGGTTCCGGGTCGAGCTCGGGGAGGTCGAGGCCACTTTGGCGAGCTGCCAGGGTGTCGATGCCGCTGCGGTGGTCCTCCGGGAGATGGAGGGCGGCCCAGAGCTGGCCGGCTACGTGGCGGCGCAGGCGGACGCCTGGACCGAGCGGGCCCTCAGGGACCGGATCGGGGAGCGCCTCCCGTCATACATGGTCCCCCGCTTCCTGGTCCGCCTGGACGCACTGCCCCTCACGGAGAACGGCAAGGTGGATCGAAAGGCCCTTCCCGACCCCAGGGACGGCTCCGGGTGGGCGCCCGTCGAGAGCCCTCCGGCTCCCGTCAGCGAGGCCGAGAGCTATCTCTCCCGTGTCTGGGAGGAGATCCTGGAGGTTCCGGATATCCGGGCGGACGACAACTTCTTCGACCTCGGGGGGCACTCCCTCCTGGCGGTACGGGCCATCGCCCGGGTGAGGGAGGATCGGGGCGTGGACATCCCGCTCCGGGCCCTCATGATCGGCACCCTCGGCACCGTGGCCCGGGAGTATCTCGCCGCCGACGCCGCGTCCGGCCCCGCCTCGGCTGCGGGAGAGGAGTCGGGCACCGTGTCCCGGGTCCTGGGAACCGTGAGAGACTGGATCTCCCGCTAGCAGCCGGACCCTTCATCCCGGGATCGCGCCGGAATCGGATCTCTGGCGCTCGGGGTGGGTCTCGTACCTAGATTCCAACAGGCGCCGCATCGAACCCAGGGCCCCGGAGGGGGTTTCCAACGATATGAACCGAAAGGACCTGATTCTACGGAAGCTCGCGGGGATCATCGGCGAGATGAGCGGTATTCCGGACGACGCCATCGATCCCCGGGAATCCTTTCTCGATCTGGGCTTCGACTCCCTCTTCCTGACGCAGGCGAACCTCCGCTTCCGCCGGGAATTCAAGGTCAAGATCACCTTCCGCCAGCTCTTCGACGAGGCCCCGAGCCTCGACGCCCTGGCGGACTACGTGGACGGCCAGCTCCCGGACGACGCCCTCCAGGAGGAGCTGACGGCGGCGAAGGCCCCGCCGGCGGGCTCCGGCGTGGACGCCCCGGCCCCGGCGCCTTCCACGGGGGTTCAGCCTGCGGCCCAGCCGGCCCTGCCTCCGCTCCAGCAGTCCCTGGCTCTGCCCGCCGTCGATCCCTCGGCCATGGGCGGGGACCTGGCGGCCCTGATGCAGGTGCTGGTCCTTCAGAACCAGACCAACGCGGCGATCCTGCAGGCGTTGGCGGGCGCAGGGAACGGAAGCACCCCGACAAGCAGCCCCCAGAACGCTGACGGCGGTGGGACGACCCCTGGCGGTGCCCTTCCGACGACCTCGTCGCCGGCGCCCGCCCCTCCAGCCGAGCCGCCCCTCCGGGATCCGGCACCGGCGTCGAACGGCGCCTCGGCCCCGGAGAACGGAGGGCCGGCGGCACGGAAGCGAAAGAAGGAGGTCTCGACGCCCAAGGCGTTCGGTCCCTACAAGCCCGTGTCGGTGGACGGCTCCACCGGCCTGGACGACGAGGCTCGGGCCGCCCTGGACCGCTTCTGCGAGGAGTACTCGGCGCGGACCCGGAGGTCCAAGGAGCTGGCCGAGGCCCAGCGACCCGTCCTTTCGGATGCCCGCTCCATCTCGGGATTCCGGCGGGACTGGAAGGAGATCACCTACCAGATCGCCCAGGGGGAGGGCTCCAAGGGCCCCCGGGTCTGGGATCTGGATGGGAACGAGTACATCGACATGACGTCCAGCTTCGGGATCAGCCTTTTCGGGCACTCCCCGGAGTGGGCCGTGGAGGCGGCGAGGCGCCAGATCGACAAGGGTTTCGAGCTGGGAACGCTGACGCCGCTGGCCAAGGAGGCCGCAGAGCTCATCCGGGATCTCACCGGGATGGATCGGTCCACCTTCACCAACACCGGCTCCGAGGCGCTTGCGGCGGCGGTCCGGGCCGCACGGACCGCCACCGCCAAGGACCGCATCGCCGTCTTCTACGACGAGTACCACGGCATCGGCGACGAGCTCCTGGTCAACTGCCTGGACCTGCCCGACGGCCGTCGGACCATCCCTACGTCTCCCGGCATCCCGGACTTCCTCGTGGAGAACGTCCTGGTCCTGAAGTGGGACGATCCCGACGTCCTTGGCACCCTCCGGGAGCACGCCGACGAGCTGGCAGCCGTCATCATCGAGCCGGTCCAGAACCGGAACCCGTCGCTGATGACCCACGTGCACTTCCAGGCCATCCGGGAGGTGACCCGGGAGCACAACATCGCCATGATCTTCGACGAGATGATCACGGGCTTCCGGCTGGCCCCCGGCGGCGCCCAGGAGTACTTCGGGGTCGAGGTGGACATCTCCTGCTTCGGCAAGATCCTCAGCGGCGGCATGCCGTGTGCCACGGTGTCGGGCCGGGGCTCCTGGCTCGACTGCTTCGACGGCGGGCCCTGGCGCTTCGGGGACGACTCCTTCCCGGAGGCGGGTGTGACGTTCTTCGGCGGGACCTTCACCCGGCACCCTGTGGCCGTGGCCACGGCCCACGCCGCACTGAAGGCCATCAAGGACGCGGGTCCGGAGCTGTACGAGGAGCTGAACGCCAAGTCCCGCCGCTTCGCCCACCGGCTGAACGAGGTCCTGGTGGGCACGGGCTACCCCGCCCGCATCGAGCACCGGGAGTCCATCTTCAACCTCAAGTGGGACGACGCGAATCCCTTCAGCCGCCTGATCCTCTGGCAGCTCCGCCACCGGGGCGTCCTGGTCTACGACCGCCCCTTCTTCATGACCACCTCCCACACCGAGGCGGACCTGGAGCGGGTGCTCCAGGCCTTCCGGGACAGCATCGCCTTTCTCCAGGAATCGGGGATCGTGCCGGCCAGGGCGCTGGACGGTGACACCCGCCCCTCCAGGGAGGTCGCCTTCACCCGGAGTCAGATGGAGGTCTGGCTGGCGACCCGTCTTTCACCGGAGGCCTCCCGGGCCTTTCACGAGCAGGTCATCTACGATCTGGACGGCCCCGTGGACCTTCATGCCCTGCGCCACGCGGTGCAGCGGGTCGTGCACCGCCACGAAGGGCTCCGGGCCACTGAGCATCCCGACGGGGAGAAGTGGGTCGTCCGGCCTGCCGGGCACGTACCGGTGGACGAGGTGGACCTCACCTCGCTCCCGGAGAACCAGCGGGAGGCGGAGCTGGCCCGGGCGATCCGGGAGGATGTGGCCTCCGACTTCGACCTGATCCAAGGGCCCCTGGTGCGGTGCACCCTCTACCGGACGGGAGACGAGCGGTCCACCCTGGTCCTCACCGCCCACCACCTGGTCATCGACGGGTGGTCCATGGGGGTGGTGCTCCAGGACCTGGCGGCCTACTACGGCGCCGCGTGCCGCATGGAGCGCTTCGGGGAGGCCTCCCCCGACTCCCTCACGAACTTCCTCGAGGACGAGGCCGCCTACCTGGAGTCGGAGGAGTATCGCGAGACCGAGGCCTTCTGGGTCGACCAGTTCGCCGGCGCCCTCCCGGAGCCCCTCCAGCTCCCCCTGGACCGACCCCGGCCTCCGACCAAGAGCTTCGCCGGGGAGCGTCAGGGCATCCGCTTCGATGCGGAGATGGTTGCGGCCCTGGACGCCTTCTGCGCCCGTCAGAAGGTCACCAGCTTCACCACCCTCTACGCCGCCTTCTCGGCCTTCATGGCCCGCCTCACGGGGCAGGACGACGTGGTGGTGGGCGTGCCCATGGCGGGGCAGGCCGTGGCGGGCCGGCCGAAGATGGTGGGACACGCCGTGAACTTCCTCCCCCTCCGTACCCGGGTGGATCTGGAACGGAGCTTCCAGGAGCTCCTGGGCGACACCCGGGACTACATCCTGGACCTGAACGACCACCAGCGGTTCACCTACGCCTCCCTCCTCCGGAAGCTGCCGGTGAAGCGGAACGTGGGGCAGGATCCCCTGGTCACCGTCACCTTCAACGTAGACCAGGGGATGGAGAGCTTCGACTTCAACGGGGTGGAGGCACGCTACGTCACCGGACCCCGGGATTACGTGAAGTACGACCTCTTCGTGAACATCGTCCTGGAGAGCGCCGGGCCCATCCTGGAGGTGGATCACAGCTCGGACATCCTGGACGCCGGAACGGTGCGGAGCTGGATGGAGGGGTACTTCGAGCTGCTCCGGGCGGTCATGGCCGATCCCGGCCGGCCCCTGGCGGAGGTGGCTCCGCCGACCCCGGCTCTCGCCGGGCGCTGAAGCGGTCCACCGGGTTCCCGCGAGGGCAGGCCGGGCCGCCCTCGGCACCGCCCGGTCTGCCGGGTGGGTCCGTCCTGGGGGCGCCTCCCGGTGAATCCCGGCGGCGGTTCCGTCCGTAGGGACCGTCGTTCCCGCCCGTCCGAGTCCCTTCGAGGTGCCGCCGCTTGCATCGGTGACCGATGCACGACGGTCGCCATGCATCCAGGAGCGCCCATGTCCGAGCTCCACCCGGCCGTCCCCCCGCCCCCACGGTCGTCCACGTCCCCGCGGCGCTCCTCGGCGGCAAGGGCCCGGCCACGGTGGCGGGCGGCGGGTGGAGGAGCCCGGCGCCACCGCCGGGACCGGGGGCGGGCTCCGGGGGCACTTCCGGACCTTCGGTCGGTCGGTGCCGGGTCCGGACCGGACGGTCGGACGACCTGCAGGAGGGGACGGACGCATGGGTGACCTGCTTCAGGATCTCCGCTACGGCGTCCGCATGCTGCTGAAGAACCCGATGTTCACCACGGCGGCGGTGGTGACGCTGGCTCTGGGGATCGGTATGAACGCCACGGTCTTCTCGGCGGTCCGGGGGATCCTCCTCCAGCCCCTCCCGGGCGCCTGGGAGCCGGACCGGTTGGTCCAGCTGTACCGGGTGTGGGGCGGCATCGAGTACGGCTCCAACTCCATCCCCCACTACCAGGACCTTCGGGACCGCACCGACGATGTCTTCGAATCGGTGGCGGCCTGGGCCTTCACCCCCGTGGCGCTGTCGGGGCAGGGGGAGACGGAGCGGACCATGGCCCTCATGGTCAGCGCCAACTTCTTCCAGACCTTCCGCGTGCAGCCCGAGCTGGGGCGGACCTTCCTCCCTGGCGAGGAGGACCGGGGGCCCGGAGCCCACCCGGTGGTGGTGCTGGGATTCGGATTCTGGCAGAGCCACTTCGGGGGGGATCCCGGGGTGATCGGGCGGACGCTCGACGTGAACGGCCATCCCTTCGAGGTGGTTGGCGTGGCGGCCCGGGACTTCAAGGGCCCCGTGACCTTCGCCGACGTCCCCGTCTACGCCCCACTCATGATGCAGCGGGAGCTCGCTCCCTGCTGCGACTACCTGGAGAGTCGGGGGAGCAACTCCTTCAACGTGGTGGCCCGGCTCCGGGACGGCGTGGGCGTAGAGCGGGCCCAGGAGTCCGTGGATCGCCTCCTGGCCCTGCTCCTGGAGGAGCACCCCGAGGACTACGATACCCAGCTCGGGACCCGGATCGTCCCTCAGTCCGAGGCGGGGATCCACCCGTCGTTCTCCAATGCCTCCATGGGGATGAGTACGGTCATGATGGCGGTGGTGGCGCTTCTCCTGCTCATCGCCTGCGTCAACGTGGCCAACCTGTTCCTGGCCCGGGCCCGGGACCGGCGACAGGAGATTGCGCTGCGCCTGAGCCTGGGAGCGGGCTGGCCCTGCTGGCCACCCGGGCGCTGGAGGTCTTCCGTCCTCCCATGGACGGACCCTGGGCCATGGACGTGGGGCTCGACGGGACGGTTCTCCTCTTCACCGGGGCGATCTCGGTGGTGGCGGGGATCCTCTTCGGGATGGCGCCGGCGCTGCAGGCGACCCGGAACGGGACGATGGCCGCGGTGAAGGGTGACGCCGGCGGCGTGGGGCGCTCCCGCATGTCGTCGGCTCTCGTGGTGGCCCAGGTGGCCCTCTCCCTCATGCTCCTGGTGGGCTCCGGGCTCTTCCTCCGGAGCCTGCAGCGGGCCACCCGGGTGGACCCGGGCTTCGACGAGCCCAGCCACCTGCTGACGGCCTCCCTGGACCCGGCGCTGCAAGGCTACGACGACGAGGAGGGGAGGGCCCTCCTGGATCGGATCCTCCACGAGGTTGAGGCGCTCCCCGGGGTGGAGCGCGC
>JARRPL010000016.1:0-59784 GCA_037382905.1 Gemmatimonadota bacterium | reverse complement strand
GGTGGATGCCGGCGCCGACGTCTCGGCCGAGACCACCACCGGCGTCACGGCCCTGCACTTCGCCGCCGAGGCCGGGAGCGTGGAGGCCATCGAGATGCTGCTCGCCGCCGGTGCGGAGATCGACGCCCCCGATGGAGCGGCGCAGCGCACACCCCTGATGTTCGCCGCAGGGCGGGGCCGGACCGACGCCGTGGCCGCGCTTCTCACCCGCGGAGCGGACGTGTCCGCCATGACCCGGGTCGTGGACTTCGTGGCCCGGTCCGAGCACGACCAGGAGGAACGGAGGGAGAGGGAGGAACGCCTCAAGGCGGAACGGGAAGCCCGGGAGAAGGAGCTGGGCATCTGGACGCCTCCCGAGGAAGAGGCGGAGTTGGTGGTGGATCCGGACGATCCCGACGTGCAGGTGACAGGTTCGATCTCCGAGGTCTCGCAGGAGGATGACGAGGCGGACGAGGAGGACGGGGGCGAGGAGGAGCCCGAGCCCCTGGGCTACGACGACCTGGTCGGGAAGCAGGGAGGGCTCACGGCCCTCCACCTGGCGGCTCGGGATGGCCGGGCCGACGAGGTGCGGCTCCTGCTGGACGCCGGCGCCGACATCGACGCCCGGACGGGAGGGGATCAGTCCACGGCCCTTCTGGTCTCCCTCATCAACGGCCACTACGACCTGGCGCTGGAACTCCTGGACGCCGGCGCCGATCCGACGCTGGCCAGCGAGGACGGCGTGGCGCCCCTCTACGCCACCCTCAACAACCGTTGGGCTCCCAAGGCGCTCTACCCCCAGCCCACCGCCTACAA
The DNA here is from genome assembly GCA_037382905.1 of Gemmatimonadota bacterium. Lineage (GTDB taxonomy): Bacteria > Gemmatimonadota > Gemmatimonadetes > Longimicrobiales > Gaopeijiaceae > Gaopeijia. Next base: position 58,989 of record JARRPL010000016.1, on the reverse strand, counting down.
GCAGCAGGAGGCGTCGTACCTGGACGTCCTCGAGGCCTTGCTGGACGCGGGAGCCGACCCCAATGCCCGGGTGAGGACCCACATCTGGTACACGTCGTTCAACTTCGACCTGCTCGGGGTCAACTTCAGGGGGGCCACCCCCTTCTGGCGGGCCGCCTACGCCACCGACGTCCCGGCGATGCGCCTCCTGGTCGAGGCGGGCGCGGATCCGGACATCCCCACCGAGAAGGCGCCTGAACGGCGGCGGCGCTCCCGGGACGACGACGGGGAGGAGGAGGATCCCTCGGGCCTGCCGCCCGTTCCGGTAGGCGGCCCCGCCGTGTATCCGATCCACGCCGCTTCGGGTGTGGGGTACGGCGTGGCGCGAGCCGGAAACTCCCACCGCCACGCTCCCGACGGCTGGCTCCCGGCGGTACGCTACCTGGTGGAGGAGCTGGGTGCCGATGTGAACCAGCGGGATCACGACGGCTACTCGGCGGTCCATCACGCGGCGGCCCGGGGGGACAACGAGCTCATCGAGTACCTGGTGAGCCAGGGCGCCGACGTGACGTTCGTGAGCCGCCGGGGCCAGACCACGGTGGACATGGCCAACGGACCGCAGCAGCGGGTCCAGCCCTTCCCCGAGACCATCGCGCTGCTGGAGAGCCTGGGCGCAGTGAACAATCACAACTGCATGAGCTGCTAGCCGGGGGTCGCCCAGACCCGCTCCGGGCGGGAGACCGCGGGAACGACGAAGGCGGGGCCTGGAGCGAATCCAGGCCCCGCCTTCGTCTCTCAGGACTCCTTCCCTCAACCGCCGGCGAGCGCCGTCCGGATGGCCCGGGCGGTGGTGTCGGCTCGCCACTCCAGAATGCGCTTTCCCACCTCGACGGCTTCCTCCTTGGGGGCGATGCTCAGCCCGTTGATGTGGGCCAGCCCCGCCTCCACCCGCTCGTCGTAGCGGACCGTGGCCGGGTCGGTGACCATCTGTTGGACGGTGATCCAGTAGAAGTCGTGGAAGCCGTCGTTCTCCGTCTCCTCGATGCCCAGCTCGTCCCGCATGAAGGCGATCGTCCCGTCCCCGTCGTAGAATTCCGGGATGAAGTGGGCCCGCACTTCGGTCCCCTGCCACCGTCCGTTCAACGCCTCGGCGACGTTCGCCATCCCCCGCTGGTTGCCGCCGCTGTCACCGATGAAGACGATGTCCGTGAAGCCGTGGGCGGCCAGGCTCCGGGCCACGTCGGTGAGCATCATCTCGAACGTCTCCTGCCGGACACTCAGGGTACCGGGATATCGCATGTGTCCACTGGGCTCGTCGATGTCGCCTTCCGGGACCAGCTTGATGATGGGAGCGCAGAGGGCATTCCCCAGGCGCTCGGCGATCATGGGACACACAGACTCCAGCACGTAGTTGTGCTTCCCCAGGGCCACGTAGGGTCCGTTCTGCTCCACGCCCCCGGTGGAGATGATGGCGGTGGTGGTCCCCTGGGCGATCCGGTCCCGGACCTCCATCCAGGTCAGCTCCTCCAACCAGACCGACTCGATCCCGGCGATGGGCCGGGGTGCGTCCATCTCCTGGCCCACCACCGGCCCTGCGACCAGCAGGGTGAGCACGAGTGACCTGCAGGCAGCACGCTTCATGGTGATTCACTCCCTCCCGGTGATAGAATGACGGGCCCACTCTAGCGCTGGAGATCCGCCATGGCGAGTTCCGCGGCCCCCGCCCGTTCCCTTCGTGTCCTCGCGCGGCTGTGCAGGCTGTGCCTGCTGGCGACGCTCCTCCAGACCGTGGCGTGTGGACCGGAGGGCCTGCCCGGAGGTGACGACGCCGGATACGTGGCCACCGCCGACCCGGAAGCCCGCGGCCTCACCGAAGCCGACTTTCCCCGCGTCAGGGAGGTGGCGCCGGACGTCTACAGCTACGAACAGCTTCGCTCGGCAGGGGACGAGCGCTTCACCACCGTGAGCCTGATCGTCGTGACCGACGAGGGGGTCCTGGTGGCGGATGGGCAGGGGAGCGAAGAGGAGACGGCGCGGCTCGTGGCCACCATCGAGGGGATCACCGAGCGCCCCATCCGCCACGTGGTGATCAGCTCGGATCATGGAGACCACACGGCCGGCAACGCCGCCTTCCCGGCGGATGTCGAATTCTGGGCCCACCCCACATCGGCGGAGAATCTCCGTCGGGCATCGCAGGCCCGGGATGCCGACTCGGAGGCGCCTGCGGTCCCGCTTCCCACTCGCCTCGTATCGGAGCGGGAGACTCTGCTCCTGGGGGGGCGCCGCATCGAGCTCCTCTTCCTGGGGCGGGCCCACACCGGTGGTGATCTGGTGGTGCACCTGCCGGAGGAAGGGGTGCTCTTCATGAGCGAGACCTACCTGCACCGGGTCTTTCCGGCGATGCGAACCGCGTACCCGTCGGAGTGGGTGGCGATGCTGGAGGCGGCGGAGGCCATGGAGGTGGAGACGTACATCCCGGGTCACGGCTTCGTGGACGACTCCCGGACCCTGGCCCCCACGAAGCCGGCGTGCCCGTGGAGCGGGCTATGCTGGAAGCCGACTTCGGCGAGCTGGAGTCCTGGAGCCTTCGGGCCAGCCAGGGTCCCCGGGCGATTCAACAGGTGTACGCGGAACTGAACGGCGAGCTTGCGCGATCCCCCCACGACGGCGAGTGACATCGTGCCGGGGGAGCGGTTCCGGTCCCGGAAGTCGAGCCCGGCCCCGACTCATCGGTAGCGCAGCGCCTCCTGATCGTGCAGGACACCGGCTCGCATCACCCGAGTCAGGTTCCGAAATGCCGCAACGTCCTCGGTGGGGTCCCGAGCCAGGACCAGGAGGTCGGCCAGCTTTCCCGGTTCCAGGGTGCCGAAGTCGGCCTCCCGTCCCATGGCCCGAGCCCCGTTCCGAGTGGACAGCACCACCACCTCCGCCGCCGGGATGCCCGCCGCCTGCATCGCCTCCATCTCTTCATAGATGGACGGTCCGTGGAGGGTCAGAGGATTGCCGGCGTCGGTGGCGGTGGCGATGGTGACCCCGGCGGATCGTACACGGCGGAGGTTCTCCGCCATGATCGCCTCGGTACGGCCCACCGACCGCATGGAGGCCAGGGCCCACTCCAGATCATCCCGGAACCGGTCGGGCATGTGAGGCTGTAGACGCTCGGTCTCCCGGATCCGCTCCACCGTCCTCTCGTCCACACACCCGTTCGGGTCGTCGATGGCGGCGGGAGCGTTCAGCGCCACCGAGATCCGGGCCCGCGTCCAGTGGGCCCCTACGCGAAGCGTCGGGGCGTAGACCACGCCCACGGCCCGGGCCAACTCCAGGAACTCGTCGTCCACCAGGCGGTCCTCCACGCTGTGGACCAGCATGGCCGCCCCAGCCCGCAACGCCACCTTGGCGCCACGGAGGTCGGTGGCGTGAACGATGAGGTCGAGCCCCGCCTCCCGTGCCCGGGCTCCGATCCGCATGAGGCGGGCGTCGAGCGCTTCCCGCCGGTCGGCGGGGACCCTCAGATACCACACTTTCACCGAGGTGGCGCCCATGGCCACCAGCCGATCCACCGAGGCCATCGCCTCCTGGTCGGTGGACATGGGGAGGAAGGTGTACAACTCGTCGTCGAGATTCAGCGCCGGCACCGAGGCGAACGTCACCAGTGGCCCCGCCGCCCGGACGTGGACTCGATCGGCCCGGCCCTCGGCGGCCTGTGGCAGTCCGGTGGTCCAGGGGTGGCCCCCGGGATCGTAGACGGCGGTGATCCCGCTGCACAGATAGGACCGGTGCCAGCGGTCCGGGTTGTCCCGGGCGTCGGATGCCGTCTCGGCATACGGATAGATCTCCGGAACGGACAGACCGTCGGGTCGTCCGTCCAACCACCCGGTCTGACTGAAGTGCACGTGGGCGTCCACGAGACCGGGCGTGAGCCACCGGCCCGTCACATCGATCCGCTCCGCGTCGTCCGGGATCGGGCAGTCGGCACGACGGCCCACGCAGCGGATGCGATCTCCTTCCACCACAACGACCCCGTCCGCCAGGGGTGGGGCACCGGTTCCGTCCACGACGGTGCCTCCCACAAGGGCACGGACCGCCTGCCCCTGGAGCGCCGTGGGTGCCGTCACCGGTCCCGCCAGGGTGAATGCCAGGACGAGACCCGGCAGGCCCCGACCCTTCATGGCATCCTCCCCGCTGCGACCTTGCCCACCGCAACGGCCTCGGGCTCGGTGACGATGATCATGCCGAAGCCCTCCTCGAGCCGCTGTGCGATATCGTCCACGCCGGCGGTCACCCCGCACACCACCCCGTACTCGAGGCAGGCCTCCAGCACCGTCTGGATGGCGGCTTCGACCTGCTCCATGTCCCCGTCGTAGGCCCTGCGCAGGTCCCCCGGTCCGGCGAAGACGACGCTGAGTCCCGGGGTCGCCATGATCTCCTCCACGTTCTCGATCCCCTCCCGATCCTCGACGATCAGGATGTTCACGCGGCTCCCCCGGGGATCCTGGGGCCACGCCTCGGTCAGGAGTTCCGCCGAGGCCGCCGCCTGATCGGGTCGGGCCACGTGGGGAAAGACGATTCCGGCGATACCCGTCGGCATGGCCTCGTCCAACTGGGCTCTGGACGCCTCCACATCGTCGATGGGAGGCACCCGCAGGACCACGGGAAGGCGGTCCATGACCATCGGGCCCCCCGCCTCCTCCATGCCCTCCAGATACGCCTCCATGGTGGCGACGTCGAAGGGGCCCGACTCCATGGAATAGAGAATGAAGTCGGCATCGCTCTCGGCTGCCATGACCGCTCCCTGCTCCCGGGTCTGCGGACCGGAGAAGACACCGAAGACGGGTTGGCCCGCCTGGAGCATCTCCACGAGCCGCCCCTGTTCCACCGCATCCCCGACGGATTCTCCGCCGTCGGGAGCGGCGCAGGCGGTCAGGAGGAAGGCAGTCAGTGCACTGAGGCCAAAGGCGTGGGAGCGACGGGCTCTGGGAAAAATGAGGATCCAGGTCCGGGGGGTCGGGGAGAGGGTCGGCCACAGTATCCTTGAGCCACCGGTGGATGCGCAATGCACGGCAGAGGAGGCAGACCGGCGCCCCGGTCTCCACCGGTGTGTTTTCCGCCTTGCCGCCTCCCCCGGGCGTACGTACCCTTCCCGCTCTGCGGCTTCACTGTCCCCAGCTCGAGCCCTCCCGATGCGCCAACGATTCGTCCGGAGTCCCTGTGGGGCGGGCACGGTTCTCGGCCTCGCCCTGACGCTGCTGGGATCCGACGCCGCAGCCCAGTCCCCCCTCCAACCCACGAACGTGGTCCCCAACTTCGACCGGATCCGGGTGGGGCAGGTGGAGGGGCTCGAAGGGGGTGCCTACGTGGCTCGGACCGGGAATGCCGGTGCCAACTGGTACAACCCGGCGGGTCTCGCCATGGCGGAGAAGACGGTCATCAACGCCAGTGCCAACGCCTACGAGTACACCACGGTCAGCCTGGAGGGGCTGGACCAGAGATTCCCGAGCGGACGGTTCTCTTCTCTGGGGACCTACTTCGCAGGGGTGATCGGGTCCGAGGTGATGGGCCGGTCGAGGCTGCGGCTCGGCTTCTCCTTCACCCGGCCGGTCTTGTGGAGTCCCGGCGCCGTGAGTGGGGTGCTCGGAGGTGTGACGCCCGGCTCCGGGGGCGAGTCCCTGGACTTCCATTTCAACTCGGAGATGACTGTTGCGATCCCGGCCCTGGCAGCGGGCTACCCCCTCACCGACCGGCTTCGGGTGGGGGTGGGAGTCGGCCTCCCCATCACCTGGCTCAAGGCCGAGAACCGGGTCGGAAACCGATTGGTCTCGCCGCTCCAGGGAGAGCAAGCCTTCCAGTCGGCGAGCCTCGACGGACAGTCCTACCAGCTTCAGGCCACGGCAGGAGTCCAGTGGGAGGTCTCCGAAGCCTTGCGCCTGGGGGCCACCTTCACATCACCGGGCCTACACCTGGGCGGATCGTCCCTCGCCAGCGCCCAGACGTTCGAGTCGGACGCCTCCGGGGCCCTGGACATCTCGTTTCGAGACGACGGCGCCACCTTCAAATACCCGCTTCCCATGCGGATCGTCGGGGGCTTTTCCGCCAGCCTGGGCGACTTCGAGGTGGAGGCGAACCTCCGGTACCACGGCAGCCGGGACGTCTTCGACATGGTCCACACCGAGGCCCGCGCCACGGTGGTCCGCACCGATGCCGACGGTACCCCCACCGTGGTCCAGGAGGACGTGGCACCCGCCCGGGAGACGCTGTCGGCGGTGACCAATCTGGCCTTGGGCGGCAACTACGCGCTCGCCGGCTCCTGGAGGCTACACGCGGGCGTGTTCACCGACCGCTCCCCCGTCGGGAACCCGGACACTTCCCAGTTCCAGACGGTGGACCTCACGGGCTTCGGGCTGGCCGTGTCCTTCGGCGGTCAGCTCTCCGGCACCATTGGGGTCTCCTCGAACTGGGGGACGACGTTGGATCGACGCTTCGGGCCTTCGCTGGGGGGCGTGGAGGGAACCACCGAGGTCAACATCCGGACCTTCAGTCTCCACTACGCCCTGTCCTACACCTTCCAGTAGGCCCGGACCGGTGGTCGAGGGAGATACGCCCGGTGGGCTCGCGCGCTCCCCCGCCGCCGGGCCTCCGGCGCCGCATGGTGACTCAGCCCCTCCCCGGGCCCTCTCGTGCCACCTGCTCCTCCCAGAGGTGCCGCAGAGCCGTCGCCGGGTCCTCAGCGAGGCCCCTCCGGACCGGGGAGCTCTGCAGCACGTCGGAGCGGGGGCAGGTGAGCCAGTGGAAGCGCTCGGAGGGCGGATAGAGGGCCACCGGTCCCGCCCCTTCGTCTCCCCGTGCGATGGCAGCCCAGTTCTTCAGATACCGTGCGACGACGTCGGCATCCAACGCCGGCGCCAGCTCGGCCAGGATCACCGGGTCGTCCAGGACCCGGGCCTCCAGAAAGGCGGGCGTCCGAGCATGAACCACCACGCCAACGGGCTCCCACTGCTCCAGATGAGGGTGGGGGACGAGGCGGAGGATTCCGTAGTCGAAGGGAATCCTGGCTGGCCCGTTCATCGCCGGGACTCCAGACGGGTGGGGCGGGTGGCACGGGCCTCCGTCCGCAGGGACTCGGCCGCGGTGGCGAACGCGCGAGGCGCCTCGAGGCGCGCCGTGAGCGCCTCCAGGTAGCGTCGACGGGTCTCGGGGGGATCCACGCCCTCCGCCTCCCGCATGAGGGGGTCCGCCAGGAGGTCCTCTGGAAGCCGGCCCACCGCCTCCTCCAGGACCTGCGGCGTGAGACGGTCGGCGAGGGCGGGGTCTGCATCCGACAGATTCCCGGCCCGCGTGAGGAGGACGTGATCCCGGATCCCGGGAAAGGGAGCCCGGAGACGCTCCCGGGTCACCCGGCTCCAGTCGTGGTGGAAGTACAGGGCAGCTCCGTGATCGATGAGCCAGCTCCGGTCGTTCCAGAACATGAGATTGGGGTTCCGGGCCGACCGGTCCGGGTTCGTGACCAGGGCGTCGAGCCAGACCAGGGCGGTGGCAAAGGCCTCGTCCACCGACTCCGGTACGGCGACGGGATCCAGGTTGAAGGCCCCGTCCATGTAGCGTAGACCGACGTTCACACCCCGGCTGGCCGCGAGCACGTCCTGAATCTCCGGATCACGCTCCCCCTGTCCGAAGGCCTCGTCCAGCATCACCAGGGACCGGTCCGGCACCGGCAGCCCCAGCGTCTCGGCCAGATCTGCCACCAGGAGCTCCGCCACCAGTGCCTTCGGGCCCTGGCCCGCGCCCCGGAACTTCACCACCCAGGTGGTCCCGTCCACGGTCTCCACCACCCCCGGCAGCGAGCCCCCCTCCCGGAGAGGGGTGAGATAGAGGGCGGCGTCCCGCCGGAGTACAGGCGTCTGCATGATCTCTGAATCTAACCGGGTGAGGGGGGAAATCCCCCCTCGAGGGGGACCGCCGCCGCGTCAACTCCGGGCCTGCCGGGGGTCGACGCGCCGCCTCCACACCCCGGAACTCAGCCCCCCGCGGGGATGTTCTGATTGACCCGGAAGAGATTGGTGGGATCGTACTCCGCCTTGATCCGCTGCAGCCGGTCGTAGTTGTCGCCATAGGTGGCCCGGACGACCTCGTCGTCGTCGGCCATGAGGAAGTTGATATAGGCCGTTTCCCCCACGTGGGGCGTCAGGGCCTGCCAGTGACCCCGGGACCAGGCCCGGATCTTCTCGATGTCCTCGGCATCCCGGGCGACGCCGGCGAAGACCTGGGACCAGCGGGCATTCCGCTGGCGGTAGGCCGTGGCCTCGGGCGGGATATCGTTGGGGGCGCCGTCCACGGGGTAGAGGTGCATGGTGCACAGCCCGGTGGGGAGGCGCTCGCCGTACTCCTGGATGATCTCCGCCGCCTCGTCCCGGAGCTCGCTCACGGAGTGCCCCTTCCAGTACCAGTGGAGCCCTGGGGGATACAGCCCGTCGAAGGCGCTCTGGAGCGCCGGGTACGGCATGGGCTCGACGTGTGAGAAGCTCGGCTCACCGAACTCCTGCACGGGCTCCAGGATGTCCGCCCGTGCCTGTTCGGGGGAGCCGAGATGGCACCAGAGCACGCCGCAGACCTTCTCTCCGTGAAGCTCCTCGGGAAACCGGGGTCCCGGCGGAACGGTCAAGGTCATGAAGAACCCGTACACGTCCCGGTCTGCCCGGGCCATGAAGTCGTCGTACCAGCGCACCAGCTCCGCTGTCCGGTCCACGGGCCAGACGGTGGGACCCGCCACCACCGTGTCCACCGGGTGGAGGCGCAGGCGGAAATTGGTCACGACGCCGAAGTTGCCGCCGCCACCGCGGATCGCCCAGAACAGGTCGGGGTGACGGTGCTCATCCGTGGTGACCAGGCGGCCGTCGGCAAGCACCACGTCCGCCGAGATCAGGTTGTCCACGGTGAGACCGTACTTCCGCGTGAGGTAGCCATGCCCTCCGCCCAGCGTCAGCCCCCCCACACCCGTGGTGGAGATGATCCCGCTGGGGGTGGCCAGCCCGAAGCCGTGGGTGGCGTGGTCCACGTCACCCCAGGTGCACCCCCCCTGGACGTCGACGACCCCTTCACCGGGGTCGACGCGGACGCCTCGCATGGGGGACAGGTCCAGGACCAGGCCGTCGTCGCACGTGCCGAGGCCGGGTCCGTTGTGGCCGCCGCCCCGGATGGCCAGCAGGACGTCGTGCTCCCGACAGAAGTCCACGGTGGCCATGACGTCGGCCACGTCGGCTGCCGCCACAACGGCAGCCGGGCGCTTGTCGATCATTCCGTTGTAGACCGTCCGGGCCTCGTCGTAGGCCTCGTCCGTCGGGAGGATCAGAGGGCCGCGTAGCCAGGCGTCCAACTCGTCCACGTGCTGATCCGGGAAGGGTCTTTCGAGGGGCATGTCGCCTCCTGCGTGAAGGTGGGCAGTTCCAGTGGGGCACACTGGTGCGCACGCAGCGAGGAGGCGCGGCCCGAAGGTCCGGAAGCCATGGGCGGGAACGCCGATCCCGCCGCGTCCCGCCCTTCAACCGTGAGGGGACTCCCCGGGGGTTTGTCAAGCTCCGACCGCGGCCCGTGGCGAAGGAGAGGCTGGGCAGAAGCGGGTCCTGTGCGTACTATGTGGTTCGGGTCGGCGCCGCCGGCCCGCCCACCGATCCGATGTCTCGCAGGGCCCCGCACAACGGGAGGTCGTCCCATGCCACCAGTCACCTTCACGCTCAACGGAAACTCCACCACGGTGGACGCGCCGGAGGACATGCCGCTCCTCTGGGTCCTCCGGGACATGCTCGATCTCAAGGGGACCAAGTTCGGGTGCGGCATCTCCCAGTGCGGGGCGTGCACGGTCCACCGCAATGGCCGCGCCGTCCGGAGCTGCCGGGTGCGTGTCGGCACCCTGGAGGGCGACGAGGTGGTGACCATCGAGGGTCTTTCCCCCGACGGTCGGCATCCGCTGCAGGAGGCGTGGCGTGAGCTCGACGTGCCCCAGTGCGGATACTGCCAGGCCGGTCAGCTCATGGCTGCGGCGGCCCTGCTGGAGCGCATTCCCAACCCGACGGACGACGACATCGACTCGGCCATGAACCGGAATCTCTGTCGATGCGCCACCTATACGCGCATTCGCTCCGGCATCCACCGGGCGGCGCAGCGGATGGTGGAGACGGATGGATCGGCCGGCAACGGACGGGAGGACGACCGATGAGTGGCTCCTCGATGAAGCGCCGGACCTTCCTGAAGGTGGGGGCAGCGGCCGGGGGCGGCCTCGTGCTCTCCAGCTACTTCGACTTCTTCGGCCTCGGCCAGGACGCCTTCGCGGTGCCGCCGGAGGGCTTTCTGAACGGGCACGTCCGGATCGACCCCGACGGGACCATCACGATCATGGCCCAGAATCCCGAGATCGGGCAGGGGGTCAAGACCATGCTCCCCATGCTCATCGCGGACGAGATGGACGTGGACTGGGCGGATGTGACGGTGCGTCAGGCGGATCTGGATACGGAGCTGTATTCGGGTCAGTTCGCCGGCGGTAGCTGGGCGACGCCGATGCACTGGATTCCCATGCGTCAGGTGGGGGCCGCCGCTCGGCACCTGATCCTGCAGGCGGCCGCCCAGACCTGGGAGGTCCCCCTGGCGGAGCTGGAGACCGATGCGGGGGTGGTGCATCACCGCGCCAGCGGGCGATCCGCTCCCTACGGATCCCTTGCCGCCACCGCCGCCACCTTCGACGCGCCGGATCCGGAGGGACTGGAGCTCAAGACGCCCGACGAATTCGACATCATCGGGACGCCCGTGGGGAACGTGGACATCGAGGAGATCGTGACCGGGAAGTCCCTGTTCGGGATCGACTTCGAGATGCCCGGGATGCTCTACGCCGTGTTCGAGAAGTGCCCCGTGTTCGGGGGACGGGTCCGAAGCGCGAACCTGGAGGCGGTGCGGGCGGCCCCCGGGGTCCGACACGCCTTCGTGGTGGAAGGTGGAGAGAATCTGGCCGGGCTTCTCTCCGGCGTCGCCGTGGTCGGCGACAGCTGGTGGCTCGTCAACGAGGCGCGCCTGAACGTCCTGGAGGTGGAGTGGGACGAGGGACCCACGGCGACCGAAAGCAGCGAGGGATACGCGGGGCGGGCACAGGAACTGTTCGAGGAAGAGCCGTCCATGGTGCTCCGCTCCGACGGGGACTTCGACGAGGCCTTCGCCGCCGCCCCGCACACGGTGGAGGCGGACTACTTCTACCCCTTCCTGTCCCACACGACGCTGGAGCCTCAGAACTGCGCCGCCTTGTGGCAGGCCGGTAGGATGGAGCTCTGGGCTCCCACACAGACTCCGGAGTCGGGTCGGGAGCTGGTAGCCGAGACGCTGGGGATCTCGCAGGACGCCATCACCCTCCATCTGCAACGGATGGGAGGGGGGTTCGGGCGCAGGCTCAGCAACGACTACGTGGTGGAGGCAGCGCGGATCGCCCGGGAATTGGAGGGCGTGCCCATCAAGCTCCTGTGGACGCGTGAGGACGACATGCGCCACGACTTCTACCGTCCCGCCGGTTTCCACCGCATGCGGGGCGGCGTGGACGCCCAGGGGCGCCTGGTGGCCTGGCACAACCACTTCGTCTCCTTCGGCGAGGGCGACGAATTCGCCCGGAGCGCAAGCGTTCGCGACTCGGAATTCCCGGCGGGGTGCGTGCCGAACATGACCATGGCGGCGAGCCTCATCCCCTTCGGCGTGCCCACCGGTGCCCTGCGGGCGCCGGGCAGCAACGGTCTCGCCTACACGTACCAGGCCTTCATCGACGAGTTGGCCCACGAAGCCGGAATCGACCCGCTCCAGTTCCGGCTCGATCTGCTGGACGCCGCCGGCTCCGACACGGCCATGAACCCGACGCGGATGAAGCGGGTGCTGGAAGAGGTGGGTGAGATGGCGGGGTGGGGTGGCCGTGACGGCCTCCCCGACGGGACCGGAATGGGGGTGGCCTTCCACTTCAGCCATCGTGGGTACGTGGCGGAGGTCGTCCAGGTCTCTGTGGACGAACGGGGCCAGCTCTCGGTGGACGAGGTCTGGGCCGCCGTGGACATCGGGCGGCACATCATCAACCCCCTGAACGCAGAGAACAACGCCCAGGGTGCCGTGATGGAAGGGATCTCCCACGCCCTCGGCCAGGAGATCACCATCGCAAACGGCCGAGCGGTCCAGGCGAACTTCGACGACTATCCCCTCCTCCGGATGCCCCAGGCGCCCCGGGTCCACGTCCGTTTCATCGAGACGGACTACGATCCCACAGGGCTGGGCGAACCGCCCCTCCCCCCGGCCATCCCCGCGCTGTGCAACGCGATCTTCGACGCCACCGGGACTCGGATCCGGTCGCTCCCCATCTCGAAGCACGACCTGAGTCGCGCCTGACGGAAGATCCGGGTCGGCATCGAGCCGACCCGGATTCCGTCACGGGTCTCCGTCAGTCCTTGTAGGGGTCCCGGGTGTCCCCCGGTGCCATGCACACCACCACGGGTCGGAGGGTGTGGAGCACCTCCACCGTGTCCCCCTGGGCGGCCAGGACGTCCGGAAGGCGTCGGTACGCCTGCGGTGCCTCGTCCAGATCGCCGCCCCGGAGCACCACCCCCTTCCGATCCAGCCATCGCTGCATCATCCCCGGGCTGATCCGGCCGCGCTTCACCTGACGGCCCCGCTTCCACTTCCCCTTGGCGGCCATCCGGCCCATCACCCGCCCCGCCCCGTGCACCGTGGAGAAGAGGGCGTCCCGCTGGTCGTAGGTGATCCCATCCTCACGCTCGGTGCCCCGGAGAATCACGGCATCGTCCCCCATGGACCCGCCCACGAACCCCTTCTGCCCCGGGAAGGCGGGGGTGGCCCCCTTACGCACGACGATGAACTCCTCACCCCCGTGCTCCTCGCGCCAGGCGAAGTTGTGGTGGTTGTGGACCAGCTCCACCTCCTGGGCCCCGAGCATCCGGACCACCTTGCGGGCGACCCACTCCCGCCCGGCGTAGGCGTACCGCCCCGCCAGGTTCATGAGCGCCCTGTACTCGCTCCCCAGCCCTTCGTCCACGTCCAGAAGGACCTCCTCCTGACGACCGCGGTCGCCCCAGGAGCCGCCCTGGGAGAGGGCGAGGAAGTTGGAGGCGATGGTGTGGCCGAGCCCCCGGCTTCCGAAGTGGACGCCGACCCAGACCGCGCCGTCCTCGTCGACGAAGACGTCGACGTAGTGGTTGCCACCGCCGATGGTGCCCAGCTGCCGGCGAGCCTTGTCCATCAGGTCGTCCCGGAAGCCTCCGTCGTTGGGGATGGCCCACCAGGCGTCGTCGTGGAACAGGGGGTCATCCACCGGAGCGTCGTCCGCCAGATTCTTGCGTCCGATGCCGAAGGAGAGCTCGTCGAAGAGCTGGTCCGCCAGCTCCACGAGCCGGGGATGCTCGCTGACCCGGTGGGGGTTCCGGTCCAGCTCCTCCCGCTCCAGTCCCAGAAGCTCATCGACCGCCAGGTCGGTCCGGATGGCCGCGTTGCCGCAGGCGATGTCGAACCCGACGCCAACGACGCTCACCTGCTCGCGATAGGCGGCCACGCCCCCGATGGGCATGACGTAGCCCAGGTGCCCGTCGGCCATGAGGGCCACCCGGGCCGCCCGGCTCGCCACATCGTCGAGCTGGATCAGCGTCTTCTCGTCGTGCTGTCCGAAGATCTTCTTCTGCATGGTCTCTGCACTCCTGATATCGGCGACCGGCAAGGCCGCTTCGAGAGGGTCGGGCTCCACGGGGCCGGGCTCCGCGGCCCGGCCCTCGAGAGGACCGGGCCGGGCGCCCGGGTTGCGGCATCACCGCGATGCCTGGTTCACGATGTGAGCAGGTACAGGAGAATCCGTCCCACAACGAAGGCCAGAAACATCACGGCCCACGCCGGCATCGAGATCTCCTGCTCCACCGGCCCGGAGTTGACGGCGGACGACACCCCGTTGGCTTCACTCGCCTCGCCGCCGGGGATCGACTCCTCGTCCACCACCACCACCTCCTCGCCGGTGCCGGCCTCACCGTCGTCCTGCCCGGACGAATCGGTGGGCTCCTCCCGCTCCTTGCTTTCGGCCTCGATCTCCTTCCAGAAGCGGTCCTCCGCATCCCGCTGGGCGCGGCTCCACTCCCGGACGAGGACCACGGCCTCCGTCCGGACCCAGACCACGGAGCCGGAGACGGTCTCGGCCCGAACCCAGGGGGTCGGGTCGAAACCGGTCAACGCCTCCATGATCCGCTCCGCCGAGTCACGGGTGACCACGAAGGTCACCCACGGCATCCGCACCTCGAAGTAGTCGAGGCTCGGAGACTCGAAGGTCGGGTCCCGAACGAACTCCTGGATCCGGTTCTGGCCCATGAGGGTCACCACGGTCTGCGGACCGACCGGAGGCACGAAGCGGATCGGGAGTCGCGTCCTTCACCGTCCGCTCCGGGCCTGCTCGGCCGAACCGACGTTTCACATCGGCGCCCGGCCGAAATGCCGAACGCCCCACCTGCCGGGATCGCAGGTGGGGCGCCGTCGAGGTGCCCTGGGGAATGCGGCGGGCCTAGCGACCCGGATCCCTCCACCCTGCGTCCTGGCGAGCCGGAGCACATGCCGCCCCGGCGTACCACCACCGACTCGAGCCCGGATTGCCGAAGGCACCGGGTTCGGTGGCGTGGTCTCGCGGCGTCGAGCGCCGCGGGCCTGCGAGGTCTGGATGTGTCACTAGGCCCTCCTTCTCGAGGGTGGACTGGCTCCGGCCCCCGGACGACCCGGGATACGGACATGAAAAAACGCGCCTCCGACGTCAGCGGGATCCTTGCGCCATTCAAGGCGGATCGGATCGGGGAGAGAGAAGATACTCTCTCCTGCCAGCTCTGTCGGGACGCGACTCCCAGTGGGAATGATGGGTATCGCAGGCTCTCGAATCTGTCAAGGCGTCGGATCGCCCCGCTCCCCCGAAGCGCCGGCCCGGGCCAGGTCCACCGGGAGCTCGACGGAGGGGGGGCTCGCGCCGGTGATGGAATCTCCGGATTGCGCCGCGACGGCCTCCGCGCCGCCGGGGGCCGGCCCGGGAGTGGCAAGAAGGAGAACAGCGAGCGTCGTGGTGAACCCGATCGTCTTCATTTCCCCCGCCCCCTCGGTTGGTGAATTCTCATACGACATACCCCATCAGGGCGACGACGTGGCAGGTGGATCCCCCGAGGAAGAAGGCCGCACTGGCGAGGGGCGGCTCGGAGCCACAGACTCACGGACCCTGATCCGGAGGAGGAGACCATGACCGTTTCGCGCCGCGACTTCGTCCGCTACGCCGCCGCGGCCGGCGTCGCGCCGGCCGCCCTCGACCGCCTCTGGCCGGCGACCGCCTCGGCGGCAGAATCGGAAGGAATCGCACCGGGGTTCCGACCCGTCGACGGCAGTCCGCCGCCCTGGCCCGGCTACGACGACGCCATGGTGATCGACTTCCTCGGCAGTCCCGGGTACTTCAACTACCCCGAGAACCCGCCCCTGGACGAGCCAATGGTGGAGAACGCCCGGAGCTCGGGGATCACGGCCATGAACGTCACGGTGAGCGCCGGGAACACGACCTCCACCCTGGCCCGCATGTCGCCCTGGTTCGCCAACGTGGAGCGCTGGCCCGGCGTCTTCCGGATGGTGCGCTCCGTCGACCAGCTACGGGACGCCAAGGACACGGCCCGGGTGGGCATCGTCCTGGGGTTTCAAGACACCACGCCCTACGAGGGCGACCTCGCCCGGATCGGGATCTTCCACGACCTCGGAGTCCGGGTGGTCCAGCTCACCTACAACGTCCGGAACCTGGTGGGGGACGGGTGCCTGGAGCCGGGCAACGCCGGGCTGAGCCGCTACGGCCACGAGGTCGTGGAGCGGCTCAACGAGCTCGGGAGCCTCGTGGACCTGTCCCACTGCGGGCAGCGCACCACCGCCGAGGGGATCCGGGCCTCCTCGGCCCCCGTGGGCATCACCCACACCGGCTGCAACGCCGTGGAGCGTCACCCCCGGTCCAAGGACGACGCCGAACTCCGGTCGGCGGCAGAGGGCGGCGGGGTGGTGGGAATCTACCTGATGCCCTTCCTCACCCCGGGCCGGGTCCCCACCACCGACGACGTGGTGGCCCACATCGAGCATGCCCTGAACGTCTGCGGCGAGGACCACGTGGGGATCGGAAGCGACCTCTCCATCACCCCCATCGACGGGTCCGACGACTACTGGGCCAAGCATCGGGAATTCGTCTCCCGGAGGATCGCCGCCGGCATCGCCGCCCCTGCGGAGGACCCCGACGTCCTCTTCACCGTTCCCGAGCTGAACTCCCACCGTCGCATGGAGCTCATCGCCGACGCCCTTGCCTCCCGGGGACACCCCGACCGGGTGATCGAGAAGGTGATCGGGGGGAACTGGGTCCGGCTGTGTGGCGAGGTCTGGCGGGGGTGATCGACGGACGACCCGTGGACTCTGGATCATCCTCTCGGAAGCGGCGGCTCGCCTGAGGGCCTCGACGCGATGGGAAGTCGAGGCCGCCGAGCGGACCCACCTGTTCGAATGCGGGCCCCTGTCGGTGCTGCTCCTCGAGGGCCTCGAGGAGCGGACGCCGACGGTGCTCCGTCCCATGGGATTGAGGAGGTGGGCCCGGGCCATCATCGGCTTGCACGCGGCGCCGGGGCTGGTGGTGAACTCCCCTCGGTACAGGTCCGGATGGAGTGCCCTGAAACCCGCCCGGACTAGAGCCGGACCAGGAGCAGGAGCATCATCAGCACCGACCCCGCTCCCAGCCCGGTCCGGAGCCGGTTCCAGCGATTCCAGCGACCCTCGAACACGCCCCGGGCCTCCCGGGCCTCCTGGGGTCCCAGGGCGTCGACGTCCAGGCGCTGCACCCGGTTGTTGAGGGGAATGTTCACCGCGACCGTGGGGAGGTGCACGCCCACCAGGTAGAGGATCCCGGCGCCCAGCAGAAGGAGCCGGTCCACCCCGGCGAGGGCTTCGACCCCCACCACCAGGGCCGCCAGCATCGCGATCAGGGAGCCCACCCACATCAGGATGAAGAGGGGCTGGCCCTCCTGGATCACCCCGTCGATGCGCTGAAAGGCCCTGAGGTAGGCGGCGTCGTCCAGCGTCCTCAGGCCCGGCATGACCACGGCGGCGAAGGCGAAGAGGAATCCCGAGGTGAGGGCCGACTGGAAGAGCGCCGCCCCCACCAACGCCGCGGTCACCGGGCTGCCCCGGTGGGGACCCCGGCGTCCCACGCGCCCGTGGCCGCCACCCGTCGGGCATACTCCGCGAAGTCCGTCGGGGGCCGTCCCAGGGCCTCCTGCACGCCGTCGGTGCGATGGGCGTTCCGACCGTCCAGCACGGTGGAGAAGAGATAGTCCAGCATCCATACGACGTCCCGGGGAGCCCCGGAGCGCTGGACCTCCTCGATGAAGGCGTCGTGGGGGACCGGAATGAACCGGATCTCCCGTCCCGTGGCGCGAGAGAGTTCGTCGGCGACCTCGGAGAAGGTCATGAGGCGCGGCCCGGTGACCTCGTAGACCTTCCCGTGGTGGCCAGGTCCGGAGAGGGCCGCCAAGGCGACCTCGGCGATGTCGTCCACGTCCACGAAGGGCTCGGGGACGCCCCCGGCGGGGAGGGTGATGCGGCCCTCCAGGACCATGGGGGCGAAGGCACCCTCGGAGAAGTTCTGGAAGAACCAGCTGGCCCGGACCATGGTCCACTCCAGGCCGCTCTCCATGACGATGGCCTCGCAGGCCTGGGCCTCGGGCTCGCCCCGCCCGGAGAGGAGGACCAGCCGGCGCAGGCCCGCATCCCTCGCCCGCTCCGTGAAGGCCCGGATCGCGTCGGTGGCCCCGGGCATGGCCAGGTCCGGGGCGTAGGTGATGTAGGCCGCGTCCATTCCCTCCAGGGCGGCGTCCCACCCGGATTCCTCGGCCCAGTCGAAGGGAGGCGACGCACTCCGGGATCCGATCCGGGGTGTGAGCCCCTTGCTCCGGAGGCCCGCTGCGACCCGGCGGCCGGTCTTGCCGGTCCCCCCGAGGACCAGGACGTGGTGGATGGAGTCCCCGGCGTGGGCCCGGCCTTCGTGTGTGTTGGCGGCGTGGTTCATCGTCTGCTCCGTCGAAGGTGAAGTTGCAGACGAAGGATGGAGGGCCGGGCCCCGGGCTTCTTTGCACAGGACGACAAGCTCCTTGATCCTGGGCGCCAACCCCGTCCGGGCCCGTCAGGACCCGGGGCCGGCCTCGGTCCGGAAGGCCCCCGGCGTCGTGCCGGTCCAGCGCTTGAAGGCCCGGGTGAAGGCGCTCTGGTCCGAGAAGCCCGTCATGAAGGCCACCTCCGTCAGGGAGGCATCGCTGTCGTCTCGGAGCAGGCGGAGCGCCAGGCGTCGCCGGGCGTCGTCCACCAGGGACTGATAGGAGTGACCCGCCTCGGCGAGGCGCCTCTGGAGGGTCCGGCCGCTCATGGCGAGCTCCCGGGCGACCTCGTGGAGAGCGGGCACCCCCCCGCTCAGGGCCGTGGAGAGGCGGTCGAGGACCCGCCGCTCCAGTGGCGTGTCCGTGTCCAGGGTGCTGACCTCGTCTGTCAGCAGCGTGTCGAAGAAGGCGGCGATGCTCGCGTCGCCCACCTTGTTGGTGACTGCGAGGGTGCGACGGGACACCAGGAGGGCGTCCCTGTCGCTGCCGAAGTGGACGGGGCAACCGAAATGGGCCTCGTGGGCCCCGGCGTCCCGGGGGGCGGGATGCTTGAGGAAGACCGCCTCGGGGGAGAAGGGCTCCGAGGCGACCTCCCGGCTGATCGCGGCGATGCTCGCCAGCGTGGCTTCGTTGGAGAGCCGCATGCCCAACCGTCGTTGGCCCTTCCGGTGGAGGTGCATGTAGGCGCCCCGGAAGCAGTCCTCCACCTCGTACAGCGACACGCTCGTGAGGATGAGGGCGTAGCGCTGGGCCCGGTCGAAGGACCCCCGCAGGGTCGGAGCCGACTTCCAGGCGAAGCCGAAGGGACCGTAGTCGTCGGCGCGCATGGAGGCGCCCACCCGGAGCGGGAGCGTCGTGGGATCGGCGTCCGCCTCCGCCGCGGCCTCGAAGAGGCTGTAGTAGTCCGCGTCCCGGATCATGTTACGGGGATCGGCGGGACCGTCCGCCTGCAGGCCCACGGTGCCCAGGAGGTCCCCGGCGTCGGCGACGCCCGCCACCTGGGCCACGACCTTGCGGGCGAAGAGAGCGGTGATCCTTCCCATCCGTCGATCCGAGGGGGTTCTGGAGGTGGTGGAATCCCCCGGGAGCGGACCGTCCCGAACGCGGGGAGCATGAGGCTATGGTGGGGCGGGTCCCTGCCGGAGGCCACCCCGCTCCCGGGGCCCGCCCGGGTCGTTCCGCACTTGTGGCGCTCCCACGGCCCGCGCACCTTGGCTCGACCCTCAACCCCCAGGATGTGACGCATGACGACGACCACGCTGCCGGGCTCCGCGTCCCGCAGGGCCCTCTGGAGCCTGCTCCTCCTCCTCCCCGCCGCCTCCGCGGCCCAGGACGTCCCTTGGACGCCCATGAGCCCGGGCAGCGACAACATCGAGGTCCTGGGGCATCTCCCCCTCGGCCCCCGACTCTCGGTGGCGGACATGGACGTGGAGCAGGAGATGGATCGTCCTTACGCCTACGTGGCCCGGATGGTCTACGGGTTCGAGGGGCCCAAGGGGACGGACATCATCAGCATCGCCGATCCCGAGCAGCCGGAGCTCCTCTACGAGTGGCGCATCGAGGACCAGGACCTGCACCAACGCACCGGCGGGATGGACGTGAAGCACTTCAAGTGGAACGACCGCTACTACCTGGTCCAGTCCCTCCAGTTCGGTCAGGGCGGTCCCGACACGGATCTCGGCGCCGTCATCCTGGATGTCACGGGCCTGCCCGACCCGTCCACCGTCGAGGAGGTGGCCCGGATCCGAGAGCCGGAGATGCCCGGAGGATTCCACAACATCTTCATCTACAAGCACTCGAACGGGCGGGTATATCTCTTCACCACCGCCAACGCTCCGGGGGCGCTGATCTACGACCTGGGCATGATCGTGGACGGGAACCCGGAGGACGCCCGGGTCGGGATGGTGCCGATTCCCGGGGAAGGGAGTCGGGGGTACCACGACTTCTACGTTGGCTATCACCCCGACACGGACGAGGACCGCTTCTACGGGGGTGGAACCGGCGGGTACTACATCTACGACGTCAGCGACCTGACCAATCCGGAGATCCGCATCACCCTCACGAACGTCTCCGGGGTGAGCTATGGGCACACCTTCACACCGAGTCCCGACGGTCGGTACGTCATCGCGGAGACCGAGTACCAGTACGCGCCCCTCCGCATCTTCGATCTCCAGCCGGCTCTCGAGGGCGAGGTGACCAACATCCGCTCCCCCATCTCGGCCTTCACGGCGGACTGGCGCAACCTGGTCCACAACCACGAGGTCCGCTGGCCCTACGTCTTCGTGTCGGGCTACCTGGACGGCCTCCAGATCTTCAACCTCCAGGACCCCGAGAACCCGGTGACGGCGGGCTACTACGACACCTACATCGGACCGCCGAACACGGATCGGTACCCCATGTTCAACGGGGCCTTCGGCGTGGACGTGCGCAACGAGGACGGGCTGATCGTCATCAGTGACATGAGCACGGGGCTCTGGACGTTCCGCATGGACGGATTCCAGGGGTGGAACGGGGAACAGTGGGGGTATCCGAACATCTCGTCGGCCCAGGATTGGGACGCACCGGCCCGCCGGCCCATCAGCTGAGACTCGAAGGTCCATGCTCTCCTCCACCCTCATCCCCCTCGTCGCTCTGATCACGGCGAGCGTCCCGGCCGCTGGCCCGCCCACCGCGCCGGGGGCGCCGACGGTCTGTGCGCCGCCTGAGTACTACGCCATCGAGCTGGTGACGACCCGGAACATTCCCGGCACCGGCTACGCCCGGGGCAGGGCGGATGTCGCCTTCCAGCCGGCGCCCTTCGGGGTGTCGGTTTCGGCGGACGGCAGCTACCGCTACGACGTGAGGATCCGCTTCGAGAACTTGCGGACACCCCGGGACGGGCAATACGTGGCCTGGCTCACCACCACCGAACTGGACGAGGTCGTCTCCATGGGTCCTCTGGATGACGAGGGGAACGCCGGGGGCCCCGTGACCTGGAACAAGTTCATCGTGGTCGTCACGCTGGAGGAGGACTGGGATCCCGACGCGCTCCGGTGGACCGGACCCGTGGCCTTCCGGGGGATGTCCCGGAGCGGGAAGATGCACACCATGATCGGCCACGGACCCCTGCAGGACGAGAAGTGCGCGGCGTACGGGTACGCGGGCTGACATGAACCCGGGAGAGCGGGCCACCACCCCGGTCCTGGCGAGGGTGGTCGTCGGGTTCATACTGGCTTCAAGCGTCGGTGCGGCCCTCTCCGTCGCCCCCCTGGGGGCGCAGATGGATCAGATGGACCACGGCGCACATGGGATGGAGATGTCCGGGGGCTGGCGGATGCCCCCGATGAACATGGAAATGCCCATGCTCCCGGGGCTGGAGGGGGTCGTCCCCGTGGTGCGCCCCATGCTTCCCGGCGAGAAGATGGACCTCGCCAGCCTCCCCGAGGCGGTCCCCTCCCGAGTCGTCTCCATGGCCGACGGGGACACCCTGGACATTTCCGTCTCCATGGTCCGCCGGACCCTCGCAGGCCAGACCCTGGCGATGTTCGGCTACAACGGGCAGTACCCGGGGCCCCTGATCCAGGCTCCCCGGGACGCGACGCTGACGATCCGGGTCACCAACGACATCCAGATGCCCACGACGGTGCACTGGCACGGCATCCGGCTGGACAACGCCTACGACGGCGTCCCCGGCGTCACCCAGGACCCCATCGGACCCGGGGGATCCTTCACGTACCAGGTCCGGGTCCCCGACGCCGGCATGTTCTGGTACCACCCTCACATGCGGGAGGACGTCCAGCAGGACCTGGGCCTCTTCGGCAACCTCCTGGTCACCTCTCCCGATCCGGACCACTACGGCCCCATGCACCGGGAGGAGATCCTGGTCCTGGACGACCTCCTCCTGGACGATCAGGGTCTCCTGCCCTATGGCGAGGAGTCACCGACCCACGCCCTCATGGGCCGCTTCGGGAACGTCCTCCTGGTGAACGGCGGGACCGACGGGCGGCTCGACGTGCGACGGGGCGAGGTGGTGCGCTTCTACCTGACCAATGTGGCCAACACCCGCACCTTCAACCTCCGCATCGAAGGGGCCCGGATGAAGGTGGTGGCCTCCGACGTGAGCCGGTACGAACGGGAGCAGTGGGTCGAGAGCGTCGTCATCGCTCCCGCCGAGCGCTACATCGTCGACGTCCGCTTCCCGGAATCCGGGCGCCTCTCGATGGTGAACGCCATCCAGGCCGTGGACCACGTCCGGGGTGTCTTCGAGCCCCGGACCGACACCCTGATGCGGATCACGGTGGCCGAGGAGGAGGCGGCTCCGGACCTGGGCGACGCCTTCGAGACGCTGCGGCACCACCCGGAGGTGGAAGAGGAGGTGGCCCACTACCGGGACTGGGTGGACCGGGAGCCGGACCACCGCCTCGAGACCACCGTACGAATTCGGGATCTGCCCCTGCCCATCGTCCAGATGATGGAGATGGACACCCTCTACGTGCCGCCTCTCGAGTGGAACGACGGCATGCCCATGATGAACTGGCTCTCCACCGGCGAACAGGTGGAGTGGATCCTCCGGGATCCCGACACCGGCGCGGAGAACGGGGAGATCGACTGGCGGTTCCAGGTGGGTGACGTGGTGAAGGTCCGGGTCCACAATCCGGCCCGCTCCTTCCACCCGATGCAGCACCCCTTCCACATCCATGGTCAGCGGTTCGTCGTGCTCGCCATGGACGGGGTCACCAATCCCAACATGGTCTGGAAGGACACGGCCATCATCCCGGTGGGCTCCACGGTGGATCTGGTGGTGGAGATGTCGAACCCGGGCACCTGGATGGCCCACTGCCACATCGCCGAGCATCTCCACACGGGGATGATGTTCGGGTTCACGGTGGAGTAGGCGCGGGGGTCACCCCGCTTCGACGCGTGCACCCCCGTCCCGCCCTCCTGTTGCCGCGCTCACCAGGGCACCCACCACCAGCACGGCCACCGTGCCGATGACGTTGAACCAGAGGTAGGCGATCTCGGTGACCAGGGAGAGGCCGAAGACCGAGGTCATCCCGGCGATCAGCCCCCAGAACGCCCCGTTCCCGTTGGCGCTCCGGACCAGGAAGGCCAACAGGAAGACGCCCAGAAGCGACCCGTAGAAGTAGGATCCCACCTCGTTCACCGCCTCGATCAGGGAGCCGAGCTGGCCCGCGTAGAGCGCCACGAGGCAGGCCAGGAGTCCCCAGACGAAGGTGGTGATCTTGGACACCATCAGGTAATGGTCGTCGCTGGCACCGGCGTTGAACCACCGTTTGTAGAAGTCGATGACGGTGGCGCTGGAGAGGGCCGTCAGCTCCGAATCCAACGAGGACATGGCGGCGGCGAAGATCACCGCGATGAGCAGCCCGAGCACCCCCACGGGGATGTACTCGATGATGTAGCTGGGGAAGACGTAGTTCACGTCGTTGGAGGCGGCACCCCGGACTTCCGACACGATGCCCTTGGCCTCCTGCCGGAGCTCCACGAGTGTCTCGTCCCGATCGGCGATGACGGATTGCAGCTCGGCAATCCGGGGCTCGTCGCCGGCTTCCCGGGCCTCCAGCAGGCTCAGGGTGGCGCTCCGGCGTTCGCCGTGAACCCGGGTCTGCTCCACCTCCAGCGTCCGATACTCCTGGGCCCGGTCGCTCTCCATCACCACCGCCACCTCGGCATTGTTGAAGACCAGCGGCGGCTGCTCGAAGTGGTAGAAGACGAAGAGGAGGACCCCGATGCTCAGGATGAAGAACTGCATCGGGACCTTCACGAAGGCGTTGAAGATCAGGGAGAGGCGGCTCTGCTTCAGGGACGACGCCGTCAGGTAGCGCTGCACCTGGCTCTGGTCGGTGCCGAAATAGGCCAGAGCCAGGAAGAACCCGCCGATCATCCCGGACCAGATCGTGTAGCGGTTCGACGGATCCCAGGACCAGTCGATGCTGGTCCACATCTCCTGGATCCCGCCGATGTAGGCCACGTCGTCCACGCCCACCCCGGAAGGGAGGGTGGTGAAGAGGATGAAGAGGGCGACGCCGATGCCGATGAACATCATCAACATCTGGATCACGTCGGTCCAGATGACGGCCGTGATGCCGCCCATGAGGGTGTAGGCGATGGTGACGGCGGCCATGATGAGGATCGTCACGGTCTCGTCCCACCCCATGATCACCGAGAGGACGATGGCCGGCGCATAGAGGACGAGCCCCGCCGCCAGGCCCCGGGAGACCAGAAAGAGGAACGAGGTGAGGGATCGGGTCTTGGCGTCGAAGCGATTCTCCAGGTACTCGTACGCCGTATAGACCTTCGCCCGGTAGAAGAAGGGGACGAAGAGGACGCACAGGAGCACCATGACCAGGGGCTGGGGCAGGTAGATCTGGATGAACTCCATCCCCTCGTCGAAGGCCTGCCCGGTGGTGCCGATGAAGGTGATGGCGCTGGCCTGGGTGGCCATCACCGAGAGCCCCACCGCCGCCCAGGGAAGCCTGCGGTTGGCCAGGAAGTAGCCCTCCACACCCACGTTCTTCCGGCTCTGGAGCCAGGCGAACCACAGCACCCCGCCGAAGTACACGGCGAAGACGCCCCAGTCGATCCCGCTCACGACACGCTGTGGTCGAAGGCCACCGTGAAGGCCCAGAGGAGGGCGATGAGGGCCAGGGTGTAGATCACCACCGACCAGTAGACGGCGCGCCAGCTCGGGAAGATGCCGATGGGGCCCGCGTCCTCTTCATTCTGGTCGTGGAGTTCGTCCATGGGCAGGAAGTCCGGAAGGAAGGGGGAAGGGGTGCGGGACGGCGGAAGCCGCGTCCGCCACCGCGGGAGTGATCTACAAGGTCAGCTCCGGCCGCGCACCTCGACGGCCCAGCGGGCCAACCAGTCTTCCGGGATGGGAGGCGGGTCGCTGGCGCCGTCGACCGCCCCGGGTGTGTCGGGCGCGGACGCGCCGCCGACCCCCCACCGCGTGGGATCGGCCCCGCTTCCCAGCGGAACCCTCTGGAAGCCCTCCCGCTCCAGGAGGGGACCCGCCTCCGCCGAGGGGAGGAGAGCCATCCAGGCCTCCCCCTGCCGCATTCGCCATCGGACGTCGGCGGCATCCCTCTCGTACGCGAGGACGACCCGATCCAGGCGCCGAAGCCAGTCCAGGCCGGCATCCGGGGCTCCAGTCCGCCGGGATTCCGTCCGCATGACGCCCTCCATGAAGGCCCGGACCGTCGGTGATTCGTCAGGCGCGAGGGTGAGGATCTCGTCGGCGAAGCGGAAGTGGAAGAGGTCGACCCAGTCCGGCGGCAGGAGATGGAGCGGGACCTCCCGCACGTTCGCCACCAGCACCAGGGAATCGGTGCCCGCCTCCGGATCGGCGCTGCGAGGGTCCGACGCGGGCACGCCCTCCGTCGACCCCGCCGTCCCGGGATTCTCGCCGCCTCCGCACGCCGCCACCACCAGTGCCATGGCGGTTGCCCCCCAGGAGCGTCGCATACCCCCAACCCCGCGGCTCACGACTCCTCAGCGCCCCGGGCCCGCACCGCCGTCACCGGCTCCGAGGGAGACCAGGTTGGCGAAGAGCCGATGGGCCCCCGGCACCCCCGCCGGGAACTGACGGAAGAAGGAGATCCCGGTGTAGACGTAGAACCCGTCTCCGACCGGGGCCACCACCAGGCTGCCTCGGGCCGGCGGTTCGCCCGGGTCGGTGAAGCTCAGCACCGGCTCGAAGGGCTCGTCCCACTCCTCCAGGAAGTAGAGCCCCCGCTCCTGGATCCATCCTTCGAAGTCTTCGCGGGTGATGCGGTTCGGTCCGTCGATGACGGGCGAGGACGGATCCAGAATCTCCACCGGCGAGTTTTCGTCGGTGACCCGGGGGGCCCGGTCTCCCATGGATACGTCGTAGGGAGCAAAGCCGCCGGCGGGATATTCGTACTTGTTGTATTGCACCACCACGGTCCCACCGGAGCGGGCGAAGTCCAGAATCCGATCGTTCACCGCCGCCACCTCCGGGCGGGTCTCGTAGACGCGGATGCCCAGGACGAGGACATCCAGGTCGTCCGGGACGCCGGAGGCGATCTGGGCCGGCGTCACCTCCCGCACCTGGACGCCCATCTGTTCCAGCGCCTGAAGCCCGTCGTCGCCGGACCCCATGAGGTACCCTACGCTCACCGGCGCCACCGCCACGTCGAAGACCGACACCCTCAAGGTGGCGGGGTCCACCATGGCGGTGCGCTCGATGTGGGGATAGTCGATGAGGGTGACCGCCTGATCGAAACGGCGACCCTCGTCGGACTCGGCCACCGCCCTGAAGGTGTGCATCCCGGCGGCGGCCCCCTCGGACCGAAGCCGGAACGTTGCGGTGAGCTCCGCCCCAGGCCCCTCCAGCCGGAAGGGCTGGGAGCCGGGGGTGACGCTCCAGCCTTCCGGCGCCTCCAGGCGCAGGCGGCCCGAGATCCCGTCCTCCTCCTGTCCCGTGAGCCGTACCCGGACCTCCCGGACCTCGTCGGAGCCGGCGGGCCACACCATGGCGGCGGGGTCCGGGGCCACCCAGACCGCCGGTACCACCAGGACGGGCTCTTCGAACTGCCCGGTGGCCTTGTCCACCCCCACGTAGCGAGCAGCCTCGTGCAGGCTCACCGGAAGGGAGGCGGATGCGGTGGCCAGGGTGAAGTCCACCCCTCCCCCCATCACCGGCGGCCCCTTGGGCCGTCCCCAGAGGTCGGGGCGATCCTCCGGCCACCGGTACATCTCGCCGTCGCGGGGCCGATGGCGGAAGTAGAGGTCGGTGGGGTTGGCATCGGCGGGAATGGCGACCCGGTACCGCCACCGGGCCAGCTCCCCGGGAGCCAGGTCGCCCTCCGGGCTGAGCTGGCTCCCCGCCACGCCCCGGCCGAAGAAGCCCCTTCCCCCGTCGCCGGCTTCCACCGGCAGCTCCCGGGCGGTCCAATCCTCCGGGAGGTCGAGACGAGGAATGGCATTGCGGATCGGGACGTCACCCCCGTTCCAGAGCTGCAGCTCCAGCTCGACCTCGCCTCCGGGCACAACCAGGTCGTCGGTGGACACGACCTCCAGGGTAACGCCGGCGGCCCCCAGCAGGGCCTCCTCCGCCGAGGCGGTCCGACGGGTCAGAACCCGGGCGAGCTCCGAATCGGGTGCCCTCTGGCGGGCCACCGCTTCCGCCTCCCGGAGCGCCGCCAGGCCCTCGGCGAGGGGGGTGGCCGCCCCCCAGGGTTCCGCCGCATCCAACGCCCGGGCCGCCTCGTCCAGCGCGGTGCGGTAGCGGTCCACGCCCTCTTCCACGGCGCGGCGGGCGGCGGCATCCAGCACCTCGACGTCGGCGGTGAGCGCCGTGTCCACACCGGAGAAGAAGCCGGGGCCCACCGGATCCACCCCCGGGGCCGTCTCCATCAGGCGGAGTTCCGTGGTCCGACCACCCGGCGGTTGGGCCACCCCCATGTCCTGGGACCGGTGCTGGCTTCGACTCTCCATGGCCAGCTGGAAGTGGGAGCGCCCCAGGAGGGGGTCGAAGCGACCCGTCTCCAGGGTCGCGGTGGCGGAATCACCCCGGGGCCGCATGTACAGCTTCCCGACCTGCCACGGCTCGGCCCCCAGCGCCGTCAACTCGGGGAAGCGGGCGGGGTCGGCGGCGGCCTCGAAGGCCTCCCGGGCCATGATACCCGCCGCCTGGTGTTGGCCGTGGCCGTCGGCGGGCGTCCCGGAGAAGATGGAGACGATCACCTGCGGCCTGAAGGTGCGGATGACCCACACCACGTCCCGGAGGAGCTCCTCCCGGGGCCATTTCTCGAAGGCTTCGTCGGCGCTCTTGGAGAAGCCGTAATCGAAGGCCCGGGTGAAGAACTGGCCGCCCCCGTCCAGCTCCCGGGCCGCCAGAAGCTCTCCCGTCCGCACCACCCCCAGTCCCTCTCCCAGCTCGGGACCGATGAGGTTCTGCCCCCCGTCGCCGCGGGTGAGGGAGAGGTACGCCGTGGAGGCCCCCAGCCCCCGGGCCAGGGCCGTGAGGAGCGCCGTATCCTCGTCGTCGGGATGGGCGCCGATGAGGAGGACGCGCTTCTCGCCGTCGAGGGTCCGAAGCCGGAGCCCGCTCCCCACGATCCCCTCGTCCATGGAGACCTGAGCCGCGACGGCGGCGGGGGCCGTCGCCAGGAGGACCGCCAGGAGGCCCCATACCATGGGCCGGGCCCGGCGCTCGAGACCGGCACGGCGAGAATGAGGTCTGTACGGACGACGGTAGGTCATGGGCGGTCGAGGCGGGAGGGCTCAGGCTCCCGAGCGGTGAGAGGGCCAGGGAAGCGCCAGCGCCGCCGGCGCCCGGGCCCGACCCATCCACCCCCCGAGGGCCGCAAGGGTCAGAATGTAGGGCACGGCCAGAAAGATCTGATACCCGACATCCCAGCCCAGGTTTTGCAGGAAGAACTGGAGCGCCGACGCGGCCCCGAAGAAGAGGGCCGCCAGGAGTACCCAGACCGGACTCCACCGCCCCAGCACCACCACGGCGATGGCGATGAAGCCCCGGCCCGCCGACATCCCCTCGGCGAAGGTGCCGGCGTAGGCCAACGAGAGGTGTGCCCCGGCGAGGCCTGCCAGGAGTCCTCCCACCACCGTGGCGGCGAAGCGGATCCCCCGAACCCTCACCGGCGGCAGCCGCATCCGGCGCCTCCCCCACGGCACGGAGTTGCAGGCCCGCCGACGTCCGGACGAGGAACCAGGCGAGGGCCGGCGCCAGCAGGTAGGCGAGGTAGGCGGTGGGGGCCTGCTGGAAGAACACCGAGCCCGCCACCGGGATCGACGAGAGGACCGGCAGCGCCATGGGATCCAGGGTGGGAAGGGTGAGGGCGGTTCCGGTGGCACCGAACCGAGCCTGATAGACGGCGGCGGTGAAGCCCAGGCCCCCTAGCGTCACGGCGGTGCCGGCGATGATCTGGTCCGTGTTCAGGATCACCACGAAGACGGCGAAGACCAGGGCCACCGCCGCCCCCGACAGGCCCCCCAGGACGACACCCAGGACCGGCGAACCCGTATCCAGGGCCCCCAGGGCGGCGCCGAGAGCCCCGGCGATGATGGCACCCTCCAGACCGATGTTCAGGACGCCTGCACGCTCCGAGAGGGTCTCCCCGAGCGCCGCCAGAGCCAAGGGGATCCCGAGACGGACGCCCGCCTCCAGAAAGGCCACCACCAGGGCGCCGTCCAGAAGGGCGCTCACGTCTCCCTCCCCCGGAGGAACCGGTCCGCTGCCAGGATGCTCAGGATCGCCAGCGCCTCCACCGCCTGAACCCACCCTGCCGGCACCCCCGCCTCGCGCTGCATGGCCCCTGCCCCGCCCTCCAGCGCTCCGAAGAGGCACCCCGTGAGGACCACGCCCAGGGGGTGGAGACCTGCCAGCAGCGCCACGGCGATGGCCGTGTAGCCGTAGCCCGGCGAGAACCCTTCGTAGAGGGCGAAGGTCACCCCCGACACCTCCACCACGCCCGCCAGCCCCGCCACGGCGCCGGACACCAGGAAGACGCCCAGAAGGACGGACCGGTCCCGGATGCGGCCCGCCACCCGGGCAGCGTCCGGCGACGCGCCAACCGCCCGGATTCGGAAGCCCGACGCCGTGTAGCGGAGCCACGCCCAGAGGATCACCGCCAGGACCACCGCCAGGATGAAGCCCCAGTGGAGACGCGTCCCCTCGAACAGGGTGGGGAGGCGCGCGGCATCGGGGATCCGGTCGGTCTGGGGAAAGACCCCGCGGGCCTCCTGAAGGGGCCGGAGCCGCAGCGCCGCCGGGATCGCCGCCCAGGCGGCTCCGGCCACACTCCCCACCCCCAGAACCGCCGGCAGCAGCAACCACCCCGGGGTGGACTCTGGAGCCGCCAGGGCCACGGCGACCCCCGCCACCGCGCCGGCATAGAGCTGCCCCTCCGCACCGATGTTCCAGATGCCCGCCCTGAACGCCAGAGCCACCGCCAGGCCCGTGAGGATCAGGGGGACGGCACGGACCAGGGTGATGGAGAGGATGGCGGTGGGACTGCCCAGGCTGCCGGCGAAGAGGGCCGCCAGCGCCTCCCATGGATCGAACCCCCCGAGCGCCAGGCTCCCGGCCGCCAGCGCGAAGGTGGCCAACAGGGCGAGGGCGGTGATGACCCAACCCCGGGCCTCCCTCATCCGGCCCCCAGCATCCGCTCGCCCACGCGGCGACGGAGTCCGGGGCCCGCCTCCACCGGCAGGAGACGCCCCCGGACCATGACGAAAACCCGGTCCGCCAGGGCCAGGACCTCGTCGAGGTCGGTCGACAGCAGGACCACGCCCGCCGGTGCCCGGACCCGGTCCCGGAGCGATCGAAGCGTACGGTGAACGAAGGCCTCCCCGGCCACGTCCAGCCCCCGGGTTGGGTTCTCCGCCACCACGAAGTCCGGCTCGCCCGCCAGTTCCCGGGCCAGCACCACCCGCTGCTGATTCCCTCCCGAAAGGGTTCGTGCCCGCACCTCGGGCCCCTCGGCGCGGATCGAGAACTCCGCGATCCGCTGACGGGTCCACGCCTCCAACGCCGGCCAGCGGAGGAGGGGGCCCTGCCGGAACTCGGAACGGTGGTGGAGCCGAAGCGCCATGTTCTCCGTCAGGTCGAACTCCTCCACAAGCCCCTCACCCCGCCGGTCCTGGGGGATGAACGAAGGCGTGGCCGGCACCGCCACCCGCCCCCGGTCGGGGACGCTCTCCCCCGCCAGGACTCGGGCCAACTGGCGCTGTCCGTTTCCCTCCACCCCGGCCACCCCCACGATCTCTCCGGGCCGGACCTCCAGGCTCACCTCCCGGAGGGACCAGCCATCCCCGTCGTTCCCGAGCCAGACGTCCTCCAGCCGCGCCACCGGCTCCGGGGCGGACCCCGTGGGTCCCGCCGACGCCCTCGTCCCCTCCCCCGCCGAAGCCGGACCGCTCGCACCGGCGCCCCGGCTCCCCACCAGGACCCGGGCCGCCTCGGGACCCACCATGGCCTCCGCCAGGGTTCCGGCGTCCACCTGCTCCCGAGGGGCCTCCAGGACGGTCCGCCCCCTCCGAAGCACCGTCACCCGCTCCGCCACCGAGAGCACCTCGTCCAGCTTGTGGGCCACGAAGAGGACCGAGGCGCCCTTCCCGGCGAGATTCCGGACCAGCGACAGAAGACCGTCCACCTCCGGCGGCGACAGCACCGCCGTCGGTTCGTCCAGGATCAGGACCCGGGGCTCCTGCAGCAGCACCTTGAGGATCTCCACCCGCTGCCGCTCGCCGACGCCCAGCTCCGCGACCCTGGCATCCAGGGGGAGGGCGAGACCGCTGGAGTCGGACAGCGCCCCGGCCCGTTCCGACACCTCCGCCTCCGGAAGACGCAGGGGCGAGCCCGGCCACCCCAGCATGAGGTTCTCCCGGACCGTCAGGCGGGGGACCAGGGCGAAGTGCTGGTGCACCATCCCGATCCCGAGGCGCCGAGCGGTTCGGGGGGAATCCACCTCCACGGGGCGCCCCGCCAGGCGGACCTCACCCTCGTCCGCCCGTAGGAGACCCGCCAGGATCGACAGCAGCGTCGTCTTCCCGGCGCCGTTCTCTCCCAGGACGCCGTGCACCTCGCCGGGCCGCGCCGACAGACGCGCACCGTCCAGCGCCACCACCGGACCGAAGCGGCGAACCAGTCCTTCGACCTCCACCGCGGGAGGGGAGATGCTCACCGAGAGCCCACGACCTCGATGCCGTTCGGATCCTGGCCCTCCACGAAGGGCACCCTGGGGACGTCCAGCGTGCCGGCCACCACCGAGTCCCGGGCCGCCTCGACGCGGGCGCGCAGCTCCGCGGGGATCCGGTCCTCCAGAGTCGGATTCAGGATGAGATCCACGACTCCCTCCCTGGCTCCGGCGAAGATCGGGGCCCCTCGCAGCTCCCCGGCCTGCCAGCGTCGCCCCACCGTCAGGAAGGCCGACGGGATGTCGATGGCGGCGCTCCCCAGGATCACCTCCGGGGCGACGTCGTTCTGGTCCCGGTTCATCCCCAACGCCCAGACCCGGTCGCCCGCCTCCACAGCCTCCCTCACCGCCTGGAAGACGCCGAAGCTCGCCGCATCGGTGTTGTGGATGATGACGTCGGCGCCCTGCCGGAGCTGCGCCACCGTGGCCTCCTTCGCCGCTGCCACGTCGTTCCAGTTGCCGATGAAGGTCTCCAGCACGCGGACGTCGGGCCGCACGGCCTTCGCGCCGGCCTCGAACCCGAGGAAGGTCCCCTGGGCCGGCGGGATGGCCACGCCGCCCACCATCCCCACGGTGCCCGTGCCGGTGACGCCGCCGGCGATCATCCCCGCCAGATAGCTGGCCTCCTCCAGGTTGAAGACCAGGGGGACCACGTTGTCCGAGAACCGGCCCCCGCCGCTCACCACGATGGTCATCTCGGGGAAGAGCTCGCCCGCCCGGATGGCGGCATCCTGATACTCGTTGCCGTGGGCGAAGACCAGGTCGTAACCGGCCTGGCCGAAGGAGAGGAAGGCCTCGTCGAACTCCGAGGGCGTCCGGGTCTGCTGATGCCGCACCTCCGCACCCAGGGAGTCCCGGATCAGGAGGAGGCCCTCGTACGCACCGGCATACCAACCGGCATCGCTCACCGGGCCCGAGGTGAGGAGGGCCGCCCGGAAGCTCGGATCGGCCTCGCCGTCCCCTGCGGATCCCGCCTCCGGCGCGTCACCGCACGCCGCCGTGAGCACGACCAGGAGGGTGGCGGCGAGGGACAGGGGCCGGTGCGACCGGCGGGTCGAGAACATGGGGACTCCGGAAGGGGGCGAACGCACGGAAACGCCCCGACAGCACCCGAGGGCGCACGGGACGGGCCTGCATACGCCGAAGGCCCGTCCTCGGATCCCGCGGCGTACGACCCCGGGCTCAGCCGCCGAAAACGTTCTGGAACTCGTCCACCAGGTTCAGGCCCGCGTAGATGATCACCGGGAGGATGATCAGGGGCATGACGAAGCGGATGAAGAAGAGGACGGCCGGAACGATGCTGGCGAAGAAGCCCGAGGCCCCGTCCAGCATCTCCTCCTGCGGGTCCCGCATGCGCCACCCCACGAACAGGGTGACGCCCAGGGCTCCCAGCGCCAGGAACCACTCCGTCACCCGGTCGATCAGCCCCAGGGCGTCCAGGCTCAGGGCGGGCACCAGCCCCACCAGGGTGATGATGATTCCCGCGGTGATGGCGGCCTTCTTGCGGGGCAGCTCGAACTCGTCGATGGCGGAGGCGGTGACCACCTCCAGAAGGGAGACCGCAGAGGTGACGGCGCCCACGGTGAGGGCGAAGAAGAAGGCGACGCCCACCACCCGCCCGATGGCGCCCATCTCCACGAACGCCCCGGGCAGGGCGATGAAGAGAGCACCCACCGTGCTCGCCCCGACCTGGCTCTGCAGCCCCAGCGCCGCGATCACCGGGAAGACCACGAGCCCGGCGGTGAAGGCCACCCCGAAATCCGAGGCCGCGATGGTGGCGGCCTCGCGATTGAGATTCTCGTGCCGGGAGAGGTAGGACGCGAAGGTGAGCATGGCCCCCATCCCCAGCGACAGGGAGAAGAAGGCCTGACCGGCAGCCTCCGCCAGGGTGGTGAAGTTCAGGAGCTCGGAGAACGAGGGGGCCAGGTAGAAGGCATACCCCTCTCCCGAGCCCGGCAGCGTGAAGGCCCAGACCGCCAGCCCAAGGACGATGGCGAAGAGGATGGGCATGAGGATCAGCGACGCCTTCTCGATCCCCTTCTCCACCCCCACCGACACGATGGTGATGGTCACGAGCATGAAGGCCAGGTGGTAGACGATGGGTGCGATCCCCGTGGTCACCTCACCGAAATAGGCCCCCGGGTCCGCGGCGAACCCCGTCAGGATGCCCTCGATGCCGTAGCGCACCACCCACCCGGCGATCACCGAGTAGTACGAGAGGATCAGGAAGCCGGTGAGTACCCCGAGGAAGCCCACCACCGACCAGACCCCACCCCCCTCCTTCTTGAACGCACCCACAGGTGAAAGCCGGGTGCGTCGTCCCACCGAGAACTCCGCCAGCATCAGGGGAATCCCCATGATGAGCGTCAGGGCGATGTAAAGGACGACGAAGGCCGCGCCGCCCCCCTCCGACACCCGGTAGGGGAAGCGCCACATGTTCCCCAGACCCACGGCGCTCCCCACCGCCGCCAGGATGAACCCGATGCGCGTCCCGAACAGCTCGCGCTGAATGGACTCCTCGCCGTGCTTCTGGACTTCGAGATCGATGGGATCCGGCACGTTCAAGACTCCGGCATGGGCTCAGGGAGGATCCGGGAGGACCCGGTATTCGATCACCCTGCCCCCGGAACGTCAAGCATCCCGGTCCCCCGGGGACCGGCACCGCATCTCGCCGTCGGCTCCGCCGCCCCGGTCAGCGGAGCTCCGGTGGCAGGCGTCGCACCACGACCCGAGGGACCTCCATCTCGTCCCGCTCGACGTAGGCTACCAGGCCGTCCGGCCCGAATGCCGAGGGGATCCCGGGTTGCCCCGCCTCCAGAGTGCCCAGGTACTCGCCCTCGGGGCTCACCAGGTCCACGGGACCGTCCTCGGTGGGATCCACCCGGGACCGCTCCACCCACAGCGTGCCGCCCCACCCCGCCGCCAGACCCTGGATCACCGGGATCTCCGGATAGAAGCCCCGATTCTCGATCCGGTCCCGCATCATCTCCTTCACGGCCTCCTGGGGCATCTCCCGCTCGCCGGACCCGTCGTCGGTGACGATCCGCATCCGGGGGCCCTCCCCGGATTCCAGCTCCTCCAGTTGACGTTCGATCTCGTCCCGCTGGATGCGGGAGGTGACCTCCCGGGGCTCCATGGGCCGGGTCAGCCGCCTTCGCTCCGAGCCGTCGGGGCCCAGGATCTTCACCACCCAGGCCGACGAGTCGACCACCGCCATCCCCCCGTCGGGAAGAACCGCCGTGTGCAGGCGAGGCTCGAAGCTCCGTGGACCCCCCATGGCCACCCGGATCCCCAACCTCCGGCGCTCATCTGTCGGGGGGCGGGCCGAGGCGGCATCCAGGCGTCGTAGAAGACCTCCTCGCCGGCCCCGTCCTCCAGCGCCACGCGCTGGATGGGCCGGCCCTGGGGCAGCTGCGGCTCGGCGCCACCCTGGGCCTCGACGCTCATCATGGTGGAGCCTCCCCCGTTGAAGACCGCTCCACCCCGGGGATCCGCCTGGACGTCGCCCACCACCGTCACGGCACCGCTTCCCATCCGGGCGCTCCCGACGTAGTCACCCATCGGGTCGTAGATCTGGTAGGCCCGATGCCCCATGTCCGCCACCACGACCCCGCCGTCCCGAAGCACGGCGGCGTTGGCAGGCTGACGCCACTCCCCTGGACCCTCACCCCGGGTCCCGAAGGTGCGCACGAACTCGCCGTTCCGGTCCACCACGATCATGCGGGCGCTCTGGACGTCCATGACGTAGAGGTTGCCGGCTCCGTCGAATCCCACCCGGCGGATCTCGCCGAAGGTCTCCCAGTCGGCCCCGTCGAAGGTGCCCACCGAGAAGACCTCCTCCAGGGTCACCTCGAGCGCCCGGTCCCGGCCCGGAAGCTCCACCGTGCCCTGGGCCGCCAAGGGGCCGGCCAGCGTCATGGCCGACAGGGCGATCCATGCCTTCCCGGGGCGCCGCGGCCTCCGGACTCCGACTCTTTCGTGGTCCATCGAACCCTCCTCCTGATGTGCGCGCCCCTCCCGGGGCACCTCCGACTCTCGCTTTCGTCGCCTCACGCCTGCACGCCCGTTCGACACCTTCCATGGGGCGACGGGTTGTCCGACCCCCCTCGCTTGTCCCTGGACGGGCCGTTCCGACATCTTGGGAATCCCCTGCCGACACGAGCCCCGAGCCGCATGGACGACCTCACCAGCCGCAGCATCGAGAAGCGCCCCGCCACCATCCGCTTCGACGGACGTATCCTCTACCTTCTGGACGACGCGAAGCTCCTTCGCGACCAGCTCTACGAAGGCCGGGACCTGGAGCTGACCCCGGAGCTTCGGGAGGGGCTGCGGGACCAGATCTCCACCGACGAGATCACACCGGCCTACATCTGCTACTTCTACGACGAGACGCTGGGGGACTTTCCGTATCTCGGACTTCGGGCCACGGATCCCGACACCGGGGAGAAGGTGGCCCCCGTGGAGCGCTCCGCCGTGAGGAACGGCGGCTTCGTCTGCTCCGTGGCGGGAAAGCGGCGAGGGAAGGGCTCCAGCCGGGAGCAGAGTCCCTACGCCGAGCTCATGGCGGGGATCCGCATCGTGGTGGGGGAGAGCATCGAGCGGATCTACAACGAGAACTGCCAGAACCTGGGGATCCTCACCACCACCGACTTCTCCATTCTGGACCGAATCCGCGCGGGAGAGGACATCCCCCTGTCCATCTTCACCGAGGGGAAGGACGAGATCACCCGCCAGATCATCGAATACGGCGGCCTCTTCGAGTTCAACGTCGCCCGCCTTCAGGGGCGCACCCGCGTCCCGCCCGCCCGGGCCCAGGCGGCGCTCGCGGGGGATCCAGCCTCCGGACCCGAAGAGGACCGGGACCTCGACGAGGTGCGGGAGCTCCGGGGGAGGGGAGACGAGGACGGACCGGCGGCCCAGGTGGCCGCCACCTCCCGCCCGACCAACCCGGCGGAGATCGCCGAGGACGCCCCGCGCCCCCACCCCGGAGGACCGGATCGCCGGCGGCCCATGACCGTCGCGGAGAAGATCTTCGCCTCCCGCTGGGTCGTGGACGCCGCCAACGACCGATTGGGCGTGCTGGCGGTGGAGCCCGGCGAAGCGGGGTTCTTCCGCACCGACATCCGGTTCAGCCACGAGTACGTCACCCCCATGAGCGCCATCTTCTTCGAGGAGAAGGTGGGGCCCGACGCCCGGGTGCGGGATCCCGAGAGCATCCTCTTCTTCCGGGACCATCTGACCTTCCTCCACAAGGCCATGAGCCAGGAGCGCATCGAGCAGGGGCTCCTGGACGTGGCCAACCAGCTGGAGGTCAAGCAGCGGGAGTTCGCCGAGAAGCAGGGGATCCGGCTCTACGGGGAGCAGAAGGGGCACGTCATGGGCTCCGAGGCCATCTGCCACTCCAAGATCCTGGAGGAGTACGCCGAGCCCGGGATGCTCATCATCGGCTCCGACTCCCACACCCCTCACGCCGGCGCCATCGGCTGTGTGGCCTTCGGGGTTGGCACCACGGCCATCTTCAACTCCTGGGTCACGAAGGACGTGCGGGTCCGGATCCCCGCCTCTTTCAAGGTGGTGATCTCCGGGACGCCCCGGCCCAACGTGACCGCCAAGGACTACATGCTGGAGATCCTCCGCCAGCCCTACATCCGGGACGGCCACGCCATCGGCCAGATCATCGAGTACGCCGGCCCTGCGGTGGAGGCGCTCTCGGTGGACGAGCGGGCCACCATGACCAACATGGCCGCCGAGGTCGGCGCCTTCACGGGGATCGTGGCCGCCGACGAGAAGACGGTGGAGTACCTGGTCTCGGAGCGGGGCATGGAGCGGTCCCGTGCCGAGGCGCTGGTGGAGGGGATGCAGTCCGACCCCGGCGCCGAGTACGTGAAGGTCATCGAGATCGACGCCTCGACGATCGAGCCCATGGCGGCGCTTCCGGGTGATCCCGGCAACGGGGTCTACATCCGCGACCTGGCTGAAGAGCCGGTCCGGATCGAGATCGCCTACGCCGGCTCGTGCACTGCGGGGAAGAAGGAGGACATGGACATGTACGCCCGGGTCTTCCAGGCGGCGAAGGACCAGGGGCTCACGGTGCACCCGGATGTGGAGTGCTTCATCCAGTGCGGTTCCATCGAGGTGCGGGAGTACTGCCGGGAGCGAGGCTACCTGGATCTCTTCACCGAACTTGGAGCCGAATGGATCGAGCCGGGGTGCGGAGCCTGTATCAACGCCGGCCCGGGCGTCACCCGGGGCGCGGATCAGATCAGCGTCTCCTCCCAGAATCGCAACTTCCCGGGACGGTCGGGACCCGGGCAGCTCTATCTCGTCTCCCCCTATTCGGTGGCGGCCAGCGCCATCTGCGGCTACGTGACCCAGTGGGAGCCGGGGGAGCCGCTGAAGCCTGCAGCCCCCCGCCGGCTGGCTACGGTCTGAGAAGTGGCGACGGGCCGGCTCCCCGACCCGCCGTCGGGGATGAGGGCCCTTCACCTCGTCCCCAACCTCCTCACCGCCTTCCGACTGGTCCTGGTTCCGGTCTTCGTTCTGTCGGCCCGGGCCGAGGCCCAGGGTCCGGTGTCGGCGGACGGCTGGTCGGGACCGGCCGTCTGGATCGTGCTGGCCGCGGGGCTGTCGGACGTCCTCGACGGGCTCATCGCCCGGCGGTGGGGGCTCACGTCGCGGATCGGGGCACTCATGGACGCCGTCGCCGACAAGAGCTTCCAGTTCACGGCTCTGGTGACCATCACCCTCCTGGGACGACCCGTGTTCACCCAGCTTCCCGTCTGGCTCCTGGCCACGGTATTCCTGCGGGACTTGGTGCTGCTGGTGGGGTGGGGAGCCGTGCGCCGGATGAAGCGCCCGGTGAGCATGGAGCACGAGCTGCACGGGCGGGTGGCGACGGTGGTGGTGCTCGGCCTGGTGGTGGGCGCCTGTCTCCGACTCCCGGAATCCGTCCTGACGCCCCTGGCGGGGGTGGCGGCCGCCGCCGCCGTGGTGAGCGCTGGGGGCTATCTGCGGCGGGGCTATCGCCTCGCCCGGACCGGCTGAGTCCACGCCGGCACAGGATCCCCCGGGACCCACGCCGGGTATCCGGTGCGATACACCCTGACCCCTCAGCCCCTACGACATCCATGAAGACTCTCGTTCGTTCCCTCTTCGTCGCCTCGGCCTTCCTTCCCGTCTCGCTTCACGCCCAGACGGCGGACCCGTCGGCGTGCTGGCTTCGAGGCGCCACGGTGGAAGAGGCCATGGCCCGCCCCAGTCCCCTCCAGGCCGTGGCCATCCCGCTTGGAGACGCGACGGCCCAGCTCTGCTACAGTCGCCCATCGGCCCGGGGCCGCCAGGTCGTGGGCAACCTCATCCCGCTCGGCGAGCCGTGGCGCATGGGAGCCAACGAGCCCACACAGCTGCATCTCCCCGAAGCCGCCGAGGTCGGGGGCGTCTCCCTGGAGCCCGGCGTCTATTCCATGTACGTGGTCGCCGGCGCGGACGAGTGGGAGATCTTCCTCAACTCCAACTACGAGCGTTGGGGGATCCCGGTGGACGGTTCCGTCATGGCCACCAACGTCGGCAGCGTGACCCGGCCGGTGGAGGCGACGGACGACTTCGTGGAGACCTTCACCATCCGGTGGGATCGACACGGAGACGCCATGGGCCATCTGGTCATGGAGTGGGAGAACGCCCACGTGGAGCTTCCCATCCACGCCGCCGGGATGAGCCACTGAGGCAATAGCGGGTCCGTCCCGTGGGACATTGGCCGGGAGGGGAGACGGGGACCGTCCATCCACCCTCCCCAACCTCCTGGCGCACCGGAACATGTTCGCGCCCCGGCGTTTACGCTTGAGTCCGGTATCGTCCGAGAGGGCATGCCGGTCGTGCCGCCTCGTCGCAGAGCTCCGGGGCCAACACTAGTACAAACGGTCCCACCTGGCTTCGTGAACACCACGCCGCCGTCGAGCGGAAGGTGAACCCGGAGTCGGAGGCTTATCTTTCATACAGGGACCCCAGGACAGAGCGGCAGGTGAGCACGGAGGAGCGCCGTCCGGTCAAGAGACCGGGCGGCGTTTCTGCTGTTCGGGGGGTGGAGCCGGTTCCGGCGTGCTCAGCGAGCGTACGCGACAGGAGGTCCCCGGGACCCCGGCGTTCCGCGCAGCGCCAAGGCGTGAGGGGCGTTTCGACGTCCCCACAGGATGTTGCGGAGGGGCAACGAACGTTTTGCCGGGGTGCGGAAAAGATTGCCGTATGCCCCGCTTTCTCCATGGGCACGCTTCTTTCGATAAGAAAAATTCCTCTTCGATCGGTATCACCCTCTGACAGGATCCGTCCCATGATCACCACCCCTCACCTGGGCCGTCTGACTGGCGTCGGCGCCCTCGCAGCACTCCTCTTTACGGCAGCCTGTGACTCGCCCGAGTCCACGGGCCCGTCGGGCCTCATGCCTCCGGAGGTGGGCCTCGACGTGTCGGAGAATGTGG
Organism: Gemmatimonadota bacterium; assembly: GCA_037382905.1. Taxonomy (GTDB): domain Bacteria; phylum Gemmatimonadota; class Gemmatimonadetes; order Longimicrobiales; family Gaopeijiaceae; genus Gaopeijia. The sequence goes on along the minus strand of JARRPL010000016.1, from coordinate 18,660 downwards.
ACGGCGGCATCATCTGGGTCTGTCAGGAGACCTCGCCGGAGACCGTAGGCGAGTACTCGTTCATCGTCGGTGGGGACGGGCGGACCTTCCCGGTCCAGGGTGAGAACACCCAGTCCGGGACCTTCCAGATCACCGGCGGTTTCGACGGTGGCGTATGGGGCGGGGTGCCCGGGGACCCCGACGGCACCCCGGGATGTGCCCAGCTTCCGGTGAGCGAGATGCCCGCAGGCACCTTCCAGGTGAAGCTGCTGACGCCCGCCACATTCGGCCACGAAAGTGGGTTCATCAACCCGAATCGTTGGACGCTGGGGGAGGGCCGGTTCGGCAACTTCCTCTTCGAGACCAGCTATCGGGACGACCTGGATTGCGATGAAGACGGCCAGATCGGCGAGGGAGAGGAGTGTCCGCTTCGCCTCTCCACCCCCGAGGGCGGTGCCATCGTCTGGTTCAAGTTCGAGCCGGACGACGTCCCCCCGCCTCCTGGCCTCGAGGGCTGCACGCCCGGCGGCTGGCGGAACAACGACGGGACCAAGGGACCGAACGACTGGTGGGAGAGCACGCCCTACACCACCAGCACCCTCTTCTCGGACGTGTTCGGTGAGACGGCGGGGCTGCCGGCCGACCTGACGCTCAAGGATGCCCTCTTCTACAACAGCAACGAGGGCGGTCTGGCCCTGGTCAAGCACGCTACCGCGGCCGTCCTGAATGCCTCCAGCGACGCGGTCGACTATCCGTACACCGAGGCCGAGGTCGTGGAGATGTTCCAGGCGGCATGGGCCGATCTCGAGGCGGACGACAACGAGACGAAGGACATGTTCGACGCCGCGAACAACCTGGGCTGCTCCCAGTGACCCGGGAGAGGTAGCGCCGGCGCTCAGGCAGCGCAGGCCTCAGCGGGGTCCGGGGATCTCCCCGGGCCCCGCTTTTTCGCGCACGGAGGCCCTGAACCGTACCCCTCCCAGCGCCGGCAGCGCTGCCGACGCCGGGGGCGCCGGATCGTGCGCGGATCGTGGGAACCAGCGTCACCCGCCGTCGTGCAGCACCTGGACGTCCGGGGGGTTCGGCACGTCGAAGCCCCCTTCCACGATGGTCACCAGGTCGAAGCCGAGCTCCCGGTCCCGGGCAAGGCTCCGTACCGCCTCCACCACCGACTCCCGTCGCAGGTCGATCCCGGCTCCCGGGGCCATGACCGTGTCGCCCGGGGACCCGATCCGGTCCTCCACGACGGCGCCCGGGTCCGCCGTCGTCCGGGCCAGGAGGATCCGCTGCCGTCGTCCCGGCACCTGGACGAGCGCCACCTCCTGGAAGACGGCCTGGTAGGTCGCCACCATGGCCTCGTAGCGCGGTGAGGCGGTGTGGAGGTTGCTCACCACCACGCCGGCGGGTGTGAGGGCCCGCGCCACGGCCTGGAGAAACTCCACGGTGGACAGGGCCCGAGGGACGTCTCCGTCGGAGAAGGCGTCGAGGAAGATCAGGTCCCAGGTCCCGGGTGGGGCCTCCTCGATGAAGACCCGCCCGTCGGCGGCGTGAACACTCATGAGGGAGTCGGTCCTGAAGCCGAACCAGTCCCGGGCCGCCTCCACGACCAGCGGTTCCAGCTCCACGGTCTGGATCCGCGCCCGGGGCCGCAGATGACGGGTGTAGGTGGGCATGGCCCCGCCACCGAGCCCCACGAAGAGAATCCGCGCGTCCTCGGGGACCAGGGCGAGTCCGGTCATGGCGACGCGGGTGTAGGGCAGCTCCAGATGACCCGGTCGACCCGGGTAGAGTGCGGTCTGGCGGGCCCGGCTCCCGCCGATGTAGAGCTCCCGAAGGCCGTCGCTCCGCTCCACCACCCGTATGAGGCCCGAGGGGGAGTCCTCCTGGAAGACCACCCGGGTGCGGTTCGTCAGGACCGCGGTCAGGACCAGGGCTCCGAGAACCAGGACCAGGATGAGGCTCTTTCGGGACATGGGGCGGCCAGCGGCAGTGTGCGGGGGTGGTGGACGAGTCGAAAGGTAGGACGGGACGGAGCCGTGGAGCACCCGGGCGTTCCGGGTCGAACGGAAATGGGATCCCGTCCCTCGATTCCGGGGGTAGGAGGATCAGAGCGTTCACCCGATTCGATCGTGAGCCAACGGAGAGCCCATGTCCGCCGAGACCTTCAAGTATGGCTTCAAGAAGACCGTCGCCCTCAACCCTGAAGATGCGGAGGCCCGACTCCGGGACGCGCTGGCTGCCGAGGGATTCGGTGTCCTCACCGAGATCGACGTCCAGGCCACCCTGAAGAAGAAGCTCGACGTGGACATGCCGCCCTATCGGATCCTGGGGGCGTGCGCCCCGCCGCTGGCGCACCAGGCCCTCACCGCCGAGCCGGACATCGGATTGCTCCTCCCATGCAACGTCGTGGTCTATCAGGGAGAGGAGGCCGACCAGTCGGTGATCGGGGTCCTGGATCCGGTGGTTCAACTCGCCGTCACGGGCCGGGACGACATCCGCCCGCTGGCCGACGAGGTGCAGGGCCGGATGAAGCGGGTGCTGGAGTCCCTCTGAGGCGCTCGTTCCGTGGACGGCCCGCCGCCTGTCGTGTGCGCCCGCCCTTCCGCCGCCACGGGATGGGCCGGTGGGCCCTCGTTCCCCTCTGCCTGGCCGTGATCTCGTCCCCGGGATCGGCCCAGGGGCCGGTGGAGCCCTTCCCGTATCCCTCGGTGCAGGGCCGGAACCTGGAAGACGCGGAGTTCCGCATCCCCGCTGAGCTGCCCGGCGATCCCCGGTTGCTCCTGGTCCCCTTCAAGCAGTGGCAGCAGCAGGAGGTGGACACCTGGCTGGCCCGGCTCCCGGCGCTGACGGAAGAGGTGCCGGGGCTTCGCTACTACGAGCTGCCCACCCTCACCACCGGTTGGAAGGTGATGCGGTGGATGATCGACGGTGGAATGAAGAGCGGGATCGCCGATCCGGCGGCCCGGGCCCGGACCATCACCGTGTACACCGACAAGGGCAGGTTCCTACGGGAGGCGCGCATCGAGGACGACGCCCACATCGAGGTCATGCTCCTGGATGCTCGAGGGCGTGTGACGTGGCGGGCTCGCGGGCCGTTGACCCCGGGGGCCTGGGACTCGCTCCGGTGGGCGCTGAGCCCGGATGGCCCGGGGGGAGCCGCGACCGGCGACCGCCCCGGGCCCGCAGGATCCTGATCCCCGGCCCCGGGGAAACCGGGGCCGGGGTCCTCCGGTCTCCTCCGGCAGCCCGTCAGTCCCCTCCCGGGGCCAGAGCCGGATCTCCCATGGGCTCCCGTCCCCTGCTCCGGCTCCGATCGGCCCGAGGCTCCCGGGCTTCCGACCGGGCCTCGACCCACTGCTCGATTCTCATGTAGAGGGTCGGGAGGACGAAGAGGGTCAGGAGCGTCGCCGTGACGATCCCACCGATGACCACAGTGGCCAGCGGACGCTGGAGCTCGGCCCCGGGAGATGTGGACAGGGCCATGGGGATGAAGCCGAAGCTCGCCGCCAGGGCCGTCATCAACACGGGACGGAGTCGGGTGGTGGCCCCGTTCAGGACCGCGTCCTCCAGCCCCTCACCGCGTTCCCGCAGCTGGTTCACGTAGCTCACCATGACCACGCCGTTCAGGACCGCGATCCCGAACACGGCGATGAATCCGATGATGGCGGACGTGGAGAGGTTCAGGCCCGTGATCCAGAGGGCCGCGACTCCACCCACCACGGCGAAGGGCACGTTGAGCATGATGAGCACGGCGTGGCGTACGGTGCCGAAGGTGGTGAAGAGGAGCAGGTAGATCACCAGCACCGAGATGGGCCCCAGGATCGCCAACCGCTTGGCGGCGGACCGCTGGTTGCGGTACTGCCCGCCCCACTCGAAGCGATAGCCGTCGGGAAGGTCGATGCGCTGGTCGAGCAGCCCCGATGCCTCGTCCACGAAGCTCCCCACGTCCCGGCCCCGGATGTTGGCGCCCACCACCACCATCCGCTGCCCACCCTCGTGGGCGAAGGCCTCGGGGGCCGCGGTGGTCGAAATGTCGGTGACGGTGCCCAGGGTCACGAGCCCGTCGGGTCCGCTGGCCACCGGAAGCTGGGCCACCAGCTCGGGATCGATGGTGTTCCCGCCGGGGATCCGGACCACGACCCCGATGCGGCGGGGTCCGTCCACCACGTAGGTGGCCACCGACGAGCCCAGCGCCATCTCCACCTGGTGTCCCACATCCTCGGTGGCCAGGCCGTACCGGGCCACCGCCTCGCGGTCCACCTCGAGGGTGAGCTCCTTCACGCGGGCGGCGGCGGTGACCTTCACGTCGGCGGCGCCGGCGACCCCGTTCAGGAGGCCCTCGACCTCCGCCGACAGGGCGGCGAGACGGTCGGGATCCTGCCCGAAGATCTTGACCCCCACATCGGTGGTGATCCCCGTCTCCGCCTCGTCCAGCCGCATCTGGATGGGCTGGGTGAAGGCGTACTCGATCCCCGGAACGCGGCCGAGGACCGAATCCATCGCCGCCAGGAGGGCGCCCTTTCCCCCGGGGCGCCACTCGTCCTTGGGCTTGAGGCTCACGTAGGTGTCGGACTCGTAGGTCCCCATGGCCTCCGTGGCCAGATCGGGGCGCCCCCGCTTGGACACCACCTGGGTCACCTCCGGCAGCTCCAGGAGCGCCGACTCCAGCGCCCGGGAGAAGCGCACCCCCTGCTCCAGCGAGGTGGAGGGGAGACGGATCCCCTGCACCAGCACGCTCCCCTCGTCCAGGCGGGGCATGAACTCGGTCCCCAGTCGGGTGGCGCTCACCAGGGCCAGCACCACGATCACCACCGCCGCCGATCCGACCCGGGCCGGATGAGGAAGGGTGCGGGCCAGGGTCCGCCCATACCAGGCCTTCAGCCGGTCCAGCGTCGGGGTGTGGACCTCACCGGCGTTCAGGAGGAACCACCGGGCCGCCATGGGCACGAAGGTCAGGGCCAGGAGGAGGGACCCCAGGATGGCGGCCACCACCGTGAAGGCCATGGGCCGGAACATCTTCCCCTCGGTGCCCTGAAGCGCCAGGATCGGCAGATAGACCGCCGTGATGATGGTGATCCCGAACACCACGGGCCGCCCCACCTGGACCGCCGCCCGGCGCATGCGATCCAGCGGCTCCTCGTCGGGATGCTCGTCGGTCCGGCGCATGATGTTCTCGATCATGACCACCGAGCCGTCCACCAGGAGGCCGAAGTCCAGGGCGCCCAGGCTCATCAGGTTGGCGGAGTAGCCGAACAGCCTCATGGCGATGAAGGCCCAGAGCATGCTCAGCGGGATCACCACCGCCACGATGAGGGAGGCGGCGATGTTGCGCAGAAAGGCCCAGAGGAGGAGCACCACCAGGGTGCCCCCCAGGAGAAGGTTCTTCTCGATGGTGTGGGTGGTCTGCTCCACCAGCGCCGCCTGGTCGTAGAAGGGGACCAGGCGCACGCCCGGGGGAAGGGTCTCCTTGACCTCGTCCACCCGCTCCTTCACCCGCTCCAGAACGTCCAGGGCGTTGGCACCCTTCCGCATGATGACCATGCCCGCCACCACCTCGCCCTGTCCGTCCAGCGACACGGCGCCCTGCCGGGGCAGTGATCCCGGGGTGACGGTGGCCACGTCGTGGATGTGGATCGGCACCCCCTTGGAGGTGGCGATGGAAACGTCCTCGATATCGGCGATGCCCTGGAAGCGCCCTACGCCCCGAACGATGAACCGCTCGCCTCGGGCTTCGGTGTAGGTGCCCCCGAAGTTGTAGTTGTTCCGGGCGATGGCCTCCTCCACGTCACCCAGGGTGATCCCCGCCTGGATGAGACGGCCCGGCTCCACCACCACGTGGTACTGCTCGGTGAAGCCACCCCAGGAGTTCACCTCGGCCACCCCCGGTACGGTCCGGAGCTGAGGGGCGATGGAGTAGTCCTGGAGCGTCTTGAGCTCGGCGGCGTCGTAGTTCGGGTCGTCGGAGACCAGCGTGTACTGGTAGACCTCGCCCATGGCGGTGGCTACGGGCCCCAGCACCACCGTCACACCGGCGGGCATGTCGCCGGTGATGTCGTTCAGCCGCTCCGCCACCACCTGACGGGCGAAGTACAGATCCACGCCATCCTCGAAGATGACCTGGGTCATGGAGAGCCCGAACTTGGTGGTGGACCGGACGACGTTCGTGTTGGGAAGCCCCAGGAGGGAACGCTCGATGGGGAAGGTCACGAGCTGCTCCACGTCCGCCGGGGCCATCCCCGGCGCGTCGGCCAGGACCGAGACCGAGTTGGAGGTCAGATCCGGAAAGGCCTCGAAGGGCAGGGTCGAGAGGGCCCAGAGGCCCACCGCCAGGAGCGTAGCGACCCCTCCGGCGATGAACAGCCGTTGCCGGAGGGCGAATTCGATCAATCGCTGGATCATGCCTCGCCTCCCTCTTCCGGCACCAGCTCGGAGGCCGCCTTCAGGAAGTAGGCGCCCTGGACCACGACCTCGACCCCTTCTTCGAGCCCGGTGACCGCCACCCGGCCCTCCCGGATCGGCTCCGCCCCCACCGCCACGCGGCGGTATCTCCCGGGTCCGTCCACCACGAAGACGGCGTCGCCGTCCCCGAAACGGACCACGGCTTCCTCAGGAAGCTCGGCCCCCGACACGTCGGCCTGTGTCGACACGTCCACGGTGGCGAAGCTGCCGGGCCGGATCCCCGCAGGGATCCGCTCGAGCTCGAAGCGGGCCTCCACGGACCGATTCGCCGGATCGACCCAGTCGCTCATCCGCACCAACCGGGCCCGGGCCACCTCTCCCGGGCGGGAGCGGAAGCTCACCGGCACCTCGTCCCCCGGAGACAGGGAGGCGGCCGTGTTCTCCGGGACGAACGCCGTGACCCAGAGGACGTCGGTGGAACCCAGCTCCACCAGAGGCGCCCCGGGGAGCACCGCCTCTCCCGTCGAGACGTGAACCTGGAAGACGGTGCCGGCACGGGGTGCCTCGGCAGCCGACTCCCCGGTGGGCGTCGCATGGAGGTGCTCCATCATCTCCCGGGCCTGGAGGACGTCGGCCCGGGCCTCCCGATGGTCCGCCTCGCGCCGCTGCAGCTCCTCCAGGGAGATGGCACCCGACTCGTACAGCCGGCGACCCCGGGTGACGGCATTGTCCTGGTAGGAGAGACGGGCCTCGGCCGCCGTCAGGTTGCGCTGGGCGTCGGACACCTCGTGGGAATGGATTTCCACCAGGGGCTGTCCCGCCGTCACGCGGTCCCCGGGGAGGACCAGGACCCGCACCACCCGTCCCTCCACCACCGACCCCACCGACGCTCGTGCCGTGTCCGGCGAATCCACCGTCCCCGGAACACGGACCGAGGTGCGGACCGGCCCCAGCGACACGGTCGTGGTGGTGATCTGCGAGGCCTCCACCTGGGCGTCCGAGAGGACGACCACCCCGTCCGGGGCACGGGCGGCGGGCTCGGGAGGCACCTCCTGGGTCTGACACGCCGCCAGCGACAGGATTGCCGTCGCGGCCATCCAGGCAAGGCGGCGAGGCCCGCGGTGGGCGGGCCGGGTCTCGATGACATGCCGTCCGATGGTCCTCACGGTCCGTCCTCCGGCTCCGGGCTCCCGGGCTCCGGGAAGGAACAGGGTGCGTATGCCTCCAGGGGAGCCCCCTCGAGGCGCGCCGATCGAGCCCGAGCCATCCACCACTCCGCCTGCCATTGCCAATAGTCCTCCAAGGCGGCCAGCCGGGCCCGCCGATTGTCGAGAAGCTCGTATAATGTCCCTTCGCCCAACTCGAACCGGGCCTCGGCGGCGGAGACGGCAACCTCCAGATTGCGCCGCCAGTCCTCCGAGAATCCCAGCCCCGCCGCCGCCAGCGCCGCCTCGCTTCGGCGGGCCGCGCTCCGTTCGGCGGCGAGGCGCCGGACCACGTCCTGTCGGAGACGGTTCGCCGCCGCCTCGCTCGCCCGGGCCGCATCCACCCCCCGGTTGCCGTAATCGAACAGGGGAAGGGCCGTGGCCACACCCAGGTAGAGTCCCGTATTCCCACCGGTTCGCCGCATCCCCACCTGGGGCTCGAGGTTCGGCACCCGCCGGGCCAGCGCCTGATCGATGCCCGCCTGGGCCGCGTCCACCCGGGCCCGGGCCTGAAGGAGGTCCGGGAAGGAGTCGGAGGCCGGCACACCGGCGTCGCCGGAGCCCGGCACAGGCGCCGGTGCCGTGCAGGCGCCCAGCGTCACCTCCACTGCGGTGGCCGGAGGCAGATTCAGGATCCGGCTCAGGGCTTCGCTGCTGGCGGCCTCGGCGGCGAGGCGCCGGGCCAGCCGGGTGGCCGCCTGGCCCCGGGCCAGATCCGCCCGGGCGGCGTCGCCCCGGGAGGCTCGGCCCTCCTGTTCCTGGAGCGCCAGGGCATCGGCCAGCTGCTCCAGCGTCCGGAGCTCTTCCCGGGCGGTCTCCACGAGGGATCGATCCCGGACGGCGGCAGCGATCACGTCCGCCGCCGAGAGGGCCCGGTCGGCGCGGGCGACCGCTGCCCCGGCCCGGGCCTGAGCGGCCAAGGCTCTGGCGTACCGGATCCGGCTTCCACGGTCACCGCCGAGTGCCAGGGGCATGGACAGGAGGGCCTGTCCTTCGAGCCCCTCGACCCCGGAGATCCCGGTGAACTCCTCGGAGCTGCCCACGTTCTCCACCGCCACCGAGAACGCCGGATTGGACCACGCCTCCGCCTGCTGGGCCTCGAGCGCCGCGGATTCCGCCTCGAGTCTGGCCGCCTCTGCCGCCGGGGACTGCTCCACGGCCCGAAGCAGCGCCTCCGAAGCCGAGATCGCCAGCGTGTCAGGCGTGGATTGCAGCGCCGCCACCAAGAACATCCAATGCATCGTCACCGCCCTTTCTGTGGCAGACACACCCTGCCGACGGATTGTTAAGAATTCCAGCTTTCACGGGTCGATCCCGCACCTTCGGTGGGATGCCGCCGGAGACCGCCGGGCCTCCACATGCGCTTCCGAGGATGCGGGGGATTCGCCGCAGTCATCGGCCGTCCCGCTCGCCGTGCTCGTCGCGTTCACTCGAACCCAGGGCAGCCGTCGACGCGTCGGAGGCGTAGGCAGAGGCGGCGCCGTGGACATAGACCAGGTCACCGCCCTTCGAGCCCACGTCCACGCCCGCCGCCAGAACCGCGACGGCACCGGCGGTGGTGAGGATGCGGGCCGCAGAACCGAGGGTCCCGCCCAGGAGCCCGGCGGCGCCGATCAGCGTCACCACACCGGCCAGGACCAGAAAGCGCTCCGCAGCCTGTTCGTGATCGTGGATGGCCGCCTCGGAGACCACGGCCTCCACCCGCTCCTCCTCCCCCTCGCCGGTCTGGAGAGCCACCCAGGCGCTCCCGGTGAGGACGACCGCAAGTGCCAACGGTACGCCCCAGGCGTAGGCGACCCGGCTACCCCGACGGGTCGCCCAGAGGCCGACGACGGCGGCCACGGGCAGGAGCACAGCCAGGGCCATGGGGAGATGGACGACAGCGGGATGCAGGGGGTCGGGCAACATGGTTCCTCCTCGTGTCCTGGTGATCCGGTACGTGTCGGAAAGGTTGACCCGGAAGGCCCGGGCGGGGTATCGCACAGACGTTCGTCACCAGCCCGAAAAGCCCGGCCCGCCGGGATGTCCTACAGATGTTGGATGCCTTATGGATCTCGAGAACGACCGCTGGTTGCGCATCGTCCTGTTCGTCGCCCTGGGGGCCATCATCGTCGGCGGGGTCGTGGACCTGATCCTGGATCAGCCCGAGAGCTGGCTCAGCTTCCACGTGATCTTCGAGACCCTCATGATCGCGGGAGCCCTCCTCATGACGACCACCCTGTGGCTCGGGTGGTGGCGGAGCTCCCGGGCCGTCTCGGAGCTCCGGGAATCCCTCGAAGCCCGGAAGGAGGAGCGGGATGCCTGGCGGAGCAGCGCCCGGCGGGCTTTGGAAGGTCTGGGGGAGGCCATAAACAGCCAGTTCGACGAATGGGGGCTGACCCCGGCGGAACGAGAGGTGGCGCTGCTCCTCCTGAAGGGATACAGCCACAAGGCCATCGCCGGGCACACCGACCGGAGCGCCCAGACCGTCCGGCAGCACGCCGCCGCCGTCTACAGAAAGGGGAATCTCTCCGGGCGGGCCGAGCTTTCCGCATTCTTCCTGGAGGACCTCATGCTCCCGGCGGACCGCCGCGAGGTGGTCTGAGAACGCCCGAAGGTCGTCCACGCCCCCGACCGAGTTAGGTTGGAAGGACCCGTCCATCCCCCCGACCCCGGTGCGGCGCCCTCCCCCGTGGATTCATTCTCCGGCTCTTCCGGCCCCCGGGGCCGTCGTGCCTTCTGGCGGCCCTTCGTCTGGAGGGGCGTGGCCTTCCTCCTCATCTGCATCGCCGGGCTGACGGGGCTTCTCCTGGGGGCGGAGGTCAGCGAGCGGGACCTGTCCGGGACCGGGAATCTGGGCAAGGCCTACTACGTCCTGGGACTCTTCGTCCTGGGAGGGCTGGACCTGGGGACGCCCTCGGGTGGACCCGCCCCCGCCCGGGCTCTGTTGTGGATCGCCTACTTCGGCGCCCCGGTCATCACCGCGTCGGCCCTGATCGAGGCGGCGGTCCGGCTGGTGAATCCCCTGGCTCTACGGGTCCGGGGGCTGGAGGGACATGTGGTCCTGGGCGGGGCCGGACGCCTCACCATGGTCTACGTCCGCAAGCTCCGGGAGCGGGATCGGAACCGGCCGGTGATCGTGGTGGAGCAGGATCCCAATCACCCCTCCCTGGGCGAACTCAGGGATTCGTATCAGGCCACCGTCGTCATCGGTGACATGACCCACGACGAGATCCTGGGCGGGCTGGGTCTGGAGCGGGCCCACCGGGTGCTCCTCCTCACCGGCGACGACTTCGCCAACCTGGATGCGGCGGCCAAGGTCCTCACTCGGGCTCCCTCGCTGGCGGGCCGACTGGTGGTGCACGTATCCAACCTGGGATTCATGCGGGAGACGGCGGGGTCCCGGGTGGCTCGGGACGCCGAGATCTTCAACGGCCACGAGTTCGCCGCCATGAGGCTCGTGGAGGACCACCTTCTGGCCCGGTTCCGGGACACTCCGGGAGACGACCTGGTGGTGCTGGCGGGGTTCGGGCGCTTCGGCCAGACGGTCCTGCGCCAACTCCAGGAGCACGCCGCCGGGAGCTTCGGCCGGGTCGTCATCGTGGACGAACACGCCCAGGCCCACGTCCGCACCTTCAGTGAGGTCCCGGGCTTCAAGGAGGGGTACGAACCGTCGATCCTGGACGGGGACATCGTGGACCCCGAGATCTGGACCCGGATCGGCGAGATCATCGACTCGGATCGGCGACAGCCCGTGATCATCCTGGGGTCGGGCCGCGACGGGACCAACCTCCAGGCCGCCCTGATGGCCCGGAAGCGGTATCCGGAGGCCCTGGTCATCGTTCGGAGCTTCCGCCTGTCCCCCTTCACGGAGGAGATCGCTCGGGACGTGGGGGTCCAGGCCTTCCATCTCGGGGGCCTCATCGCCAACGGGATGCCCGAGCACTGGCTCTGACCCGTCCCGGGTGGGACGGGATCAGTCGTCGGCCTGGGCGAAGGCGGGGCGGGGCCGGACCAGCGTCCCGGCGACGCGGGTCGCGGTGCCGACGGGAACCCGGAGGGGGTGCGGCTCCAGCCCCCGGGGGATGCGCTCCGCCACAAGATGGGGATTCAGCTCCCGGAGTTCCTCCACCGAGAGCCCGCTGAGCCGGGAGAGCTCGGTGAAGGTCAGGGGCCGGGAGACCCAGACCACGTCGTACTCGTACGGCGCGTCCGGAACGAAGCGGGGCGCCTCCCGGAAGCGCTCCGTCGCCAGGCTGCGGACGGCCAGAAGCCGCGGCACGTAGTGGGCGGTCTCGGTGGGCAGATACTCCAGGACCTGCCAGTAGAGGGACTCGTGGCCCCAGGGACCCCGGGCGTGCTGCCGTACGATCCGGCTCACACGGGTGGGCCCCCCGTTGTACGCCGCCATGGCCAGGTGCCAGGAGCCGTAGCGCCGGTAGAGCCCGCTCAGGAAGGTGAGGGCGGCGTCGGTGCTCTTCACCGGATCCCGCCGCTCGTCCACCACGGCATCCACCCGAAGACCGAGCCACCGGGCGGTCTCGGGCATGAACTGCCACAGCCCCACCGCCCCGGCGTGGGATTCCACGGTGGGGAGGAACCCCGACTCGATCCAGGCGAGGTAGATCAGGTCCCGGGGGAGCCGCCGCTCTTCCAGCTTGCGGAGGATCATCGCCTCGTAACGACCCCGGCTGCGACGCCCTGGACGTCTTCAGCGGCGTCGGCCTCGGGAATCGGCGCGAGAAAGGTCCAGGCAATGAGCGCAGCCCCGAAACCCGCGAGCGCCAGAGGCCGTCGCCCGGTCGTACCAAGCTGATGCAGGAGCGCAACGGAGCTGCGATCCGCCTTCGTTCTTGTGTCGTTCATGATCCCCCGTCCTGACGCCGTCTTCCGGCGACACCCAGGTGGTCCGGCAGGGTCCGGAAGCTCCGGTCTGCAACGGTGAAGAAATCATGAAACGTGCCACTCAGGGCCGTGACGGGTCTCCGGCTCGCCGTGCCTTCAGCGGGTGGACGGGGAAGACCAGGGTGTCGTAGACCGCGTCCGCCGGGCGCCCACCGGCGGGAAAGTCGGTGGCCTTGGAGGGGAAGGCGGGGCGGTCGTGGCTGTTGATCCAGGCCGAGACGTGCTGGGCCTCCTCGTCCGAGAGGCTCCCAGGCGCCGTCAACGGCATCGCGTATCGGATGAACCCGGCCAGACGCCAGATCCGCGCGGCACCCGCCCCGTCGTTCCAGGACCCCTCCCCCCAGAGGGGCGCGGGCTCTGCCAGACCTCCGAGGTTGAACCCCACACCGTCGAGGCCGTGGCAGGGGGCGCACTCCTCCTCGTAAAGCGCCTCTCCCCGCGTCAGGTCGAGCTCGTCCACCGGGATCCGGGCCGCCTCGGGAATCCCGTTCAGCCCCCTCCACGCCGGGCTGAAGCCGGTGGGGACCCCCTCCGACAGCCAGTGGATGTAGGCCGACAGCGCCAGGGTCACCGGGTGGTCGAAGGGCGGGGCCGTGCCGTTCATGGAGCGGATGAAGCATCCCCGGATCCGCTCCTCCAGGCTCACCAGCGCCGCGTCCCGGTTTCGATACTGGGGAAAGAGACCCGAGACCCCCACCAGAGGGAGGGCCTTCACCTTCTGCCCTCCGTTCAGGTGGCAGCTGGAGCAATCCATGTCGTTCCCGGAGAATTCGGCGGCCAGCTCCGTGGTGTTCCGGAAGATCCGGTATCCCCGGCGAATCTGCTCGGCGGTATAGGCATCCGAGTCGAGCTCCTCCGTCTCCGGGTCCCGGGGGAGATCGTTGATGGTCTCCAGGGTGGCATCCGCCGGGAGGAGCCACCCCCGGGCCACGGCGTCGTCGATGGAGACCGGCGCACCCCCGGAAAGTACCTGGGCAGGGTCCTCCGTCCCCCCGGATCCGTCCGATCCGCCAGGGACGGCACCCGATTCCTGGTCGTTGCAGCCCACCACGAGGGCCACAAGCCCCGTCAGAAGAAGGGCCCGGCGGGAAACGGCACCCCCGGAGCGGGATCGGGTGGCGGCAGCGGCGCGGGAGGAGGTCATGGGTTCTGGCAGGGTATGGGCTCCAAGGACGGTGAGTGTAGGGCCGCCGGGTCCGGTGGGCCACGGTGCGGCGTCGGCCCCGCGGGGACTTCCCCACACACGGCGACCGCTTCCCACCGACAGATCCCCGCCGTACGAGTCTCTAGGGTCAGGATGATCCGGGGTGCGGTGACGCCGCACCTGAGCCGGTGTCCGACCCCGGTGGGAGACTGCCATGCGCGCCCTCTTTGCCGTGGGTCCCCTCGCGGTCCTGCTGCCCCCCATCCTCCTGACCCAGGTCGTGGGACCCGACCCGGAGGACGTCGCCCGGGGGGCCCAGGTCTTCGAGCTGGTCTGCGCCGGCTGCCACAGCCTGGACCCGCCCCCCGACTCCGCCCCGCCGATGCGGCACGTGTCGGCCCATCTCCGACGGGAGCTGGACACCTTCGAGGCCTTCGCCGAACACGTCCGAACCTATGTCCCGGCTCCGTCCGCCGAGGCCTCCCTCCTGCCCCCGCGGGCCCTGGAGCGGTTCGGGCTCATGGACGCCCTCCCCCTGACGGAGGACGTGCTCACCGCCGCCGCGGCCTACATCTGGACGCTGGCGGATTCCGCCGTGGTCATGGGCCCGGGGGCGATGAGGGGAGGGGGTCACGGGATGGGGCCACCCGGAGGAGGCCGGCGCGGACCCATGCGTGGGACGATGCCCCCGGATACCACCGGAACGCCGGACCCGGGAGGTCAGTCGGGACCGAGGTGACGCAGCGGCGCCGTCTGCCCCAAGGCGCATCTCCGTCGTTACCTTCCACCGGTCGGCGCCGGCGGCCCTGGGGCCCCGGCGTCCGCAACCCTGCTTCTGCCCTCCCTTTTCAGATTCGACCCCCATCATGAGCGACTCAAAGCACCGCATCACCGTCGCCCGAGGCGACGGCATCGGCCCCGAGATCATGGACGCCACCCTCCGCATCCTCGACGCCGCCGGCGCTCCGCTGGAATATCAGCACGTCGAGATCGGGGAGCAGGCCTACCGGGCGGGTCACACCAGCGGGATCCCCGAGGAGGCCTGGAGCGTCATCCGGGGGAATCCGGTGTTCCTGAAGGCGCCCATCACCACGCCCCAGGGCGGTGGCTACAAGTCCCTCAACGTCACCATCCGGAAGTCCCTCAATCTGTTCGCCAACGTGCGGCCTTCGAAGACCTATCACCCCTTCGTCGAATCGCCCTTCCCGGACATGGATCTCGTGATCGTCCGGGAGAACGAGGAGGACCTGTACGCCGGGATCGAGCATCAGCAGACCACCGAGGTCGTCCAGTCCCTCAAGCTCATCACCCGCCCCGGCTCCGAGCGCATCATCCGGTATGCCTTCGAGTACGCCCGGGCCTACGGCCGCAAGAAGGTGAGCTGCATGACGAAGGACAACATCATGAAGCACGCGGACGGACTCTTCCATCAGGTCTTCCGGGAGGTGTCCGCCGAATACCCCGACATCGAGTCGGATCACCACATCATCGATATCGGCACGGCACGGCTGGCCACCACGCCCGGCGACTTCGACGTCATCGTGACCCTGAATCTCTACGGGGACATCCTCTCCGACGTGGCCTCCCAGATCACGGGGTCGGTGGGTCTCGGCGGCTCGGCGAACGTGGGCCTCAATCAGGCCATGTTCGAGGCGGTCCACGGCTCGGCCCCCGACCTGGCGGGACAGGGCGTGGCCAATCCCTCGGGGTTGATCCTCGGGGCGATCCAGATGCTCGTTCATCTCGGCCTTCCGGAGCACGCTTCGAAGATCGCCAACGCCTGGCTGCGGACGCTGGAGGACGGGATCCACACCGGGGACATCTACCGTGAGGGGCACTCCACGGAGCGGGTGGGCACGGCGGGCTTCACGGATGCGGTCATCGCCCGCCTGGGCCAGATGCCCGAGACCCTACCCCGGGCGAAGTACGGCACCGGCTCCACCGGGGGCATCCGGGTGGAGCCCAGGCCGGTACCCCGAAAGCTCAAGCGGCTGGTGGGGATCGACGTCTTCGTGGATTGGGACGGTCGGGACCGGAACGCCGACGTCATCGGTGGGATGTTGGAGGCCGCCGCCGCAGCCTCGGACTGGAAGCTCAAGATGATCACCAACCGCGGGGTGAAGGTGTACCCCGACGGGCTCCCGGAGACCTTCCACACCGATCACTGGCGCTGCCGCTTCGTCCCCCTCGACCAGAAGGAGGCCAGCTTCGACGACGTCCTGGACCTGTTGTCGGCCATGCACTTCGTGAAGCTGGACGTGATCAAGACCGAGCACCTCTACACCTTCGACGGGGAGCGGGGCTACTCGCTGGGGCAGGGAGAGTAGTCTACGCGCCGCGCACTCCTTCCAGGAGCGTTTCGTCCAGGGTTCCCTGGTCGGGTGGGCCGTGGAGGACCGAGATGTCTCCGGTCGTCTCCAGGATCACCGCCCGGGCGTGGGCGAGATCCAGGACGTTGGCCTCCCGGAGTTTCGCCAGGAGATCACCCCGGGTGACCTCGGCTTCCTTCATGGCCTGCTCCAGCATGTGGCCGTCCTTCATGAGAAGGACGGGGCGATTGTCCACCATTCCGCCGAAGGCCGGGAGGAGGACACGGAGCCTCGCCACCAGGTCCTGGAGTCCGAAGAGAGCCGCCAGGCCCACGACCCCCACCAGGAGCGACGTGTCACGGGACAACACGGTGGACGCCATGATGGACCCGATCGCCACCGTCATGGCGAAGTCGAACGAGCTCATCTTGGAGAAACTCCGGAGGCCGGCCACCCGTGTGAAGAGGATGACCGCCAGGTAGATGCCTGCAGCGCTGAGGACGGCGATACCTGCCCCACTCACGTCGGTTACGAGCCAATCGGGCATCATTCGGTCTCCTCTTCGAGAATACTCAGGTGCGAGTCGGGGAACACCTCGTCGGGGCGTAGCAATCGTGCCTCGGAGTTGGACGCTCGGCCTCGAGGGCTTCCACGGTCCGCCATCCTCGAGAGCGGTGGGCCGGTCCCGAGGTCGCGCTCCCGCCGGTGCCGGACCCGGGGGGGCCACGGCGCGTCGTGCGGATCGTACGCCGTTTCAACGTACACGGAGCTGGAATGCGGTGCTGCATCCCACCAGCCGACCCCGTGTCCCACGACTCCCGGCGGCATCGCTCAGGGCCTCTCCTTCCGCTCAACCGTGCGAGCCGAGCGCGTGCGGGCACGGATGGTCGAGGATCGCCTGCCGGAGCAAGCTCCTGGAGAAGGTCTGGACCTGAGCTTCGATCGCGTGAGCAACGTGGTGGACGTCCATCTGGCCAACCTCCGGCAGAAGCTCAGGGCCGGGGGAGACCCCCCGCTGGTCCGGACCGTCGGTGGGGTCGGATACGTCCTCCCGGGCGAGGACGGCGCCCCGTGAGGTCCTTCCCCGGGCCACCCTGGCCCTCCGGTTCGTCGGCTCCATGACGCTGGCCTTCGCGGGCGACCCTCGTCTCAACGCGTAGAGTGGGTCGATCTCACCGGCAGGCGCCCGGGTCACCCACCGGCGGGCGGGGGCCTGCCCTCCGGCCCGCACCCATGCGTCCCCGGCGGTGAGAAGGACCCGCACATCGATGACGTGCAGCCATCCAGCCTGCTTGTAGGCAATCGTCCCGCCGGCCCAGACCGAGTCGGACGGGATGGGGAAGTCCTGGTGCCGGTGAGCTGCTCGGGGCCCGAAGCGCCCCACCGGATGTCGAACGGGGCCGCGATAGAGGCAGAACGCAGGAGCATGCAGAGGGCACGGCGGGGGTGGCCGGCCCGGGCGGGGGCTGTCAGCACCGCCTGCGAAGCCCTACCGTACGATACGCTTCGAAGCGCCCACCGGTGTGAGTGATCCGGCGAGACGAGGGGAGCGCCGCGCGAAGTCGCGGCCTCTCGACCGCCGGCTCCGGTGGAAGCCGGTTCCTGGCGCAGACCTAGGATTCAGCCGACGGAGGAGGCCCGCATGGATGCCCAGCAGATGCTCCAGAAGATGGAGACCGCAGACGGATTCATCGCCGCCCTGGACCAGAGCGGCGGGAGCACGCCGGGGGCGCTGAAGGCATATGGCGTCGCGGAGGACGAGTATTCGGGGGACGACGAGATGTTCGACCGGGTCCACCAGATGCGGACCCGGATCATGACCAGCCCGGCCTTCGACGGCGACCGGATCCTGGGCGCCATCCTCTTCGAGAACACCATGGCCCGGCAGGTGAACGGCAAGTCCACGGCCCGCTATTTGTGGGAGGACAAGGGGATCGTGCCCTTCCTCAAGGTGGATCAGGGCCTGGCGCCGGAGGAGCACGGAGTGCGCCTCATGAAGCCCCTCACCAGGCTGGACGGTCTCCTCGATCGGGCGGTGGACGCCGGGGTGTTCGGCACCAAGATGCGCTCGGTCATCCTCCGGGCCGACGAGGAGGGGATCGGGGCCATCGTCGACCTCGAAGGTTTGAACGCCATGGAGGGAGAGGGCCGGGTCATGCTGAAGCTCACCCTCCCGAGCGTGGACGGGCACTACGACGAGGTCATCGCCCATCCCCGGGTCCTTCGGGTGGTCGCCCTCTCCGGCGGGTACTCCCGGGACGAGGCGAACGAGCTCCTGGCCCGGAATCACGGGATGATCGCCAGCTTCTCCCGGGCGCTCCTGGAGGGGCTCACAGCACGACAGAGCGACGAGGACTTCAACCGCACGCTGGATGCCTCGGTCCGGAGCATCGCCGAGGCCTCGAAGACGTGAAGGTAGGCGGCCCTTGGCCGCCGCAGCCTGGCGTCTTCGCCCCGTCGAAGTTCGCCGCAGCCGGCCAGGAGCCTCACCTCCCCCCATCGGTCAGAGAGACGGCGCGCCACGCCTCTTCAGATCGAAGTCGCTCCCCCAGGCTCACCCCCCCGGCGTGTACCAGATCGGGCTCGTCCAGGCCCGCTCCTGGATCGCGACGGGGAGGTCGTCCCGGGGTGCCTGCCCCAGGGCCACCGCATCGTAGGTGGACCAGCGGGGCGTCGGAATCTGAAGCACCCGCACGTAGTAGAAGGCGTGCTGGCTCGCGTCGAAGTCCGGGTCCTGCCA
>JARRPL010000015.1:0-22928 GCA_037382905.1 Gemmatimonadota bacterium | reverse complement strand
GGATATCGATGCCCCGCTTCTTGTAGGTCCGCTCCATGAACTTCGACACCTCCGCATCCTCCAGCGGAAGAATCCGGTCGAGGGCCTCCACGAGAGTCACCTTGGTGCCGTAGGCGGAGTAGACGTCGGCGAACTCCATGCCGATGGCGCCGGCACCGACGATGAAGAGGGATTCGGGCGCCTGCTTCTGCATGAGGGCTCCGGTGGACGACCAGATCCGCTCCTCGTCGATCTTGAGGACCGGGAGGTCTCGAGGGCGGGAGCCGGTGGCCACGATGACGTTCTTCGCCTGATAGACGGTCTTCTCGCCGTCCGCGTCCTCCACCTCGACCTTCCCCTCCCCCTGGAGGCGACCGTACCCCTGCAGGTGGGTCACCTTGTTCTTCCGGAAGAGGAACCCGATTCCCTTGGCCATCTGCGCAGCCACGCCACGGGACCTCTCCTGGGCCGGCCCCAGGTCGAAGCTCATCTCCGATGCGTGGATCCCGTGCTTCTCCCCGTCCCTCATCTCGTTCACGAGGAGGGCGCTGGAGAGCATGGCCTTCGTGGGGATACAGCCGATGTTGAGGCAGACGCCACCGAGCTCGTCGGTCTCGACGCAGGCCACCTCCATGCCGAGCTGCGCGGCTCGGATGGCCGCCACGTATCCTCCCGGCCCGCTGCCGATGACGATGAGGTCGAAGCTCGTCTTATCCGCCAAGATGCACCTCGGTGTTCAGTGCGCCGGACCAGCGGCGCGGTGGAGGCGGACCGGAGAACGGATCCGCCGGAAATCCCTCGTTGGACGACCCGTGTCGTGGGTGACCCGGACGCCCGGCTTCAGGCGACCCCGGAAGGTAGAAGCGGGCCAGCGGGAGGGTAAACCCCCGTGGCCACCCACTTGGGGCTGCCGGTGGGTCGGCCTACGCCCCGCCGACGGACCCACCGGTGAACCGGGCTCGCCGCACCGACGGCAATCGCACCCCCAGGGCGACCGCCCGCAGGAGGACGAAGAGGACGAAGGCGATCCACAGGCCCGTGTTTCCCGCCACAGGGACGAGGGCTAGGGAGAGGATCAGGAATCCGAAGAACGATACGATGCTGGCGTTTCGCATCTCCGGCGTCCCGGTGGCACCGATGAAGATCCCGTCCAGCTGGAATGCGGCGAACGAGACGAGGATGTAGGTCGCGGTCCAGGGAAGGTAGTCCGTGGCGATGGCCCGAACGGGTGCCAGATCCGTCAGGATGCGGATCAGCGTCGGGCCGCCCAGGAGAACCAGGATCGCCAGCACCACGGCGCTGGCCGCCGACAGACCCGTGGACAGTCGGACGGCACGGTCGAAGGCCTCCGAGGCGCCCGACCCGACCGCCCGGCCCACCAGGATCTCCGTGGCGTGTGCGTACCCGTCGAGGAGATAGGCGCTGAGACTCACCAGCTGGAGCAGGACGTGGTTCGCCGCCAGGATATCGTCGCCGAAGAGCGCCCCCTGGTTGGTGAACCAGGCGAATCCGAGGAGGAGGAAGAGGGTCCGGACCAGGATGTCTCCATTGGCGACGAGCATGGCCCGTCCCCTGGCCCGGTCCCGAATCCGCTCCAGGGGCCACCAGGGCTCCCGGTCGGTACGCTCCCGCCGGAAGACGCGAGCCAGGACTGCCAGGGCCGCCAGGAAGGTGATCCACTCCGCCACCGCCGTTCCCAGGGCGATTCCCTGCACGCCCAGGTCCAGGACGCCGGCAAGGAGGACGTCCAGACCAGCGTTCAACCCGTTGAGAAGGAACTGGAGCAGCAGGACCTGTCGGGTCCGGCCCAGCCCCACCAGGGAGCCCATGACCGAGAAGAGGCCCAGGCTGGCCGGTGCGGCCCAGATGCGGATGTCGAAGTAGTCACGAGTCAGGGCCTCCACCTCGCTGCTCGCACCCAGAAGGGCGAGGGCACCCCGGGCCAGGGGCACCTGAACGATCAGCAGGAGCACCCCCAACCCTCCGGCCATCAACAAAGCTCGAGCGAAGACCGCCCGGACCTCCGCCGAGTCGTCCCGGCCGGCGGCCTGGGCCGTGAAGCCCGTGGTGCCCATGCGCAGGAAGCCGAATCCCCAGAAGACGAAGTTGAAGACGAGGGCACCGAGACTGATTCCCCCCAGGTCCTCGACCCTCCCGGTGTTGCCGATGACGGCCGTATCCACCAGTCCCAGCAGGGGGACGGCAGAGTTCGCCAGGACGATGGGCCAGGCCAGCTGCAGGATTCTGCCAGCGGTCACGGGGGAAGCCATCCCGGAAGGTGTCAGGACGGCGGGGAGGGTGCCATGCGACCCCCTCCCCGAAGCTGCACGGGAGCCGGGTGGCGTGTATGCTTCACCCTTTCCGAGCCTCGCGGAGTGAAGATCGCCGGTGCCGGATCGGTATTGGCCTGTGAGGCTCGACGTGAGTGCCTGGCTCGACGCCCGGGTCGAAACGAACTGCCGACAGTCCGAACACGGAGGTAGGCGTCATGGGATGGGAGATCGCCGTTCTGGCCGCGCTGGTCGTTGGAGGCGTGGTGATGTACAACAGTCTTGTGAAGGAACGGGAGAAGGCGGAGGGAGCCTGGGCCGACATCGACGTGCAGCTCAAGCGACGCTACGACCTCGTCCCGAATCTGGTGGAGACGGTGAAGGGGTATGCCAGCCATGAGAAGGAGACGCTGGAGGCGGTGATCACCGCCAGGAACCGGGCGATGGCAGTACACACCCCCGGGGAGGCCGGGCGGGCGGAGGGGGCCCTCACCGGCGCCCTGAAGTCCCTCTTCGCCCTGGCGGAGAACTACCCGGAGCTCAAGGCCGCTCCGGGATTCCAGGACCTTCAGGGCCGGCTCTCGGAGCTGGAGGAGGCCATTCAGAACTCGCGGCGGTACTACAACGCCGTCGTCCGGGACTACAACACCAAGGTCCAGCAGGTCCCCACCAACGTCGTGGCCCGGAGCTTCGGCTTCAGACAGCGCGAGTTCTTCCAGGCGGAGGAGGGTGAGACGGGAGTACCCAGGGTGGACTTCGGCGGTGCGAGCTGAGGCGACGGGCGTTCGGATGGGGGCCCTCGTGCGACTGGCCCTCGTCCTTCTCTGTCTGGCCCTCCCCCGGGCCGCCGACGGCCAGGAGCGGTCCCTGGAGGTGGAACGGTTCGACGCCGAGCTCACGGTCACGCCGTCCGGGACCCTTCACGTCCTGGAACGCATCCGCTTCCGCTTCAGCGGCAGTTGGAACGGTGTGCTTCGGAACATCCCGGTCCGCTACGACGATGGCCGAGGGTTCGACTACCGGCTCGGGCTGGAACTCGAGTCGGCGACGCTGGCCGACGGGACCGATCTCCGGGTGGAGGAGTCCCGGGGAGGGGGAGAGGTGGAGTTCCGCATCTGGGTGCCCGACGCCCGGAACGTCAGCCGGACCGTGGAGATCCGGTACCGGGTGACGGACGGTCTGCGCTTCTTCGAGACCCACGACGAGCTCTACTGGAACGTCACCGGGCTGGACTGGGATGTTCCCCTGGGGCCCGCGTCGGCCCGGGTGGTTCTTCCAGAGGGCGCGAGGGGCGTTCGTACCCGATCGTTCGTGGGCGGGTACGGCGCCACCGAAGAGGGGACGGAGCCCCTCCAGTCGGGCAACAGCCTGGAGTTCCGGACGTCGGAGCCACTGGGGTTTCGTCGTGGTCTGACCATCGTCGTGGGGTGGGACCGGGGGGTCGTGCACCGGCCCACCCGGGTGGAGAAGGGTCTGGACTTCGCGCGGGCCAACGGCGTGCTCGTCCTGCCCCTGCTCGTCCTGGTGGGGATGTGGCGCCATTGGAAGGCCCGGGGAAAGGACCCGGAGCTCGGGGCCGTCGCACCCCGGTACGCCCCCCCGGATGGACTCACCCCCGGCGAGGCCGGGACGTTGGTGGACAACCGTCCGGACATCCGGGACGTCACCGCAACGGTGGTGGATCTCGCCATCCGGGGCTACCTCCGGATCGAGGAGGAGGAGGTGGGGCGCATCGGCCGATTTCTCGGAAATGAACGGTTCGCCTTCGTGAAGCTCCGGGGCGAAGGGGAATGGCAGGAGTTGGAGGCCCACGAGCAGAAGATCCTCCAGGGACTCTTCGCGGACGGCGAGGCGCGGGTCACCACCGATGAACTGGAGAATGAGTTCTACCGTGAACTGCCGGGCATCCGG
Source organism: Gemmatimonadota bacterium (assembly GCA_037382905.1). GTDB lineage: Bacteria > Gemmatimonadota > Gemmatimonadetes > Longimicrobiales > Gaopeijiaceae > Gaopeijia. The sequence goes on along the minus strand of JARRPL010000015.1, from coordinate 18,768 downwards.
AGCGCCCTGTTCGACGCCCTGGTGGGCCACGGGTTCTATCTCCGGCGTCCGGACAAGGTCGTGGGCCGGTACGTGGGCGCCGGGGTCGTGGGGGGTGCCCTCGGCATTCCCCTCCTTCTGGGTGCCGCGAATCGCTTCGGCTTCAGCCCGCTGGCCGCTGTGGCCGCGGCGGTGCTCTCGGGGCTCGCGGTCCTGGGCTTCGGAGCCTTCATGTCGGCCCGGACCCGGAGCGGGGTGAGGAAGCTGGAGGAGGTGCTGGGGCTCCAGGAGTTCCTGGAGAAGGTGGACAAGGATCGATTCCGACGCATGATCACGAGCCCCGAACAATTCGAGGCACTCCTCCCCTACGCCATGGCCCTCGGGGTCGAGAAGCGCTGGGCCGAGGCGTTCGACGACCTCTACACCGAACCCCCGGAGTGGTACGCCGGCCGCTGGTCCGGGGGCAGCTTCCGCCCCTCGATTCTGGCCGCCCATATGAGCGACCTGAGCCGAGACACGGGATCGGCCATGACGACGGCACCCCGATCCAGCTCAGGGAGTTCGGGATTCTCCGGAGGGGGCGGGTTCAGCGGAGGAGGCTTCGGAGGCGGGGGAGGAGGGGGATTCTAGACCGCCGGTCTCTCCTCGGCCCCGACTCAGATCAGGATGGCCGTGGGCTCCTCGAGCATGGACCGGAGTGTCGCCATGAATCGGGCGCCCGTGGCTCCGTCGATCACCCGATGGTCGCAGCTCATGGTGACCCGCATCCGCGGACGGACCACGACCTCGCCCTCCTGAGCCACGGGGATCTCCTTCGTCTCACCGATGGCCAGGATCCCCGCCTCCGGGGGGTTGATGATGGCGGTGAACTCCCGGATTCCGAACATCCCCAGGTTGGAGATGGAGAAGGTCGATCCCGTGTACTCGTCGGGCTGCAGCTTCTTCTCGCGAGCCCGGCCCGCAAGCTCCTTCACCTCCCGGGAGATCTGCACCAGTCCTTTCCGGTCGGCGTGCTTGATCACGGGCGTGATGAGCCCGTCCTCGACGGCCACCGCGACCCCTACATGAACGTGCTGGAAACGGTGGATGACGTCTCCGTGCCATGCGGCGTTGCACTCGGGGTGCCTTCGGAGCGCCGCCGCCGTCGCCTTGATGATGAAGTCGTTGACCGAGATCCGGTCCCCCTGCGCCTCCACCGCGGCGTTCACCGCCTTGCGGGCCTCGAGCACCCGACCCATATCCACCTCCACCGTCAGGAAGAAGTGGGGGACCGGGGAGAGGGACTCGGTGAGACGACGGGCGATGGTCTTCCGCATCTGGGAGACCTTGATCTCCTCGTACCCCTCCTGGGCCCCGGCATCCGACCAGGGGGTGGGTGGGGGCGTGGCGGGCCTGCGGCCCTGGCCCGGAGCGCTCGCTTCCGGAGAGGCCGGCCCGGAAGACGCGTCGGCGGCGGGGGCCTCCCGAGCCTCCTCCACGTCGCGCTTCACCACCCGCCCCCCGGGCCCGGAACCCGATATGCTTCCCAGGTCCAGCCCCGCCTCCTCCGCCAGTCGACGGGCCAGGGGGGAGGCCTTGATCCGGCCGCCGGTGGCCTCGGCCCCGGTGGACCCTTCCGTGGCGCTGGTGCCGTCCGTGGCCGAGGACCCGGATTCGGCCGCGGCGTCCGGATCGTCCACGCCGGGAGCTTCCTCCTCCGCGTCCGAACCTTCGCTCTCGGATTTCCCCCCACCCTCGGCCTGGGTCTCGAACTCCGAGACGTCCTCGTCAGCGTCGGCGATCACGGCGATCACCTTTCCCACCTCCGCCGTGCCGCCCTCCGGAAGCATGACCACCCGCAGCACCCCGTCTCCCCGTGCCACCAGCTCCATGGTGGCCTTGTCCGTCTCGATCTCCGCAAGGATGTCGCCGTTGGCGACGTCGTCCCCCTCGGACTTCAACCAGCGGACGATCTGCCCCTCCTCCATCGTGGGCGAGAGGGCCTCCATGTGAACCTTGGTGATCATGACGGGGTCCCTGAGATTAGAACCAGAACTCTGATTATGGTCAGCTGCGGTAGAGCACGCGGTTGCAAGCGTCCACGACGTGGGCCGCGGATGGCTTCGCCAGCTGCTCGAGCTTCTTGGCGTACGGCATCGGCACATCGGCCTGCATACACCGAAGGAGCGGGGCATCGAGGAAATCGAAGGCCTCTTCCTGGATGAGACTCACGATCTGCGCTCCGATCCCCACGTAGGACCACCCCTCCTCGAGGTAGACCGCGCGGTTCGTCTTCTTCACCGAGGCGAGGATCGCCTCCATGTCGAGGGGCCGGAGAGACCGGAGATCGACCACCTCTGCGTCCACACCGTCCTTCTCGAGCTTCTGCGCCGCCTGAAGAGCGACGTGCACCATCTTCCCGTGGGTGAGGATGGTCACGTCCTCGCCGTGGCGCTTCACGTCCGCGACGCCCAGGGGGATCACGAAGTCGTCGTCCTCCGGAACCTCACCCTTGAAGTTGTAGAGAAGCTCCCCCTCCATGAACGCCACCGGATCCTCGTCCCGGATGGCCGCCTTGAGGAGTCCCTTGGCGTCCGCAGGCGTGGCCGGCGTCACCACCTTCACCCCAGGCGCGTGCACATAATAGGTCTCACACGCCTGGGAGTGCTGCGCCGAGAGCTGGAGCGCGGCGCCGGTGGGGCCCCGGAAGACGATGGGGCAGCTGATCTGCCCCTCGGACATGTAGTGGAGCTTGGCCGCCGAATTGATGACCTGGTCCAGCGCCAGGATGGAGAAGTTGAAGGTCATGAACTCGATGACCGGCCGGAGGCCTACCATGGCGGCCCCCACTCCGAGCCCGGCGAAGCCCAGCTCGCTGATGGGCGAATCCACCACCCGCTTCTCGCCAAAGCGATCCAGGAGTCCCTTCGAGACCTTGTAGGCCCCATCGTATTCCGCCACCTCCTCTCCCATGAGGAAGACGGAGTCGTCCCGGTCCATCTCTTCACGGAGGGCCTGGTTCAGCGCCTCCCGGTAGGTGATCTCGGCCATGTCTCGTAAACCAGGGGGTCAGCGGGCGAAGTCCGGGCGATCCCGGTTGTCGAAGAACAGGCGACCGTGCTCGTTGATCTCGGCGTAGACGTTCCGGTAGAGCACATCCGGATCGGGGTCGGGAGCCTGATCGGCGAAATCGAAGGCCTCCTGGCAGGTCTGGCGCGCCTCTTCGTCCAGCGCCTCCAGCGATTCCTGGTCCAGGTGGCCCGCCGCCTTCAACCGCTCGGCGAGCAGCCGGATGGGATCCGCCTCCTCCACCTTGCCCTCCACCTCCTCCTTGGATCGGTAGGTGCCCGATACCGGGTCCGACATGGAGTGACCCTTGAAGCGGTAGGTATGAAGATCCACGAACTGGGGACCGGCGTCGCTCCGCACCCCTTCGATGAGTTCCTGGAAGCGCGAGTAGGTCTCCAGGACGTCCTGACCGTTGATCACGTGGGACGGGATGCCGTAGGCGCTGGACTTTTCGTGGATCTCCGTGCGGGACACTCGGCTGAAGGCGGTGCCCATCCCGTAGGCGTTGTTTTCCACCACGTAGATCACCGGGAGATTCCAGATGGCCGACATGTTCATGGCTTCGTGGAAGGCCCCCTGATTGACCGCCGCGTCACCCATGAAGCAGACCACGACCTGGTCCCCGTCCCGGTAGTGGATCGCCCAGCCCATTCCCGCTGCCAGTGGAACCTGAGCACCGACGATCCCGTGTCCGCCCATGAAGCGTCGGTCGCTGTCGAAGATGTGCATGGACCCGCCCTTCCCGCCGGAGGTCCCCTCGGCACGCCCGAAGAGCTCCGCCATCACACGACGAGGCTCCACGCCCTTGGCCAGCGCCTGGGTATGCTCCCGGTAGGCGCTGATGACATAGTCGTCCTCGCGAAGCGGCAAGATGGTCCCGGCCGCGGCGCCCTCCTGACCGATATGCAGGTGGCAGAACCCCCCGATCTTCCCGATGGCGTATGCTTCCTCCGCCTTCTCCTCGAACCGTCGGAAAAGGAGCATCCGGCCCAGGATCTCCAGGGCGCGCTCCGGCGCGACTCCGTAGAGCTCGCCCCGGTCCTCGCCCTCGGCACCGGCGGCGCCTCCTCCGTCCTCGCCGCCCACGGCGGTCTCGGTCTCCGTCGCCATCGTCGTCACTCCCGTGTTCCGGGTCGACCCACTTCCAACTGGACCAGGTTCTGGACGGGAAGGATCTCGGCCGGGGCCGGGACATCCGCCTCCATGACGTCCTGGATCCTCCCGGGCGCTCCCGCCACCACCTCCCGGGCCTGCTCCTTCGCGTGGTAGCTGGACCGGACCAGCGGCCCCGACTCCACGTGGCGGAAGCCGTACTCGTCCTCGCCGACGCGCTTCCATTCGGCGAACTCCTCCGGCGTTACCCAACGGGCAACCGGGATGTGCTGCGGAGACGGCCGGAGGTACTGGCCCAGCGTCAGGATGTCCACCGACGCCTCCCGCAGGTCCGCCATGGCCTGGCGGATCTCCGGCGCTTCCTCGCCCATCCCCAGGATGATCCCGGTCTTCGTGAGGATGTCGGGCGCGATCTTCTTGGATGCGCCCAGGAACGAGATGGAGCGCCAGTACCGTCCTCCGGGCCTCACGTCGGGGTGAAGCCGCTCCACCGTCTCCAGGTTGTGCCCAAGGATGGAGGGTCGAGCCTCCAGGACCGTCGCCAGGGCGTCCTCGTCTCCCTTGAAGTCGGGGATCAGCACCTCCACGGAGCAATCCGGCAGCCGCCGCCGGATCTCTCGAAGGGTCCGGGCATAGATCCCGGCCCCGCCGTCGGGAAGCTCGTCCCGGTTCACGCTGGTGATGACCACGTGCTCGAGTGCCATGGCGGCACAGGTGTCCGCCACCCGCCGGGGCTCGTCCAGGTCCAGCTCCGTGGGCATGCCGTGGGCGACGCCGCAATATTTGCAGGCCCGCGTGCACACATCCCCAAGGATCATGAAGGTGGCGGTACCCGCCTCCCAGCACTCTCCGATGTTCGGGCAGCCCGCCTCCTCACACACCGTGTGCAGCGACTGGCTGCGCATCAGCTTCTTGAGGTGCAGGTAGTTCTCCCCGCCGGGAGAGCGGACCTTGAGCCACCCCGGCTTCCGGGACCGGATCTCGATGGTGTCGAGACCCTCGTGGGCACGAATCTTCGACGTGCCCTTGGGCTTCACCAGCCCCGTGTCCTTGCCCGCGGGCGCGTAGCCGCGCGGGGCCTCCGTCGCCGTATCCGTCACCGTGGACCCCACCGGTGTCCGATGAAAAAAATGGCCGCCAAGGCGGCAGCCGCGATTCCAGAACGCTCGTTCAGCAAACCTTGGAGCGAGGTATCATAGTCCAATTCCGAGGGTTCGAACAAGCCCGGCCACCCCGAGACCCAGGTAGTTGCCGACGGCATACCCCAGGAGTCCCACCGCCACCCCGGGCAGCACCAAAGGCGTCCATTCCCGTGCCACCGCCACCGCCAGCGCGCTGGAGGGCCCCCCCACCGCCGCCTGGGAAGCGACGCTCAGGGTCCCGGGATCGAGGCGTGCCAGGCGACCCCCTCCATACACCACCACGCCGTGGACTCCCACGACGACCAGCGTCAGCCAGAAGATCTCGAACCCCACCGCCATGATCTCGCTGATTCGCGAGAAGATCCCGATCACGACGAAGAAGAAGTGAAGCGTCAGGGTGCCGAGCTGGAAGCCGCCCCGGGGGATGGTGAGGCCCGGCAGGTTGCCCACCACCAGGGCCAGGGTGGTCAGCCACAGGATCGAAGGGATGGCCGGGAGGAGCTCGCCGAGGAAGGCGGAGACCATCAGGAGCCCGACCCCCAGGGCGCCCAGCGTCGCCAGGTCCAGCGTCGAGATGGCCTCCCGGAAGAAGAAGGGGTGCGGCACGCCCTCCGGGTCACCGGGACTGGCCGAGGAGTATTTCCCCGGCTTCGGCAGCTCTCGCTCCACGCCCCTGGACACCTTCCCGGCTCCCGGCTCGGCCTCGGACACCGTCGCTGGCGCCGCTCCGGTTCCCTGGCGTGCCGCCGCCGGCACCATCCCGCCCTTCGGAGCGGCGGTGGGATAGAACCGGGCGAGCCAGACCGGGAGCATGAGGGTGGCCCCCATCCACAACGCCGTGGTCAGGGCATCGGCAGCGTTTGCGCCGGCGAAGAGAGCGTCCGGAAGCTCCACCTGTCGCCCCACGGCGACGAAGTTGAGGGATCCGCCGCTGTACGTCCCGGTCATGACACCCGCGAGTTTCCAGGTGTCGTCTCCGAAGACGCCGGCGAAGAGGATCGCCGCGACGAACGCCCCCAGGGCGGTGCCTATCGCCGCGAGACCATACGCCGACAGCATCGACGGCCCCGCCCGCTTCACGTCGGACAGGCTGACGGACAGCAGGAGCCAGGCGATGGCCAGGGAGGTGAGCGGGCCGGTGATCATGTCGTAGACCACCGACGACACGGGCACCAGGCCCAGGTTGGAGAGAAGGGCGCCCAGGACGATGGCCAGCAGCGAAGCGCCGAGACGGGAAAGGGCCCGGAAGCGGTGATCCAGCCAGAACGCCAGCGCCGTCACCCCCGCGACAACGGCGCTGAGGACCAGCGGATCCCGGATCACGGGGCCAGGCGGTTGTGTGCCCGGTAGCGCTCGACGATGTGGCGGGCCACCTCCGCGGGATCGTCGGTGATGTAGAGAAGATCCAGGTCGTCCTCGGAGATCTTCCCCGCCGGAAGCATGGTGCCCTTGATCCACTCCAGCAGCCCGGCCCAGTAGGAAGAGCCGTACAGGACCACCGGGAAGTCGCGGATCTTCCCGGTCTGGATCAGGGTGAGGGACTCGAAGAGCTCGTCCATGGTGCCGAAGCCGCCCGGGAAGATGACGAAGGCCTCGGCATACTTCACGAACATCGTCTTCCGGACGAAGAAGTACCGGAAATCCACGCCGATATCCACGAAGTGGTTCATCCCCTGCTCGAAGGGCAGCTCGATGTTGCAGCCGATGGAGGGAACCCCTGCCTCCCGCGCGCCCTGGTTGGCCGCCTCCATGATGCCGGGTCCGCCGCCGGTGATGATCCCGAAACCCGCCTCACCGATCCGTCGGGCCGTCTCCACACAGGCCAGATAGTCCTCGTCCGTGGCCCAGGCCCGGGCCGAGCCGAAGATCGACACGCACGGCCCCCTGCCCGCCAGGGCCTCGAACCCCTCCACGAACTCCCCCATGATCCGGAAGATGCGCCAGGAGTCCTGGGCCAGATGGCCCTCCGCGCCGGTGAAGCCCCTTCGAAGCCCGCTGGTGAGGAAGCGCTCGTCCTCCGTCTCCCTTCCCAGGGGTCGGCCATCGGGCGTCGCGGCATCCGACGGCCGGGGTGGCCACGGATCCGACCGGATGTCGTCGCTCATGAGTCCCCGGCGTTGGCCTCGGCGAAGTTCCGCACGTCCTCCATCATCCCGGAGTGGAGGTCGTACTCCTGCTTCCCCGAGGACATCTCCTCGTCCCAGAATTGCAGCATGCGGGCCGCGTACTCCCGGGCGACGTCGTCCCGGCCCAGCGCCTTGGCCGCCTCACCCCCGGTATAGAGCAGGAGGAGGTGGTTGGGATCGGATTCCAGCGCCTCCTGCGCCGAAGTCAGCGCCTCGTCGTTCCGGAGACCCATCCGCTGGAGGCTGGAGAGGTGGAAGGCGGCATCGGCCGAGAGAGGCTTGGCCATCTCGTGGGCATCGATGGCCATGGGCAGGAACATCTGCACCTGGGCCGAATCGTTGTTCGACGCCGCCTGCATCACTCGGTTGTAGAGGCGGTTGGCCGCCTCGATGGGGCTCATGTTGGAGATGTCGGTGGTGGCGGCGGGTACGCCTCCTGCCGCACCTCCGGGCTGCATCGGGGCAGCGGGTTGCTCCTGCCGGAGGATGGGGAGGGCCAGGATGGTCAGGAGAAGGACCATCATGGCCCCGGCAGCCCACCAGCCGAGATTGGAGGACGCCGGCTCTCCGGTCCCCTGGGCCCCGCCCCCTCCACTCCTCCGGGCCCCGGCGCCGGGCTGCGGGGGTGCGGTGGCGGGGATCACCGGCTCCGGCGTGGGGGGTGGGGCGGCGCCCACGGGCGCCCCGCACTCGTTGCAGAAGCGGGCCCCCGGCGTCAGTTCCGTGCCACACTGGGTACAGTGCCGGCCCACCATGGCCGCGCCGCACGAGGAGCAGAAATTCCCGGAGGAGGACACCCCGCAACTGGGGCAGGTCTTTGATTCGGTCATGGGATGCGGCTGTGGGTGAAGGAGCGATGCCGCCGGATCCTATCGACTTTCGTCGCTTTACCGGAAGGGGTGGGGCGTCCCGTCGGCCCGGAAGTCGGGCACCGGGATGGAATCCCGTCCTTTTCTCATCATCGCTGGCGCCATACCCTTCGGCACGATCCAGGATTCCACGCCCCAGGAGGCTCCGCTGATGCGACGTCGGCCCGTGTTCCCTCTGCTTCTCGCCCTCCTCTCCGTTGCGCTGGCGGGGTGCGGAGGCTCGGACCGGTCCGGGGATGGCGCCACTCCGCCTCCCCTCTCGGGTGCCCGCATTCTGGAGGATCTACGCACCCTGTCGTCCGACGACTTCATGGGCCGAGGGCCGGGACAGCCGGGAGGAGAGCGAGCCGCGCGGTACATCGCGGATCAGTTCGAAGCCGCCGGACTCCAGCCGGTGGACGGAAGCTGGTTCCAGACTGTCCCCATGATCGGGACCACCTCCGTGCCCCCTTCGGTGGAGCTCTCGTTCCACGGGGACGAGGGGTCGGTGGAGCCGGACTACCTGGACGAGTTCGTGCTGAATGCCGGGGATCCGGCGGGAGACCCCGTGGAGGTCGAGGCGGAGCTGGTCTTTGCCGGCTATGGAATCTCGTCGCCCGAGAATGATTGGGACGACTTCGGCGACACCGAGGTCCGGGGAAAGGTCCTTCTCATCCTGGTGAACGACCCTCCGGCACCGGATGACGAGCCCGACCTCTTCGGGGGACCCGCCATGACGTACTACGGGCGCTGGACCTACAAGTACGAGGAGGCGGCCCGACGGGGCGCGGCCGGTGCGCTGATCGTCCACGAGACCGAGCCCGCCGGGTACCCCTGGAGCGTGGTCCGGGGCGGATGGTCGGGCGAGCAGTTCGCTCTCCCGCCCGACCCCGCCGGTCCGCCGCCGGTGCCCTTCCTGGGTTGGGTATCCCTGGAGACGGCCGAGGCGGCTCTGGCCGCGGGGGGGCTGGACTTCGCCGAGCTCAAGGCCGAAGCCGGGCGGAGGGGATTCACGGCAGTACCCACCGGCGTGCGGGTGGACGCCGCGGTGGAGAGCACGGTGCGGGAGGTGGAGACGGCCAACGTGGTAGGCCTGCTCCGCGGTTCCTCCCGCCCCCTGGAGGTGATCACGGTGACCTCCCACTACGATCACTTCGGGATGGGCGAGGCCATCGATGGCGATTCCATCTACAACGGGGCGTACGACAACGCTTCGGGAACCGCGCTCCTCATGGAGATGGCCCGCTCCCTGGCGGGCATGGACGAGCCGCCGGCCCGATCCGTGCTCTTCATGGCCACCGCCGCAGAGGAGCAGGGCCTGCTGGGCGCCGCCTGGTACGTCCAATCGCCCCTCTTTCCCCTGGCCTCCACGGTCGCAGAGATCAACGTCGACGGCGCGAACCTCTGGGGCGAGACGGAGGATGTCATCGTCCAGGGTGCCGAGCGGAGTCAGCTGGGGCGCTACGCCGAGGCCCGGGCCGCGGAGATGGAGCTGACGATCATGCCCGACGCGGAGCCGGAGAAGGGATTCTTCTTCCGGAGCGATCACTTCCCCTTCGCCCTGGCCGGCGTTCCCTCCCTCTACATCGAGCATGGCCGTCGATACAAGGGACGGCCCGCGGAATGGGGGGACTCCATCCAGGCCGACTACACGGCAGTCCACTATCACGCGCCGTCGGACGAGTTTTCCGAGACCTTCGTATCCGAAGGAGCCGTTCAGCAGGGGAGACTCGCCCGTTCCATCATCCTGGACATCGCCGAGAGCGACAGCTGGCCCGAGTGGAACGAGGGGAGCGAGTTCAAGGCGGCCCGGGACGCCATGCGCTGAGTCCCGGGAAGTGCTGCAGCGGCCGACGGGCCGTCCGGGCTGCTGCCGTCAGAGACCCGACGGGTGGTCCAGGAAGGTCCACTCCAGAGCGAACCGGTCCGCCAGGTGCGCAGCCAGCGCCTTGACGCCGAAGGTCTCGGTTGCGTAGTGGCCCCCGTAGAGCACGTTCACGCCCATCTCCCGGGCGTCCACGAAGGTGTGGTGCGATCCCTCGCCCGTCACCAGGGCGTCCATCCCCTGGCGGGCCGCCTCCTCGATGAACGACCCCCCACCGCCGGTGACCACCGCCACCTTCGCGAGCTGATCTCCTGCGCCCTCCAACAGCCGGACGGGGCCCCGCACCGCTTCTTCCAACCGGCGGACGAGGGCAGCCAGATCCCATTCCCGTGGCGTGCCCCAGAAGCCGATGGGTCGGCCCTCGTACTCCCCGAACCGGCCCTTTACGTTCAACTCCAGCGCGCGGGCCAGCAGGATGCAGTTCCCCAGCTCCGGGTGCGCGTCCAGGGGCAGGTGCGCGGAATACAGGCCCATCCGGTTGCGGATCAGCGGCTCGACACGTAGAAAGCGCCGGCCCGTGAGGGGACGGAGTCCGTCCCAGAAGAGCCCGTGATGGACCAGAAGCAGGTCCACCTCCTCCCGGACCGCGCTGTCGATGACGGGCCGGGAGGTATCCACCGCGGCCCCCAGCTTCCGGACCGGCACCCCGGCTTCCGCCGGCGGGACGGCAACATCCACCTGGAGCCCGTTCAGGGCGGTGCGGTAGTCCGGGTGGGCCGGAATGTCCAGCAGCCCGTCCGCGTACTCCACGAGGGCCGAAAGGGTGATCATGCGGGGCGCCCCCACCCCACGATTCCCCTGGCGAACCTCATGTGGAAAACCTCCTGGAAATCCTCTCCACACCCAATCCACAGACTGTGGAAAATTCTGGATGACCGTTGTGCGACAAGGCTCTTCACCGGTTTCCCACGGATGTGGATAACTCTGTCACGAAATGCGGGCCCGGGCCGGCGGGCCGGATGGGCTCAGGAGTCCCCGACGATCTTCGGCTTGCGAGTCTCCTTGGCACCCGGCTCGGCCGAAAGGGACGGCTTCGCCGCCATGGTGTTGTCCCCCATGGTGACGCTTCCATTGAGGATGGCACCCTCCTCCAGCTGCATCCTGCGGGCCCGGACCTCCCCATCCACCACCGCGGTGGCCTGAAGCTCGAGTCGGGAAGCCGCCACCAGCGAACCGGTGATCCGGCCGCCGATCACGGCGTCCTGGGTTTCCACCTGGCCGTCCACCAGACCGTCCTTGCCCACGACGACGGCCTTACCGGCCTTCACCGTGCCTTCCACGGTCCCCTCGATGCGAAGGGTACCATCGGTGGTACAGTCTCCCACCACCTGCATCCCTGCGCCGATGATGGAGATGACGGAGTCGGACGGGGCGCTCTGGGGGTGGCGGTCGCGTGCCATGGGTCGAGGTCTCTTCGATTGGGGGTTGGGGGTCATCCGGGGGGCTCCACCATCGTCAGTGGGTCCACCGTCTCACCGTCGAGCCGGATTTCGAAGTGCAAATGTGGTGCCGTGGACCGACCGCTAGTTCCGGTGAGTGCGATGACATCGGTCCGGCGTACGCGCTGCCCCGGTTCCACGAGAATCTCGGCGGCGTGTGCGTACAGGGTAACATACCCCTCTCCGTGATCGACGGTCACGAATTTTCCGTAGACGGCATCTTCTTCCACATCCTGGACCGTCCCGGCACCCGCGGCCCGCACGTAGGAATGGGACCCGATGGCGATGTCCAGACCGGGGTGCTCACCGCCGGCGTCCTCCAACAGGGCCTGGGTGACGAATCCCGCCTCGGTCAGGGGCCAGGAGGTGGGCAGAGACGATTCGGGGTCGTCCGGGGAGGGCCGTCCCGATTCGCCGGGCGGCCGCCAGATCTCAGGAAGGACCCGAGCGGTATCGACACCGAACAAAGACCGAACCTGCACGTATCGCGCCTCCAGCTCCGCCAGCTGGGCCGCCAGGGAGACGACCTGGGCCCGGGTGTCCTGCAGATCCGCGAGCTCCCTCTCCAGCGTCGGCACCCGGGACGCCTGCGCGGCCATGTACCACCAACTCCCCCCCAGCAGGGCGATGGCCCCCACGCCCGCCACGAGAAGGGCCACCACAACCCGTAGCCGCCGTCGGCTCAGCCGGATCGACAGGGTGTCGCGCCCGTCCTCCGGGACGATGACGAACTGTACTCCCGGTGGATTCTCCACAAGTCAGCCCAGAACGTCCGAGGCTTCTTCGCCGGTGATCAGGGCGAAGATGCGCTCGAAGTCCTGACTCCCGAGAAAGGGGATCTCGATCACCCCTTTACCCTTCTTCTGGCCGCCGCGAATCACGACCCTCGTGGCCAGGTGCTCCTGGAGCGACTCCTCCAGCGCCCGGATCACCGGATCGGACACAGCCCGGGACGCCGGGCCTTTCGAGGCGCTTCCGACCGCGCGCTTGGAGCGGGAGCGTGTCCGACGCTCCGTCTCCCGGACCGACCACCCTTTCCGGGCCGCCTCCTTCGCCAGGGTGGCGATCTGCACCGGATCCTCCAGCGAGAGGAGGGCCCGAGCGTGGCCCGCACTCAACTCCCCCCCTGCGACCATACGGCGTACTGAATGAGGTAAACCCAATAGCCGCAACGTGTTAGCGACCGCGGACCGGCTCTTGCCGACGGCCTTCGCCACCTCCTCCTGCGTGAGGGCGAACCGGTCCACCAGGGATTGGAAACCCTCCGCCTCTTCCAGCGGGTTGAGGGCCTCACGCTGCAGGTTCTCCACCAGCGCCAGGACCAGGAGCGTTTCGTCGTCCACCTCCCGAACCATGGCCGGCGCCTCTTCCCACTCCAGCGCCTGGAGCGATCGGAATTGTCGCTCCCCTGCAACCAGCTCGAAGCGGTTCGGCGCCCTGGGGGAGGGCCGCACCACGAGGGGCTGCAGCAGTCCGTTCTCCCGGATGGAGGCGATGAGCTCGCCGAGCTCGTCTTCGGAGAACTCCTGACGGGGCTGCAAGGGGTTCGGGACGATGGCGTCCAGGGGAATCCGGACCACCTCGCCGTCCGGCGGTCCTCCCTCCTCCGTCATGTACTCCCCCAGTAGTGCCCCCAGACCCCGGCCCAGACGGTCCTTCTTCATCGCTGCCTCCGCATCATGAGGACGAAGCCCCCCCTGCCGCCATCTGGTTTGCGGCCACGATCTCCTTGGCCAGCGCCAGATAACCCTGGGCGCCCGCCGACAGGGCATCGTAGTGCACGATGGGCTCCCCGAACGATGGTGCCTCGGCAAGCCGGACGTTCCGCGGGATCCGGGTTCGGTAGACCTTCGAACCAAAGTACTCCCGGGCCTCCTCCGCCACCTGCTTCGACAGGTTCAGCCGCTTGTCGTACATGGTGAGGAGGACGCCTTCGATCTCCAGCTCCGGATTGAGGCCCTTCTGCACCAAACGCACCGTGTTCAGGAGCTGGCTCAGTCCCTCCAGCGCGTAGAACTCGCACTGGATCGGAATCAGTACCGAATCGGCGGCCGTAAGGGTGTTGAGCGTCAGGAGACCCAGGGAGGGGGGACAGTCCACGAGGATGAAGTCGTACTCCCCGCGAATCTCCTTCAGCGCCCGTCGAAGGACCCGCTCCCGCTCTCCCGTCTCCACGAGTTCGATCTCGGCGCCAACCAGATTCCGGGTGGACGGCAGGAGATCCAGCCCCTCGAAGTGGACCGAGCGGACAAGGCACTCTCGGACGGGTCTCTGATTGACCAGGACGTCGTACACGTTGGGGAGCTGGTCCCGGTTCTCGACGCCGAGGCCCGAGGTGGCATTCCCCTGGGGGTCGATGTCCACCACCAGCGTACGACGCTCGGCCACCGCCAGCGACGCGCCGAGGTTGATGGCCGTGGTGGTCTTTCCGACGCCACCCTTCTGGTTCGCGATGGCGATGATCTTGGACATGAAGGTCCCTGGGTTTGCGTTGGAGGCGGCAAATATAGGTTGGATCCTCACCCAGGGTAAGACGGCAACGCCGGACCCCGGTCCTGGATGCCCGGATTCCCCGTGGCCTCTCGGCTTCCGGCAGGGAGAGCCGCTCTCGGCGGGCGCCCTCCCGCCGGCGATCGAACCCCGAAAGGCACCTCCACCCCGACGCCGTCCGGACGCGCGCCTGACGCACCCGCGCGCCCTTCAGGCCTCAAGGCCGGACAACGATTCAGGATGACCCCCGGCGTTTCGTCGAGGAGGACCGACCCTCCGCGGCCTCCCGGCCATCGGTGGGACGTCACGAACGGTTCAATATTCCATGTGTCGGCGGCGTCGCCGCCATGCCGATGCTGCGGTGATCACGCCGGTGCCGGCTGTTTCACGTGAAACAGCGATCAATCGGCCCTACGAATCATTCCCGGCCACACCCCTGCTCGACCCTTCGGCTCCCTCCCAGAGGGCACGGACTCCCACGGTATCCCTCCCGACGATGCGGTGATCCCTGTCGCCGGACGCGGATGGGCGGCCCTGTTTCACGTGAAACACACCGGACCTCCATCGTGCAGCTCAGCCCTCCATCCCCTGGCATGGACATCCGAAGTGCCCTCAAAAGGATGAGCCGGACCGCCTCAAACGCCGGATTCAGGGCATCCGCTGTGGTGCGGCGCCCCCAGGCGGTGGTGGCAGACGCTCAGACGGATGGAGGCCGGGGCACGGAGGCGGGTCGTGGATTGCACGGGAGATTCCCGGGAAGACGATGCGAAAGGAGTCCATCGACCCCTGTTGACCATCCATCGAAGGGTGCCGCAACGACGTTTCTCCCGAGCCTGAGAAATCCCAGAGAGCCCCGCCCGGGAGCGGCCAAGGGGCCCTTAAGGCGTGACCGGTCCGGGTTCAGAGATCGCTCCATCCAGGGGAACGGCCGTCCGGGGCTCGTCGACGACCCCTCCGGCACCCTCTTCAACGCCCTTCTCCACCCTATGGCGTGGGACTCTCCCCCGAGACCCTGATCCGCCCGCGGCCTCGGCGCACCGCCACCCTACCGTCGGGAGGCCCCATCCCTCGACCCCTCGTGCCGCCGCAGCTCCGAGAGCGATCCCCGGAGGATTCCCGGCCATCTTCAACCCGCCCAGCCACCTCCCGGCCCGGGACCGGGGGCAGACTTACGGTTTTTGTTCGGTTTCCCGGCGTCGCTTACGAAGCTCCATGACCAGGTTCTGCAGATCCGCCGGCGAGATGCCCGGGATTCGCCCCGCCTGCGCCAACGATGTGGGCTTGATCCGGGTCAGCTTCTCCCGGGACTCGTGGCTCAGCGTCACGAAATCGTCGTAGACCCCATCCTCCGGCAGCCTCACCTCGGCCTGCGCTCGAAGAGTGGCCGCCCGCTCCCGCTCCCGCGCCACGTAGCCCGCGTACTTCACCTCGACCTCCACGGCGGCGAGAATCTCGTGATCCGCCGGGGGCGGTTCGCCCGCCGCTCCGGCCATCACCACATCCAGCGAGACTTCGGGGCGGCGAAGCACCTCTGCCGCCCGGACGGTCTGATCCAACGGACTGGACCCGACCTCCTTCAACACCGGGTTGATCCGGGTGGGAGATACGGGGGTGCGTTCCAACCACCGGCGGAACTCGTCCTCTCGCCGCAGCCGGCTCGCCAACGCCTCCTCCTGCTCCTGCGACAGAGCACCGAGCTCCCGTGCCAGAGGACCCAGGCGCCGGGCGGCATTGTCCTGACGGAGGAGCAGACGGTACTCCGCCCTGGAGGTGAACAGGCGGTAGGGCTCGTCCACCCCCTTCGTCACCAGGTCGTCCACGAGGACCCCGATATAGGCCTGATCCCGTTCCAGAACCAGAGGGTCCCTCTCCTGAACCTGGAGCGACGCGTTCAGCCCGGCGAGGATGCCCTGCCCCGCTGCCTCCTCGTAGCCCGTGGTCCCGCAGATCTGGCCGGCGAAGAACAGCCCCCGGACCCCCCGGACCTCCAGGGTGTGGCGAAGCTGGTGGGGCGGGAAGTAGTCGTACTCGATGGCGTAGCCCACCTTCGTCATCCGGACTTCCTCCAGGCCGGGAATGGTCCGGAGAAACGACAACTGCACCTCCGCGGGAAGCGAGGTGGAGAGCCCGTTCACGTAGAGCTCGGTGGTGTCCAGACCCTCCGGCTCGAGGAAGACCTGGTGCCGGGAGGCGTGGGGGAACCGAACGATCTTGTCCTCGATGGAGGGGCAATATCGCGGACCCTGCCCCGAGATCGCACCGCCGTAGAGCGCGCTTCGCCCGAGGTTTTCCTCCACGACCCGCCGCAGGGCGTCACCGGTCCAGGCGATCCAGCACGGCCGCTGTGGAGGGAGGGGCTCCCGGTGGTAGAACGAGAAGCGGAAGTCTCCGCCCTCCCCCTCCTGCAGCTCGAGGCGGGAGTAGTCCACCGAACGACCATCGATCCGGGGTGGTGTCCCGGTCTTGAAGCGCCCCACCTCCAGCCCCCGGTCTTCCAGCGCCTGGGCGAACTCCACGGAGGGCCCCTCCCCGGCCCTTCCGGCGTCCACGCCCGCCTGACCTCCCACGTGGATCCGACCCCGCAAGAAGGTGCCCGCCGTCACCACGACCGCCGGCGCCCGGAAGGTGAGTCCTCCCCGGGTCGTCACGCCCGCCACCCGGTCGCCTTCCACCACCAACGCCGTCACCAGATCCTGGAAGAGATCGAGTCCCGGCGTACCGTCCAGGATCCGGCGAACCGCCAGAGGATAGCGGGCCCGGTCGCACTGAGCCCGGGGGCCCCAGACCGCCGGGCCCTTCGACTGATTCAGCATGCGGAAGTGGATCCGGGAGGCGTCGGCAGCCCGCCCCATCACGCCTCCCAGCGCATCCACCTCCCGGGCCACCACCCCTTTCGCCACCCCACCGATGGCGGGGTTGCAGCTCATCTGCCCGATCCGTCCCAGGTCGGGCGTCACCAGGAGGGTCCGGCTCCCGAGGCGGGCGGAGGCAGACGCAGCCTCGGCGCCTGCGTGCCCGCCACCCACCACGATGACGTCGTAGCTCGAGTTCATGATCCGGGACCCCCGGCGTCAGGCCAGGATCTGGAAGCCGTCCACCCTCGGGGGCGAGGCGAGGGACTCCGCCTCCACCCGCTCCACCCGGGCCGGGGCAGGCCCGTTTCCGAGGGCTGCGGCAAACGAATCCATGGCGTCCTGCGGCCCGACGGCCTGCACCTCCACGGTACCGTCCTCCCGGTTTCGGACCGTGCCTTCGATCCCGAGACGCCGCGCCTGCCTGGAGGTCCACCAACGGAACCCCACGCCTTGCACGCGCCCGTGGATCAAGAACCGCTTCGCCGACGTGGTCACCACCCTCTCCTCACTTGCCGATACAGAACGACCGGAAGACCCGATCCAGGACCTCGTCCCCCGTCACGACCCCGACCACCGCCTCGAGTTCGCTGAGCGCGGACTTCAGGTGCGCCGACGCCACCTCCGCCGGTACTCCTCCGGCCAGCGCCGCCTCGAAGGCCCGGACCTCGTTCTCCGCCGCGCCCACCGCCCGGGCCTGCCGCTCCCGGGTCAGGACCGGAACCGCCCCGTCCGACGTCACCAGTCCCTGGAAGACCATGGCGGGGAGCAGCTTCCGCAACTCGTCGAGACCCTGGCCTGTCGTCACCGAGACGGTAACCTCCGGCGAACCCTTGCTCCCCCGCGCGCACCCGTCGTCCGGGAGACCGTCGTGGGACTCGCCCGCGTCATTCCTCCCCGGGTCCCTCGCCAGATCCCCCTTGGTGCGCACCAGCACCCGGGGCGCACCGAGTCCCGCCAGGAATCGCTCCTCCAACTCGTCGGGCCGTCGATCCGACTCCACGCACACGAGGACCAGGTCCGCCGACTCCAGATAGCGGGCGGCCACCTCCATGCCCATGCGCTCCAGGACCTCCGTCGTATCCCGGAGTCCGGCGGTATCCACCAGCCGGAACGGGTATCCACCGAGGGACACCTCCACCTCCACCGCGTCCCGGGTCGTCCCTGGAATCTCGGTCACCAGGGTCCTCTCCTCCCCGACCAGGGCGTTGAACAGGCTCGACTTGCCGGCGTTGGGACGCCCCGCGAGGACCACCAGCGCGCCCTGCCGCAGCAGGCGCCCCTCCGGTGCCGTCCGAGCCAATGCTCGCAAGCCTTCGGCCAACTCCCGGGCACGGGCCCGGATCTCTCCCACCGGGGTAGGCGGCTCGTCCTCATCCGGGAAGTCCAGGTGATGGGCCAGCAGGGCCTCCAGGCCGATCACCCGCTCCCGCAGATCGCCAATCCGTCGGGACAACCCTCGATCCAGCTGGTGCACCGCCGTACGGTGGAGGGCCCGGGATCGACCTTGCACCAGGTCGAGGATCGCCTCCGCCTGAACCAGGTCCACCTTCCCGTTCAGATAGGCCCGCCGGGTGAACTCCCCGGGCTCGGCCGGCCGTGCGCCCGCCTCCAGCACCGCTTCCAGGAGTAGAGCCGGTGCCAGGACCCCCCCGTGTCCGCTGATCTCCACCACGTCCTCTCCGGTGTAGCTACCGGGTGCGGGAAAGACCGTGACGAGGGCGTGGTCCACGACCTCGCCGGTCCCCGGATGCCGGATCACCGAAAGGCGGGGTGGCCCCGGCGTCCCGACGGGTGGGTCTCCGGTTTCGTCCTGAAGCAGCGCCTGGAGGACGGCAAAGGAGCC
>JARRPL010000014.1:0-29126 GCA_037382905.1 Gemmatimonadota bacterium | reverse complement strand
AGTCCATGTCGCCGGGGAGGCCGGTGTATCGGTACTCGAGCCGGTCCAGACCGCCCTCCTCCCGAATCCAAAGGGTGCCCCGTATGTCGGGCACGTCCCGATCCGGGCCCGGCTCGAAGGCGAGCCCGAGGCGCCCGTCCTCCCGGACCGCCTGGAAGCAGTGTGCCGACAGGAACAGGTCCGAGAGCAGGACCGAGGCATCCGGCCCGTAATACGAGGTCCCTGCGCTGTCCGTCTGAACGAACCCGTCCCGAACGAGGGACTCGGCGTCGATACTCAGGAAGGCTGCACGACCCGTGAGGGTGACCCGACTCGACTCCTCCTCATAGACCCGCTCCGCATCGGGACCAAGAATCCTGCGGGTGCGGGTCACCTGGTAGACGTACCCTACATCGTCCACCCACTCCGCCACCTCCAGCGACTTGCGGGCCTCATCCCAGAGCCGGACGGTGGCGGAGCCGTCGGATTCATCCAGGCTGCACCGCGCGGTCCCTGTGACCTCCAGCCCCGTGAGTCTCACGGCCGCGGCCTCGGTTCGGAGATCCATGACCTGGACTCCTCCCGCTTCCACCTCGAAGGCCGGGGATCGGAGGCTCTCGAGACCCATCCCCTCCACCCGGAGCCGATAGCGCCCTGGTTCCGGTACACGGAGGACGAACCGCCCGGTCTCGTCCGAGAGGGCCCCAGCGCTCCGCTGCTCGGAAGCGTCCAGCAGTGCGACGAAGGCTCCCACCTGGGGCGCGCCCGTCTCGGCGTCCAGCACCCGGCCCAGCACGGTGCCGGCGGCTCCGGTGGCGGCCTGACCCCACAGCGACCCGACCGGCCACAGAACGAGGGCGAACAGGCCGGGGAGGAGAGCCGCTCTCGGACCTGACCACCGGCTGTTCACGGCACCTCCGGTGTGGTCAGTCGTCCGCCATGTGTACAATGCGCCGAGGCTGCCGCTCCAGGGACGCCACCAGGTCGAAGGCGTCACCCACCGGGACCCGCACGGGGTAGAGCTCACCGGGAGGCGTCTGGCCTCGTACGAGATGCGGATTCAGGGCCCAGATCACGCGGTGGTCCACGTCCAGGCTCCGGGCAACGGCCCGGAGGGAGGTGCCGCCGGGGACCCAGACACGGTCGAACTCGTACGGCCGATGACTCTCGAGGCCGTCGAACCCGTGATCCCCCCGCTGCTCCGCCAGTGTGGTTGCCGCCAGCATGCGGGGCACGTACTCGCGTGTCTCGAAGGGCAGGAACCGCCGAATTTCCCAGAATGCCTCGTCGGAGGCCGGAATGCCGATACCGGCGCGACGGAGGGCCCGGTCGACGCGGGAGGGCCCGGCGTTGTAGGCGGACGCCGCCAGATACCAGGACTGATACCGATCGTGAAGGCGATCCAGATACGCCAACGCGGCGTCGGTGGCCCGAACCGGGTCCCGCCGCTCGTCGACCCACGGATCGATCCGGAGTCCGTCGGCGTGCGCCGTGGCATCCATGAACTGCCAGACCCCCACCGCCTCGACCTGGGAGACGGCGGCCGGGCGAAGACCCGACTCGATCATGGCGATGTACAGGAGACGAGACGGCATCCCCCGACCCCGCAACTTCTCACGGATCAGGTCCCCGAACGCGCCCTCCTGGGTCAGGAAGATCTCGAAGGTGGGACGCTGGTCCGTGGTGAACCGCCCGATCCAGTAGTCGACGCGCTCGTGTGCCCGAACCGGGATGTCGGGGATCAGAGCCTCAGGGGGAAGCGATGCCGTCAGGGGCTCGACCTCGAAGTCCAGCGGGGGCACGGCGGTCGAGCTGGTAAAGGAATAGGAGGCCACCATGACGCCTCCCAGGATTCCGGCGGAACGAACGGTGCGACGGACGAAGCCGTGGCGAGAAGACGGCGTGGAGCCGTCGGAGCCGGTGGAGCCCCGGGCTGAACCCCGGGGTTTTGATTCCGAACTCATCTATGTAGACCTCCTCTCCACTCTCCCGAAACCAGGCACACCACCTATGCTGCGCCTACTGATCGGGCGATCGGATGGGGGGATCGGTACGACGCCGGTGACGATGGCGCCCCGAAATGCCGGGGCCAAGATGGCGGCCCACGGCGATTGCATCAAGGAAACGACGGAATGACGCCCCGGCGAGGATCCGGCCGCGCCGGGCCGTCAGGCCGGAAGATGAACGTCAGCCCTCGGGATAGACCGAGATGGCCTTGCGGCGATACACGTTCTCGAACTTCACGTAGCCGTCGACCAGGGAGAAGAGCGTGTCGTCCCCGCCCCGCTTGACGTTGCGACCGGGATGGAACCGGGTTCCCCGCTGCCGGACGATGATGCTTCCGGCGGTGACGAACTCACCTCCGTAGGCCTTCACCCCGAGGTACTGAGGGTTGGAATCGCGTCCGTTCCGGCTGGAACCGACACCTTTCTTATGAGCCATGAAAAGACTCCTGAATTGGGATCTCAGCGCCGACCGGAGGTCAGAGCTGGACCTCTTCTACGCGAATTTCGGTGAATCCCTGCCGGTGACCCTGCTTCTTCCGGTATCCTTTCCGGCGCTTCCTCTTGAAGACGATGACCTTCCGGTCGCGTCCATGGCGGACCACCTCCGCCTTGACCGAGGCACCTTCCACCACGGGATCCCCGACCTTCACCTCGTCATCGGTGGAGGCGAGGAGGACCCGATCGAACGTCACGGAATCCCCGGGCTCCGCCTGGATGGTGGGAATCCGGATCTGACTGCCGGGTTCGGCGCGGAACTGCTTTCCGCCGGACTGGAATACCGCAAACATGGGAATCGTCCTCAGGGTCTTCACGTTTCACAGAGCCTGAAAAAGTCACCGAATCGGTGCCCGAGGTCAACCCCGCAGGGGTCGCAGGGTCGATGGCGCCGACTCAGTGGATGGCGTACCGATCCGTCACGTCCGTCTCGGCGGGGCCCGACAGCAGGCGGAACTCGTCCTCCCTCAGGAGCGGATCGTCCCGGAGCTTGAGCTCCAGACCGGTGGAGTGGCGCATCCGCTTCAGGAAGCGGGGCTCCTCCTCCAGGATCTGCAGCGCTACCTCCGGGTGTACGCGGACCACCACGGTGCGCTCTTCCTTGGTGGCCCCGGCACGGACCAGGGACCGCTCGATGCGCCGAACAACCGTCGCCGGTGCGTAGACCCGCCCGCTCCCGCCGCAGTGCTCGCAGGACTCGGTGAGGGCCTGGTAGAGGGAGGGGCGAACGCGCTGACGGGTCATCTCCACCAGACCCAGATTCGAGACTTCGAAGGCCCGGGTCCGGGCCCGGTCGCGCCCCAGATGGCTCCGGAGCTCGTGGAGTACGCGGTCGCGGTTCTGCTGCGACTCCATGTCGATGAAGTCCACGACGATGATCCCGCCCACGTCCCGGAGCCGCAGCTGGCGGGCCACCTCCCGGGCGGCATCGAGATTGGTCTTCAGGATGGTGCGCTCCGGATCCTTCTTGCCCGTGTAGCGCCCCGTATTCACGTCGATGGAGACCAGCGCCTCGGTGGGCTCGATGATGATGTATCCACCGGAGGGGAGCTCGACCTTTCGCTCGAAGGCCTCGCGGATCCCTTGCTCCACCCCGTACTTGTCGAAGAGGGGAAGCTCGTCCTCGTAGAGCTTGATCCGGTCCAGAAGCTCCGGGGCGACGTTGGAGACGTACCGACCGATCTCCTCGTGGATCTCCTTCGAGTCCACGGTCAGCGACTCGAATTTGTCGCTGAACAGATCCCGGATCACGCCGGAGACGAGCTGGGCCTCCCCATGGACCAGCGCCGGCGCTCGCTTCACGGCCCGGGCCTTCTTCTCGATCTTCTTCCAGTTCTCATGGAGGCGCTGGTACTCCCGCTCCAGCGTCTCCCGGGTCACCTCCTCCCCCACCGTCCGTACGATGACCCCCGCCTGCCCCTCCGGCACGATCTCCCGAACCATGGTCCGGAGGCGCGTCCGCTCCCCCCGGTCGTCGATCTTCCGACTGACGCCGACATGCGAGCTGGAGGGGATGTAGACCAGGAAGCGGCCCGGCATGGACACCTGGGCCGTCAGACGGGGTCCCTTCGTGCCGATGGGCTCCTTGGTGACCTGGACAAGGATCGTCTGACCCTTCTGCAGCTGGCCCTGGATCGGAGGGTAGTCCCGACGCCGACGCCGGCCCCCGCCCCCGTTTCCGCCCTCGTCGTCCTCGTCCTCTTCGTCGTAGACGAGGTCGGAGACGTGGAGGAACCCGGCCTTCTCCGCGCCGATGTCCACGAACGCCGCCTGGATCCCGGGAATGACGGCTTCCACCCGGCCCAGATAGATGTCACCGATCAGCCGCCCCTGGTCCGGGCGGTCGAAGAGGACCTCCACCAACTGTTGGTCCTCGAGGAGCGCCACCCAGGACTCCCTGGGCGAGGCGCTCACCAGAATTTCACGTCGCAATCCGTGTGACTCCAATTTCGTCTGAATCGGCCCCGATCCGGCGCCCCGCCTGCTCCCCGCCCCGCCCCTGGATCGATGTCCCGGAGCCGGACCGGCCGTGCAACGCCGCGCTGGATGATGACTGGAGCCTGGTTCGCTCCCGAATCAGCCTACCGCCTCCATCGCCTCCCGCAGGACATGACGCGCGATCACGAGCTTCTGCACCTCGCTCGTCCCTTCACCGATCTCGCAGATCTTCGCGTCCCGGGCCATGCGCTCCACCGGAAACTCGTCGCTGTAGCCGGCGGCCCCCATGAGCTGGATCGCTGCGAGGGTCGCGTCCATGGCGAGTTCGGAGCAGAACAGCTTGGCCATGGCCGCCTCCTTGGAGAAGGGTTGTCCCTGGTCCTTGAGCCAGGCGGCGTGATACGTCAGGTGTCGACCGGCCTCGAGCTGGGTTGCCATCTCCGACAGTCGGAACTGCACCTGCTGGAAGTCGAACAGGCGGCGCCCGAACTGCTCCCGCTGCGCCGTATAGCGGACCGCCTCGTCGAACGCCCCCTGGGCGAGCCCGAGGGAGAGCCCGGCGATCCCGATGCGACCCGCGTCGAGTGTCTCCATGAAGTTGATGAAGCCCCGGCCCTCGTCCCCCAGGAGGTTCTCCTCGGGAATCCACGCATCCTCGAACAGAAGCTCGCGGGTGTCGGAGGCCCGCCAGCCCATCTTGTCCTCCTTCTTGCCCGATCGGACGCCGTCCACGTACTCGAGGGCACCCCTGGCACCCATCCCCACCGCCTCCATCCGCTCCCGGTCCACCGAGGGCTTCGTGACGATGAAGGAGGAGATGCCCCGGGCGCCCTGGTCCGGATCCGTTACGGCGGTGACGGTGAAGACCTCCCCCACTCCCGCGTGTGTGATGAAGATCTTGCTGCCGTTCAGACGGTAGCCGTCACCGTCCCGCACCGCCCGGGTGCGGGTTCCGCCGGCGTCGGACCCGGCATCGGGCTCCGTCAGCCCGAAGCCGCCGAGCACGGCTCCCGTGGCCAGGGAGGGAAGGTAGCGCTCCTTCTGGGCCTCGGTCCCGAAGGCCAGGATCGGGCCGCTGCCCAAGGTGGTATGGGCGGAGACGGTGATGGAATGACTGGCGTCGTATCGGGCCAGTTCCTCCACGACCGTGATGTAGCTCGTGTAATCCAGCCCCTGCCCACCGTATTCCCGGGGGACCGGGATACCCAGGAGGCCCATCTCCCCCATGGCGCGGACGTTCTCCCACGGGAATTCGGACCGGTCGTCCAGCTCCCGAGCCACGGGAACGATGGCATCCAGGGCGAATTCCCGAACGCGGGTGCGAAGGGCGTCGTGCGCTTCCGTGAAGTATCGGTGCATGAAGAGATCGACGGGTCCCGACGGGACCCGGTGGGGAGGACTGCTTTTTCGTATCCCCTAACATAGACCGGGCCGGGAGCGCCACAAAGGGAGCGCCGGGTCTCCGCCGCGAACGCACCAAGGAGAACACCTCCCGTAGACGGGCCCGGGCGGCGCGGCGGGCCCGCCTCGCCTGCCTCCAACCGTCCGCGGGAGGCCAGCCGGGCCGGGGCGGGAGGGTCCCGCCCCAGAGTCGCGCCAGGACCCGCTCCAGCGCCTCCCCCGCGTCCCGCGACCCGGCCAGTCCACTTCGCCAGGCCAGACGATCCCACTCCTCCGGCGAGCTGGGCCAACTCCGCCGGTGGAGGCCCCCCACAACCCGGCCCAACCGCCATGTGGACGGATAGGACTGGTCGGCCCAGGTGGACAGGAGGCCCCGGTCTCCCGGGTGCCAGAGGCAGAGCCCCAGCGCAGGTCGGCCGTCCCGCCCGCCGCGACCCGCCTCCTGATAGTAGGCTTCCAGGGAGGCGGGGGGCGACCAGTGGACGACGGCCCGGATGTCGGGCTTGTCGACCCCCATGCCGAAGGCGTTGGTGGCCACGAGGAGATCCACCGCTCCGCTCAGGAAGGACCGTTGTGCCCGGGAACGGACAGCCTGGGGGAGCCCGGCGTGATAGGCCTCGGCCCGGAGGCCCCGGGCGCCCAGCGCCCGTGCGATCCCCTCCACCCCGCCCCGGGTGGCGGCGTAGACCACCGTCGGCCCCGGGAGCGGGCGGAGGCTCGCCCACAGTCTTCGCCAGCGATCCGCCTCGTCCTCCACCCGGCAGGCGGACCAGGTGAGGTTCGGTCGATCGAAGCTCCGCTGGACCTCCACCGGTCGTCGCAGCCCCAGATCCCTCGTCAGGGCTCGCCGCACCGACGGCGTGGCCGTGGCCGTGAGGGCCAGGACCGGAACATCCAGGCGCGGCCCGAGGCTCTCCAGTACACGGTAGTCCGGACGGAAGTCGTGACCCCACTGGATCAGACAGTGGGCTTCGTCCACCACCAGCCCTCCGAATCCACTCGCCAGGATCTCCCGGCCCCGCCTTCCCGCCAGTCGCTCCGGCGCCAGGAAGAGGAGATCCAGTGCCCCCGTCCGGACCGCCTCCAACGTGGTCCGCACCCGGAGCTCCGGGACCCGCCCCGTCAGGGCCTGGGCACGGAGACCCACCTCCCGGGCCCGACGCAGCTGGTCCTCCATCAGCGCCACCAGGGGGCTCACCACCAGGAGCGTCCGTTCCAGGAGCGCGGCGGGGAGGAGGTACGTCAGGCTCTTGCCGCCACCTGTGGGGAGGAGACCCAGGGCGTCCCGGCCCGCCAACAGTGCTCGGACCAGGGGCTCCTGGCCCGGCCGGAATGCGCTGTGACCGAAGCGGGCCAGAGCCTGGTGCACGGGATCCATGCCCCAGGATGCACCCGAGGCCGGGGCGCGTCGATGGGCACGGGGGACCCGATCCGAACGACGGGCGGTCCGGCGTCCCGGGAGTCAGGGTGCCCAGACCCGGGGTCACCAGGTGAACACGAAATTCACCACCGGAAAGAAGAAGCCGTCGTCACCGCCCACGGCGTACGCCACGCCCACGTCGGCGGACAGGCGGGACCCCATGAAACGCGGACCGATGGAAAGGAAGCCCACCTCGCCGGGAAGGTACCAGTTTTCGCTGACCAGCTTGATGCGACGGGTGACGCGGGTCTCGAATCCTCCGACGAGCGCGGGGTTGTCGGCCACGTCGCTCCCCTCGAACCCGTACCCCATCCCCACCGTGACGGCGTTGTCGATGCTGCCGAAGGTCGCCACGCCGAAGAGGAGGGACAGGAGATCGATGTCGTCGGCTCCCGTGGCGATCACCCAGGCGCCGGCGGCGAACTGGAAGTTCTCCCGTCGGACGAGCTGGATCTTGGGAGCGATGTAGAAGGGGCGCTCGTCCCCGAGTCCGCCCAGGATCGGCGTCCCCCCGGCGATCATGATCCGGTCGGTGATGGAGAAGGAGAGGAAGGGCACCACCAGCTCGTAGACCGCAAAGTAGCCCGTCCCCGCCGGCGTGGTCCGAGCCGTGGGAGCGAAGAAGAGCCGGCTGGGATTCGAGTCGGCCTCCCACACCTCTCCCGCCACGATCCGACCCTCGAGAACACGCACCTCCCGGATGCTTGCGGGGTCGAGGACGACCACCTGCCCGTCCCGGAGACGGACCCGCACCGGCGGGCCCACGTCCTCGATGCGCCCATACAGCACCGAGCCGTCTCGAAGCTCGACGACCTGCACCACGCTCGTGTCCGACACGGGTTCGAGACCCGGGACTGGTTGTGCCTGGAGACCCTGCGCCGCGGCGGGAGCGACGAGGACCAGAACGAGGAGAGGGAGGAAGAATCGGAAGGGACGCATCGTAGCGGCGGAGTCGAAGGGAGTGTCTGTCCAACCCGACTCCATAGTACTCTCCCACCCTACGTAGCGGGGACCGGGGGGCTACGTACCCCGGTGGTGCCCACCGTCCCAGGGCCCGTCCTCGTCGGCATCGGGCGCCTCGTCGCCGTCCCCGCCGATGAACCGCAGGGCGAAGCCGATCAGCAGCATTGCGATGGCCCCGTTGATGAGCCAGGGCAGATCCGCCCAGATTCCCGCCAGAGCCAGGATCGCCCCACCGCCCAGGAGACGGACCCGCCATTCGAGGTGCGGGCCGGGCCCAGAGTCGTTCCGCCGGATCCTCATGACGAGCGCTGCCCCTCGAGGAAGCGCCGTACGCCCTCGCGGCAGGCCGGCGTCAGACGAGCCACGGCGTTGAGCTCGGCCCCTCGGGCGATGCCCTCCTCGAAGGACATCCCGTCGAGGCCGTAGAGGAGTCGCTTGGTGAGGGAGAGGGCAGATGGGGGAAGGGCAGTGAAGGCCCCAAGATAGGACGACACCTCCGCTTCGAAATCGGCTGCCGGGAACACCTGGTTCACGAGCCCCAGCTCCCGAGCCTCCGCGGCGTCGATCCTTCGCCCCCGGGCCACCAGCTCGAAGGCGCGTCCCTCACCGATCTTACGGCGGAGGATGGCCATGACCATGGCGGGCACGAATCCCAGGTGCACCTCGGGGTAGCCGAAGCGCGCGTCGTCCCGGGCCAGCACCAGGTCGCACGCCGTGGCGAGTCCGGCCCCGCCCGCCAGGGCTCTTCCCTGCACCACCGCCACCACCGGACGGTCGAGCGTCCGGAGGGCGATGAAGAGGTCGCCCAGACGCTGGGCGTCGGCCAGGCTCTCGTCCGCGCCCATCCCGGCAATCTTCTCCAGCTCCGCCAGGTCCGCCCCGGCGCAGAAGTCAGAGCCGGCGCCGCGGAGCGCCATCACCCGGACCTCCGGGTCACCCGCCAGGTCTCCCAGGGCGTCGTGGAGGGCGCCCACGAGCTCTCCGTTCAGGGCGTTGCGCTTGTCGGGTCGGTTCAGTGTCAGGGTGGCGATGCCGTCCGCCACCTCCACCCGCAGGACGTCTTCAGTCATGCCCATCCTCTCCCGGCGTGTCGAAGGACCAGCCCTCCGGAAGCCGTCCTCTGCCGGCGACGGACCGGGCCACCTCGTCCGGCACCTCCACCTCCATCCTCAGGAGCGCCGTGCTGAAGACCTTCCCCTGCGCGTCGTTCATGAGAGAGACGGTCCCCCCACCGTCCAGCGCACCATGGAGGAGGAAGTTGAGCGCGTGGAGGTTCGGAAGCTCGAAGCGCTCCACCTCCCCCTTCACCATCTCTCCGAAGTGGGCCTTCACGGCAGCCGGGGTGAGTTGCTCCCTCAGGAGGTCGAAGTGCGCCGGGTCGTAGGCGATGACCCCCACGTTGGCGGTGTCTCCCTTGTCGCCGGAGCGGGCGTGGGCCAGGTGCACGAGCGGGACACGGGTCATCTTCACACCTCCTCAACGTGAACGCGAAGGTGGGGCTCCACCGCCTCTCGACGGATCAGGGCCGGCCAGAAGGCCATGATCTCCTGGACACGGGGGCGCCCCCCGGCGAAGCCCGTCACCGAGGGCGGGCCCGTCAGGACCAACGGCGCGATCTCCCGGGTGAACCGCTCCACCGCGGCCCGGTCCTGTCCCCGTACGCCCACCCGGAGCTGCACCTCCGGCAGATCCGCCGGCGGCTCGCCCACCAGGGGCCCATGGGTCGAATCCCACCCCACCAACTCGGTGCGGACCGCATCGAATTGCAGGCCCAGGCGGTCCAGCCGCTCCCGCAGAATGCCACCGGCAGCCCGGGCCTTCGCGGCGGCGTCGGGCCAGGCGTAGGTGAGGGAGCCGGTGGCCTTCCACCCGTCGGCGTAGGCGATGCTCACCTTCAGGAAGTCCGTGCGGGGACGCCCTCGGATCCCTTGCACCCTGACCCGGTCGGGCCCCTCCTCCTCCAGCTGGATCGAGGTGAAGTCGGCGATCACGTCCGGGGTGATGTAGGTGGTGGGATCCCCCATCTCGTAGAGGATCTGTTCCGCCACCGTCCCCCGGTCCACGCGACCGCCGGTGCCCGGGTGCTTCGTCACGGTGAACGTCCCATCGGGGCGGGCCTCGACGATGGGGAAGCCGACCCGGGCCATATCCGGAAGGGTCCACCAGTCGATGAGGCAGTTTCCTCCGGTGCTCTGGGCGCCGCACTCGTTGATGTGTCCGGCCACGACGCCGGCGGCGATCCGGTCCAGGTCGTCTTCGGCCCAGCCGAACTCGTGGATCATCGGGGCATAGGTCAGGGCCGTGTCGGTGGAGCGTCCGGTGACGATGACGTCGGCCCCCTGGGCCAACGCCTCCACGATGGGGGACGCGCCGATGTAGACGTTGGCGCTCTGGACCCGGTCCCGGATGGACTCCAGGGGCTCGTCCGTCTCCATGTTCAGTAGATCATGGCCCTGGGCCAGGAGGTCGTCCAGGCGAGAGAGGATGTCGTCCCCCTCCACCCGGCCCACCCGTGCCCGCCCCGCTACACCCGCCTCACGCCCGGCGGCCATCAGGGCCTCCGCACACCCCTCGGGGTTCACGCCGCCGGCGTTGGTCACGACCCGGACCCCTCCCTCCACACAGGCCGGAAAGATCCGCTCCATGAGGGGAATGAAGTCCCGGGCGTACCCCGCCTCCGGATCCCGGGCGCGCTGCTTCTGCATGATGGACATGGTGACTTCCGCGAGGTAGTCCATCACCAGGTAGTCGATGGGACCCCCTTCCACCTGTCGAACCGGGGCGTCCAGGTCGTCGCCCCAGAAGCCCTGCCCGGAGGCGATGCGAATCATGTCTCGTTCAGCCATGCAGCGATCCCGCGGTTCAAGAGATGTTGTGCTCGGGAAGGTGGAAGGCGCCGATGTGGGGACCCGGATTGTGGAGCGACGCTCGCAGGAGGAGCTCGAGGGCGGGCCGGAGCTCCTCCGGGAGAACCACCGCGTCCACGAATCCCCGGGCGCCGGCGAAGCGGGCGTCCAGTTGGCGCTCATACTCGGCCCGCACCTCGTCCATCCGGGTGGTGAGGTCCTCGTCCGGCACCTTCCCCTCGGCCTTCAAGCGGTCCAGCTGGCCGGAGAAGAGAGCGACCACCGCGCTGTCGCCCTCCATCACCCCCATGCGTCCCGTCGGGAGGCTCAGGATGAAGTCGGGGTCGAAGCCCTGACCCGCCATGGCGTAGTAGCCGGCCCCCGACGCGTGATTCAGGGTGAGAACCAGCTTCGGCACCGTGGCGGTGGCCATGGCCTCCACGAACTCGGCACCGGCCCGGATGATGCCCGAGTGTTCCGCGTCGGGGCCCACCATGAACCCGCTGACGTCCTGGACGAAGAGGATGGGGGTCCGGTGCCGATTCATCGTCTCGATGAAGTAGGCCATCTTGCGGGCACTCTCGGTGTAGACGATCCCCCCGAAGCGGGGCGGACCGGAGCGGTCGTCCTTCACCATCCCCCGGTGATTCGCGATCACCCCTACCGGGATCCCCCGGACGAAGCCCGTGCCGCAGATCATCTCCCCGGCGTGCCCGGCCTGGAATTCGTCCAGGCCCTCCCCGTCCAGGATCGTCTCCAGGACCGCTCGGGCGTCGTAGGGCTGGCGATGGTCGTCGGGAAGAAGGGAGTAGAGCGCGTCCGCAGGTCGGGCCGGCGCCGACGGATCTTCGATCTCGAGGGGAGGCGTCTCCCGAGGGAGCTCCCGGACCAGCTCCCGGAGCTTGGTCAGGCACGCCTCGTCGTCGGGAACGGCATAATGGGCCACCCCGCTTCTCTCGGTATGGACCCGGGCACCTCCCAGCTCCTCCGCGTCCACCACCTGTCCGGTGGCTCCCTTGACCAGGTTCGGCCCCCCCAACCCCATGAAGGAGGTCCCCTCCACCATGAGGATCATGTCGCTCAGGGCCGGCAGGTATGCACCTCCGGCGATGCAGGGACCCATGACCGCCGCCAGCTGCGGGATCCGAAGGTACCGGCGCATCACCGAGTTGTAGTAGAAGATCCGTGCGGCGCCATACTGACCGGGAAAGACACCGCCTTGGTAGGGCAGGTTGACGCCCGCCGAATCCACAAGGTAGACGATGGGGATCCGGCACCGCATGGCGATCTCCTGGGACCGGAGGATCTTGGTGATGGTCTCGGGCCACCACGATCCGGCCTTGACCGTGGCGTCGTTGGCCACCACCACCACCTCCCGCCCGTGAATCCGTCCCACCCCCGTCACCACGCCTGCGGCCGGGGCCTGGCCGTCGTAGCGGTCGTGGGCCACGAGCATTCCCACCTCGAAGAACGGCTCGCCGGGGTCCAGGAGCTGCTCGATACGCTCCCGCGCCGTGAGCTTGCCCTGATCGTGCTGACGCTGGATGCGCCGCTCCCCGCCACCCTTCCGCAGCCGCGCCCTCAGATCCCGGAGTTCGTCGGCGAGGCGGCCGAGCCGGGTTTCCCCGTCGGCCATCAGACCCGCTCGCTTCGGGTCTCGAACCACTCCTTGATGTAGGCCACAGCCTCGCTGGTGGGAGTCCCGGGGCCGAACAACCGACCGATCCCCTTCGCTTCCAGGGCCTTGGCGTCCTCCTCCGGGACGATGCCACCTCCGGTGAGGAGAATATGGTCGGCGCCCTCTTCAGCCAGGAGATCCCGGACCCGTGGGAAGAGGGTCATGTGGGCTCCCGATAGGATGGACATGGCCACCACGTCCACATCCTCCTGGATCGCCGCCGCCACGATCATCTCCGGGGTCTGATGGAGCCCCGTGTAGATGACCTCGAAGCCTGCGTCCCGGAAGGTGGATGCGATCACCTTGGCACCCCTGTCGTGACCGTCCAGCCCCGGCTTGGCCACCAGTACCCGAATCTTGCGTTCACCCGTCATGAGCCGTCATCCGGTTCGTCATGGTCGTTGGAGGGAAAGCCCCGAACAGTACCAAAATCCGTCCACGACGGGGAGGAGCCGTGGAGCCCGGCGCGACCCGGACCTCGCCCGGGCCTGGTGAATCGTGGGGGGCGTGCCCGGAGCTGGGGAGGCCCGTGCCGGGTGAGGGGATCCGGCAGCGCTGTCGGACCGCCGGAGACCCCCAGCCCGACGCGCATCGCGGGACGAACCCCAGGAAGGCCCCCTCCGTGCCGTCCGGCGCCCCGGTGTCCATGACCCGCCTCTCGAGCCGGGCCGAGTTTCGGTCCGGGAGGTGGAGCCCGAAGACGAACTCCTTGCGGAGTCCCAACTCCGCCGTCCTGGAACCGTCCGCCTCTCCGTCCACCGGGACCGTCCCTTCGGCGACGGGGGCCTGACGAACGTCGGGCTCCGGAGCGGTTGTGATGCGGGAGGGAGCCCGGGCGGCCGTGACCGAGGCCGACACCGCCGTGGTCAGGCCCATCCGGCCTGCTGCCGCAAGCGTCCGCTTTTTCGGGGTCGCCGCGCCTGCCGGATCTGTGCGGACCCTGCCACCGCCCCCACACCTCGCCGGAGCGTCGCAGCGGATAGCCCAACGACCTCCTGCGCCTGTCGCGGATACGCCCCCGCGACCCGCCCGCCCCGGGAACGCTGCGGCGGGATGCAGGAGCAGGCGGGCGAGGAGCGGGAGTGAGACGTAGTGAAAACTACGTCGCAGCGACCGCCCCGGAGCCCAACGACCTCCTGCGCCCGCCGAAGCGTTCCGTCAGAAGAAGACTGGTTCTTTGTAGGCTCCAAACACCCGCTCCATCGCCTCCCGGATCTCGTAGAGCGTGCAGTAGGCACGGGCACAGTCCAGGATGAAGGGGACCACGTTGGACCCCTCCTCGGCGGCCTCGGTCAGCGCCGCAAGGCACTCCGCGACTCGCGCGTCGTCCCGCTCCTCCCGGAGCCGAGCCATCCGCTCCCGCTGGCGCTCTTCGACCGAGGCATCGATCCGAAGGGTATCGATCTCGATTTCCCCGGAGCCCTCGGTGAACTGGTTCACGCCGACGATGACCCGGTCGCCGGACTCGATGTCCTGCTGCTGACGGAGAGCGGAGCCGGCGATCCGCTGCTGGAACCACCCGTTGTGGATCCCCGGGACCACGCCGCCCTGCTCCTCGATCTCGGCGAAGATGGACTCGGCCCCCGCTTCCAACTCGTCGGTGAGGGTCTCCACGTAGTACGAGCCCGCCAGAGGATCGATGGTGTTGGGCACCCCCGTCTCGTGGGCCAGAATCTGCTGCGTCCGCAGGGCGATCCGGACCGCCTTCTCGGTGGGCAGGGCCAACGTCTCGTCCATGGAGTTGGTGTGGAGCGACTGAGTCCCTCCCAGCGCCGCGGCCATGGCCTGGTAGGCCACCCGGACGATGTTGTTCTCGGGCTGCTGGGCCGTGAGGGTCACACCGGCGGTCTGACAGTGGGTGCGAAGCCGCCACGACTCCGGGTTCTTCGAGCCGTACTTCTCACGGAGGTGTCGGGCCCAGATCCGCCGGGCGGCCCGGAGCTTGGCGATCTCCTCGAAGAAGTCGTTGTGGATGTCGAAGAAGAAGGAGAGGCGGGGTGCGAAGGTATCCACGTCCAGGCCCCGGGCGATCCCGCGCTCCACGTACTCGAAGCCGTTCCGTAGGGTGAACGCCAACTCCTCCACGGCGGTGGACCCGGCCTCCCGGATGTGGTAACCGGAGATGGAGATGGGGTTGTACTTCGGCGCATGCTCGCTGCACCACTCGAACATGTCCACGATGAGCCGGAGGGCGGGCTCGGGGGGGTACACCCAGGCGTGCTGCGCCTGGTATTCCTTGAGGATGTCGTTCTGGACCGTCCCCCGGAGCTTCTCCGCCGAGACTCCCTGCTTCTCGGCGGCCGCCACGTAGAAGCAGAAGAGAATGATGGCCGGACCGTTGATGGTCATGGAGACGGACACCTGATCCAGGGGGATTCCGTCGAAGAGCGTCTCCATGTCCGCCAACGACGAGATCGCCACCCCGCAAACCCCCACCTCTCCCAGGGAACGGGGGTGGTCCGAGTCGTAGCCCATGAGGGTGGGGAAGTCGAAGGCGACGCTCAGCCCCGTCTGCCCGTGCTTCAGGAGGTAGTGGTACCGCTCGTTCGTCTCCTCGGCGGTGGCGAATCCGGCGAACTGGCGCATGGTCCAGAGCCGGGTGCGGTACATGGTCCCGTAGGGCCCCCGGGTGAAGGGATAGTCACCGGGGAAGCCGATCCGCTCCAGATAGCTGCCGGCCTCGGTGTCGAGGGGGGTATAGAGCGGTGCCACCTCGTGCCCCGAGACGGAGGTGAAGTCTTCGTCCCGCTTCGGCGCCGCCTCGTAGGCCGCCTCCCACTCCGCGAGTCGCGCCCGCAGCTCCCGTAGCTCGTCCTCTCGCTGGTGAAGCGCGCGTGCGAGCTCGGCTTTGGACAGGAGTTCGTCTTCGGTCGTGGACATGGGGCCTCCCGGGAGTGTGGGCCGGGCGTTCGTGGGTGCCGGCGGAGAACCGAAAGATGACCCCGGCTGATCCCGGGGGTCAACGCGACCCGGGCCTTCCAGCCCGGGCCGCACCGGCCGAGGCCGCCTCCCTGAGGCCCCGGGATCACCCTCCGAACGGGCTCCGGATGCCCACGGCGAAGCTCCGTCCCGCCACCGGCAGGCCCGTCACGTCGGCGAAGTCCGCGTCGGTCAGGTTCCGCCCGTCCAGATAGAGGGTTCCGTTCCCCATCCCCACCTCCAGGCGGACGTCCACCGTGGGCCCACCCCCGCCCCCGCGCCGCGTGCGGTCCGCCACCAGGAGGTGCAGGGCGGACCGGTCCGGCAGGGGCACCGCGACCCCGGCGTTGAACTCCCGGATGATGGGTCGCAGGGCGGACTTGGAGAAGAATCCCGCGGCCTCTTCCGTCTCTACGTCGATCCACGCCGCCGAGGCCCGGAACACCAGCTCGCCGTAGCGGAGCTCGTCCACCGACAGCTCCAGCCCCGTGAATCGGGCTTCCTCCACATTTCGCGTCTCCCAGGGGACGCTCGGGTCGGCCCCCGACGGGCGGGCCCAGTCGATGAGGTCGTCCACCTGACGCCGATAGACGGTGGCGGAGACGGTGGCCAGGGAGGTCCGGGCCCTCCCGCCCACCTCGGCGCTCCAGCCCTGCTCCTTCTGCAGATCCGGATTGCCCACGTTGGCCGGGTCCTCGTAGTAGCGCTCGGTCCAGGTGGGGGCCCGGAAGGTGCGCCCCGCCGCGGCACGGAGTGAGATTCCGGCACCCGCTTCGAACGTCGCGCTCGCCGATGGAGACACGAACGAGCCCACGTCGTCTCGATCGTCCCAGCGAGCCCCTCCCTGCAACCGGAAGCCGCCGGTCCGGAAGGAGACCTCACCGAAGATTGCCCGCCAATCCTGCTCCCGATCCCCCAGATTCGTGCTCTCCAGCGTCTGCCGGGACCACTCGCCCCCCAGGGCCAGCCCCCCCATGGATCCCAGCGGGATGCGTCCGGTGAGCTCGGCGGTGAGCTGGCGGGAGTCGTGTAGGTTGCGGAAGGCCTCGGGTTCGTCCCGCTCCAGGACGAAGTCGTCCTCGTGACGTCGCCAGGATACCCGG
This sequence comes from Gemmatimonadota bacterium, assembly GCA_037382905.1. Lineage (GTDB taxonomy): Bacteria > Gemmatimonadota > Gemmatimonadetes > Longimicrobiales > Gaopeijiaceae > Gaopeijia. The sequence goes on along the minus strand of JARRPL010000014.1, from coordinate 12,378 downwards.
GGCTCCAGCGTGGCTCCGCCCTCCAGCGACCGAACCCACCGGGCCGTGGCCGTGGTGGTCCGGGTCTCCTCATAGGAGTTGTACGGGGCGTAGAACTCCGCCGCGCCGAAGTCGCGCCGGGCGTGGCCCACGTCCAGTACCAGCCGCCCCCCCGCCCCGGGTCCCACCACCCTGCCTCCGGTGCGGATGATCCGGTAGTCGGTCCCGTCCCGGTGGCCGTCGGCCACGTCCTGGGAGGCCGAGACGCCCAATCGCCACGGCCCCGTGGGGACGGTGGCAGCGACCCCCCAACCCCACCGCCCGAAGCTTCCGCCGTCGGCCCGCACGGTTCCCTTCGAGACGTCGGAGTCCAGCCCGTCCCGGGTGACGATGTTCACCACGCCACCCATGGCGTCGGCGCCGTAGATCGCCGAGGCGGGGCCCCGCAGGATCTCGATCCGCTCCACCTGCTCCAGCGGCACGGTGAGGTCGAGATCGAAGTGGCCGGTCTGGGGATCGCTCATGCGGACGCCATCCACCAGGACCAGCACCTGCTCGAAGGAGCTGCCCCGAATGGACAGGTCCGCCTGGGCCGGAGAGCGGTCCTGGAGGTCGACGCCGAGAGACCAGCGGAGGGCCTCTTCCAGGTTTCGGACCGGGAGGGACTGGAGCCGTCGAGCAGTGATGACCTCCACCGAGCCCACCTCCCCGGGCAGTCGCGAGTCCACTGCGACCTGGAGCGTATCCAGCAGGTAGGGCTCCTGGGCCTGAAGGCCTTGCGAGAGACCGGCCCCGAAGATCAGGCCGACGGCCAGGACCCGCATCCCCCGCCCCGCAGGGCGAGCGGTTCTCATCCGGCCTCTCCTCCACCGACGATGCGTTCCACGAAGTCCCCGGCCACCGAGTACGGGGTAGCCTCGCCCTGGACGATTCGATCCAGGGCACGGGTCAGGGGTTCTCCCGCCACCGCCCGGCGGGCCATCCGCCGGAGTTCCCGCTCCACCACGTCCCGGACCCGGGTCTCGGCGCGGCGGCGTCGACGTTCCTCCAGCTCCCCCGAGGTCTCGAGATGGCTCCGGTGGGCCTCGATGGCCTCCAGCAGCTCCGGCACTCCATCGCCGGTGTGGGCGGTGGTGGCCAGGACCGGGATCTGCCAACCCTCCGGCCTCTCCCAACGGCGAGGCTCCTTGTCGCCGTCCCGGTTCCGGACGGCGGCGGCCATGTCCACCCCGTGGTGGGCCGGGATGTCCTTGAGGGCCTCTCCCGCCCGGAGGTGGATGGCTTGCCGCAGCTCCTTCACGAGCCGCTGGGCGCCGGGCCGGTCCGCCTTGTTCACGACGAAGATGTCGGCGATCTCCATGAGCCCCGCCTTCATGGCCTGGACCCCGTCGCCGGACTCGGGGACCAGCACCACCACCACGGTGTCGGCCGCGGTGGTGATCTCGAGCTCCGTCTGACCCACCCCGACCGTCTCCACCAGGATCCGGGCGAAGCCGAAGCCGTCCATGAGGTCGATGACCTCCTTGGTCGTGGTGGCCAACCCCCCCAGCGAGCCCCGGGTGGCCATGGAGCGGATGAAGATCCCGGGATCGGTGGCCAGGTCGTTCATCCGGATGCGGTCCCCCAGCAGGGCCCCGCCGGAATAGGGCGACGTGGGGTCCACGGCCACGATCCCCACCCGCTCGTCCAGATCGCGCCAGGCCTGGGAGAGGGCCGCCACCAGCGACGACTTGCCAGCCCCGGGAGGCCCCGTCAGGCCCACGCGGGCGGAGTGGAGGCCCTGGGCCAGTACCCGGTGAAGCAGTTCCTGGTACCCGCTCCGCTCGTTCTCCACCACGCTGATGGCCCGGGCCAGGGCGATGCGCTTCCCTGAATGGAAGGCCGTCAGCAGGGGGTCGAGAGTGGAGTCCGAGCCGGGAGAGGCCATGGGTTACGGTGGGGCTGAACGCAACGACGGTCCGACCGTCCAGGGCCGGACCGGGAACCTCCTAGGCTACCGCCATCACGGAAGGTAGGGAAGCCGACGGCGCACCTAGCCCCAGTCCTGCCCCGGCCGGACGCCCCGTGCGTGTCGCAGGGGATTCTCCAGGAGGTGGGTCGGGAGGACGAAGACCAGAATGAACATGAACAGCGACGCCCCGAACCCCACGGTGAGGAGCCACCAGCTCCGGATGCTGATGAAGAGGATGGCGGTGATCAGGGCGGTGGCGGTGGCGAACACGGAGAGGAGGATGCGCCGGGCCTGAAGCAGGAGAAAACGTTCCTGACTCTGGAGATCCTGGGGGTGGACCCGGAACCGAAGCTCCTCCCGCTCCGCGCGGGTCACGAGCTCCCGCATCGACCGCAGCGTGCTCTGGGCCTCGTCCAGCACGTTCTTGGCCAGCGCAGCCGGCTCCTTGCCCGTGGTGCGGAGAATGTCGCCGCGGTACCGACGGATGACCCCGCGCATGAAGTGCAGCCCGTTGAATCGGGGGTCGTAGCGGAACCCCACCCCCTCCAGGAGCACTCCGGCCCGGAAGAAGTAGACCAGTTCCTCCGGGAGGAGGAGGGGCCAGGTGTAGAAGGTGTCGAAGATCTCCTGGACGAGCTCCTGAAGTCGCTCCTGACCGGTGGACTGGGCCCGGTCGACGATGCGCATGATCTCGGTGGCCGCCTCCCGGATCTCTCCACGGGATACCTCGGGCGAGATCATCCCGAGCTTGTACATCCCGCTGATGATGCCGTCCAGGTCCTCCCGGGAGACGGCGAGGGCCACGTTGAGGATGGCCTCCCGTGTCCAGCGCGGGACCTCCACCACCATGCCCCAGTCCAGGAGTACCAACGTCCCGTCGTCCTGCACCAGCAGATTCCCGGGGTGGGGGTCGGCGTGCAGGAAGCCGTCCACCATCATCATCTTCAGGTACGTGCCCGTGAGGGTCTGCATGACGGCGTCGAAGGAGAGGCGACCGCTCTCGAAGTGCTCGTGGAGGCGGTCGATCTTGGTCCCCTCCAACCGCTCCATCACCAGCACACGCCGGTGGGTAAAGTCGTCGTAGACGCGGGGAACGCGGACCTTCCGGTCGTTCTGGAAGGTCTTCTGGAAGCGGCGCATGTTCTCCGCCTCCCGCCGGAAGTCCATCTCCTCTCGAACCTTGGCGCTGAACTCCCGTACGACCCCGGTGAGGGCCCGCACATGGTGGTTGGGAAAGAGGAGATTCAGCCAGAAGAGGAGCCGGAAGGAGACGTCCAGATCCAGGGCAACGGTCTCTTCCACGTCGGGCCGAAGGATCTTGACCACCACGTCGTGGCCCTGGATCCGAGCCCGGTGGACCTGCCCCAGGGACGCAGCGGCCACCGGCTCCCGATCGAACTCGTCGAAGGTCTCGGCGACGGGTCTTCCGAGCTCGGACTCCAGGACCTTCAGGATGCTGTCGGTGTCCGCCGGGGGAACCTGGTCCTGGAGCGTCTGGATCTCCGAGAGGTACGGTTCGGGGAAGATGTCGGCCCGGGAGGAGAGGAGCTGGGCCAGCTTGATGAAGGTCGTCCCCAGGTTCGCCAGGGAGGACGTCATCCTCCGGGCCCGGGCCAGGTGCTGCTCCGGGGTGCGCTTGGCGGGCGCGCCCACCACGATCCACCGCCGCCGATCCCGCAGGAATGCGAAGACCAGCGGGGCGAGATAGCCGACGACGCGGATGAAGCGTCCGATACGCCGCACGGAGGGCCCGGGCTCAGGTGAGGAGGTTGGTGGCGAGGCCCAGGAGAAGGGCGAAGCCTACGAGATCGGTGAAGGTCGTGAGGAAGACCGAGGAGGCCACGGCCGGGTCGATGTCCAGCCGATCCAGGAGGGTGGGGATGAAGGCGCCGGCGAAGCCCGAGAGGAAGATGTTCCCCCACAGGGCCAGGAGGACCACCAGCGGGAGCCGAACCGGCAGGTCGACTCCGAGCTGCGTCGCCGTCCACACCAACCCGGCGGCAAGCAGCCCGAGGCTGACGCCGTTCACGAGTCCCACCAGCAGCTCCTTGGACACGGCGTCGGAGCGCCGCTCCAGCGGGCTCGAGGCCAGGGCGATCCGCCGCACCGTGACCGCCAGAGCCTGGGTCCCGGAATTCCCCCCCATGCCGCCGATGATGGGGAGGAGCATGGCCAGGTACCAGACACGGGCCAGCGTGCTCTCGAACCAGAGCACCACCGAGGCCGCCACGGTGATGGTGATGAGGTTCAGTCCGAGCCAGGGCAGGCGGGTCCGGACCGCGTCTCTCCAGTCGGCCCGGACCTCCTCGTCCTCGGAGACGCCGGCGAGCCGCAGGATGTCCTCGGTCTGCTCCGCCTCGATGACGTCGATGATGTCGTCGAAGGTGATCCGCCCCATGAGCTGTCCGAAGTCGTTCACCACCGGGGCGGAGACCACGTTGTAGCGGCCCATGAGACGACCCACCTCTTCCTGGTCCGTGTCCGGCAGCACGGTGAACGCCACCTCCTCCACCAGCTCCGAGACGAGCTGGTCCGGCTCGGCCACGATCACATCCGCCAACGGCACCTCGCCCAGGAGGTGGTTCCGGTCGTCCACCACGAAGACGGTATAGAAGTCGTCCATCTCCTGGGCTTGACGCCGGATCTCGACGATGGCCTGCTGGGCGGTGAGGGACTCGAGAACCGCCACCAGCTCGGTGGTCATGATCCCGCCGGCGGTCTCCTCCCCGTACTGAAGGAGTCCCCGGAGGTCCACCGCCTCCTCCACAGGGAGGTTCGCGAGAATCCGGTTCGCCTCCTCGGCGCCCAGCTCGGCAATGAGGTCCGCCGCGTCGTCGTCCGCCAGCTCGTGGAGGAGCTGGGCACCCTTCCGAGGGTCCAGCGACGCCAGCAGGTCCCCCCGGTCGTCTCCCTCCTCCATCTCGGAGAGCGCCTCGGAGGCCAGCTCCGCCGGGAGGGCCCGGATCAGGGCGGCCTGATCGTCCTGGGACAGCTGCTCCAGGAGATCTGCCACGTCGCTGGGGTGGAGATCCATCCCCAGTACCGCCTCCGAGAGTCCCTCCGTGTCCCCGGTGGACACCAGCCGGTCCAGGCTCGCCTGGTTCAGGTCCAAGTCGGAGGGATTGCTCATGGGGGCGGCAATGAAGGGGAGCGAGGGTCTCCGGCGGACGGACACCGCCGAGCCCATGGAAGATCCCCGGACCCGGGGTTGGCGGCAAGACGGGGCTCAGCCCTGGAGCACTCGCCGAATCAGGTGCTCCTGCAGCCGGTACATGGGCGAACCGGCCCGGGCGTCCGGCGCCTCCGGGTGATCGTGCCCAAGGACGTGCAGCGTTCCGTGGATCGCCAGGCGGACCAGTTCCTCCTCGAGCTCCACGCCCTCTTCCCCCGCCTGCCTCCGGGCCTGGTCGATCCCCACGTAGACGTCCCCCAGAACCGGCTCACCCTCCTGCCACAGGGCGAACGCCAGCACGTCGGTGGGCCGATCGTGGCCCAGGTGCTCCCGATTGAGCCCCTGGATGGCGTCGTCCCCCAGAAGGGTCAAAGAGATCTCGGCCTCCCGGGCCCCCTCGTGGGCGAGGGCCTCGTGCACGGCCCTCCGGAGCACACCCTCCACCTCGGGGGCCTCTCCCGGATCGATCTGGATCTCGTACACGAGGGTCCCGGCGGGGTCAGTCGCCGTCCGGGGCCGCACGGGACGCCCCCCGGGGGCTCTCGGCCTCGGGGGCACCCCCGTCGGGAATCTCCTCCGTCTCCGCCCCTTCGGCGGGAGGATCTTCGTCGAAGGGAAGCTCGGGGTGCTCCTCGGTAGCCGGGAGGCGGCGTTTGCGGCGAACCGGGAGTGGATCGGCGTCCGCCTCCGCCTCCGTCGCCTCCTGTCTCCCGGACCCTGCCTCCTCCACAGACCCGGACCCGGAAGCCGCCCCGTCGCCTTCGGTGTCCCCACCCGAGCCCTCCCCGGGTGTGGGAGCGTCGGTGAGGTGGCGGGTCTCGGGATAGTCGATCCGTTGGTGGTACACCCCGCCGAGCACCTTGGCGAAGGTGTCCTTGATGGTGGAGATCTCCAGAAGGGTGAGAGGGGCTTCGTCCAATTGTCCGTTGGCGATCTTCGCGTCCACCACCGAGTCGATGAGGCCCCGGATCCGGGCGGATGTGGGATCCTTGAGGGCCCGGGTCGCCGACTCCACCGAATCGGCAAGCATGGCGATGGCCGACTCCCGACTCTGGGGCTTGGGGCCCGGGTAGGTATAGTCGGCGGGATCCACGTTCTCCTCCCCGTACTGCTCCAACGCCGCCTCGTGGAAGAAGCCGATCCGCTGCGTGCCGTGGTGCTCGAGGATGAAGTCGGCGATGACGTCCGGTACGCCCTCCTCCTTGGCCAGCTTGTGCCCCTCGGTGATGTGCTCCCGGATGATGGCCGCCGACGTATCGGGCTTGAGGCGGTCGTGGGGATTCCGGGCCACGGGCTGGTTCTCCACGAAGTAGTGGGGTTTCAGGATCTTGCCCACGTCGTGGTAGTAGAGGCCGACCCGGCACAGGAGCCCATTGGCCCCGATGGCGGTGGCGGCCGCCTCCGCCAGATTCACCACGTTGATCGTGTGGGCGTACGTTCCGGGGGCCTCCATGGAAAGCCGCCGCAGGAGGGGGCGGTTGGGGTCTCCCCACTCCAGGAGGGTCTGGTCGGTGGTGATCCCCGTCACCCACTCGAAGACCGGCACGAATCCCATGGCCAGGAGCGCGCTGAGAATGCTGTTCGCCGCCGCCGCCGCCAGCGAGACGCCCAGCTCCTCGAGGCTGCGGGAATAGACCAGCGTCAGCGCCAGGATCGACAGGGCGTACGCCGCGAAGATGAGGGCGATGAAGAGCCAGGTCTGAGCGCGTCGACGCACCACCCGCACACTCATCCCCGCCACAGCCCCGCCGACGAAGGTGGGCACCAGGACGCTGGTCCCCTGCAGTCCCGTCTGCACCGCCGACAGCACCGCCAACGTCATGGCCAGGACCAGCGCCATCCGGCCGTCCCAGAGCACCGCCACCGCGAGGGCGGAGAAGACCACCGGGAGGGCCTCCACCGGCCAGTCGTTCCCGGCCACCACGCCGGCTCCCAACAGGTACACCGCCACCAGCACCGCCACCAGCAGCACCCAGCGGGTCTCCTGGTAGACCTCCCGGCGGAAGAAGAAGATGAAGACGCCGAAGACCGCCAGGATGAGCAGATTCAGAAGGGCGGCGCCGAAGAGCGGAGAAATCCTCAGCTCGACCGCGTCGTCCATCAGGCCCTGGTTGCGCAGGGCGCTCTGGTACGCCGTGAGGCGCTCCAGCACCGCCGGGGTGATCTGTTCGTTGGCCCGGACGATGGCCTCTCCCTCCAGCACCGTCTGCTTGACGGTCGGCACCGCCCGGGCCGCGCCGTCTCGATCCAGCTCCGTCGCCGCCACATTGAGACGGTACGTGTAGTCCATGTGCTGAATCAGGATCAGCCGCAGGATCTCCTGGGCGTCCGGAGGGAGGTTGGGCGGGAGGAGGGCCACCGCCCGGTCCAGGAACTCCCGGGCCGTGATGACCGCCTCCCGATCCACCGACCGCTCTCCTCCACCCTGGGCGTCCCGGATGGTCACCCGGCCGCTCTGGGATCCTCCCAGGTCGGCGCCGTCCGCCACCCCCGCCGAGAGGATCTCCCGGGTGGCGCGCAACGCGGTGCTCTCGATTTCCGGAAAGGCCTCGTCGTCCAGAAGGAGCTCGATCTGTTCCGGGGTGGCGGAGATGGAACGCTCCGTCAGGATCTGATTCACAGCCTCCGGACCCCGGCTGCGGTTCACGTCCAGCCGGCGGAAGAAGCTCACCAACGCCGCTTCCGTGGAGTCGGCGGCCTCCGGGTGGTACTCCAGGGTCGGGGGCACCGCCTGCCGTGCCTCCCGCCGGGCCTGCTCGAGCTCCACAGGGCTCACCGGCACGGTGAACTGGACCTCCGCCAGGACATCCGACTCGGTGATCATCCCCTCCGAGTACTGCTCCATCCGGAGGTTCGAGTCCGGCGGAAAGAGGAGGGTGGTGAGCGCCGCCAGGGCCACCAGCAGGACGATCCGGATCCCGTGATGGACCGGACCCCGGTGCTCTACGGCGGTTCGTCCTGCACGCCCGACACCGGGCACCCCGGTCATTCGTCCTCCCCGGCCGCCTGCTCGTAGGCTCGGATGATGTCCTTCACCAGCCGATGTCGGATGACGTCCATGGCGTCCAGATAGACGATGGAGATCCCGTCGATCCCCGCCAGGACCCGTTCCACCTCCAGCAGGCCCGAGTCCACGGACCGGGGGAGGTCGATCTGGGTCTTGTCCCCCGTGATCACCACCCGGGAGTTCAGTCCCAGACGGGTGAGAAACATCTTCATCTGCGCGGTGGTGGCGTTCTGCGCCTCGTCCAGGATCACGAAGGCATCCGACAGGGTGCGGCCCCGCATATAGGCCAGGGGAGCGATCTCGATGACCCGCTCCTCCAGGGCCCGCCGCATCCGCTCCGGCGGCATCATGTCCTCCAGGGCGTCGTAGAGCGGTCGGAGGTAGGGGTCCACCTTCTCCTGCAGATCACCAGGAAGGAATCCCAGGTTCTCTCCCGCCTCCACCGCCGGGCGGGCCAGGATGATCCGACGCACCTTCTTCTTGTAGAGGGCGTCCACCGCCGCCGCCACCGCCAGATAGGTCTTCCCCGTGCCCGCGGGCCCGATCCCGATGACGATGTCGTTGTCCAGGATGTGGGAGAGGTAGTTGCGCTGCCCTTCGGTCTTGGGGGTGATGACCTTCCTGGACCCTGGAAGGGCGAGACGGAGCTCCTGGGCCTCGTCCACCACGCCGCTGTGGCCGAGGGTGTCGAAGGACTCGGCGAAGCGGGTGATGTCGTGGTTGTCGAACGGCGCCCTCAGGCGAGCCAGCTCGATGATGTGCTGCACCACCGGCACCGCCTGCTCCACCGCCGAGAGGGGTCCCGAGAGGATCACCCGATCACCCCGGAGAATGACCCGGATCCCGAAGAGCTGGTGCAGCTCTTGGAGATTCCGGTCGTTGACCCCCGTGAGGAGAAGGGGATCCACACCCTCGGCATCCAGACGATGCTCCACCATGGTGGCGTTGGCCTCGGCCATGCGCGCTCCGCGTTAGGTCAGCCTGCGCCCGGACCGTCGCCGGGCCGGAGTTGGAGATGCAACTCCCCGAGCTCACCCTGGGACAACGGGGTGGGAGCGCCCTCGAAGAGGGCACGGGCCGCCGTGGTCTTGGGGAAGGCGATCACATCTCTCAGGGAAGGTACCTCCGCGAACCGCTGCACGATCCGGTCGACGCCGAGAGCGATGCCCCCGTGAGGCGGGGCGCCGGACCGGAGTGCCTGCAGGAGGAACCCGAACTTGAGGTCGATCTCGTCGTCCTTCATCCCCAGGACGTGGAAGATGCGGCGCTGAAGCTCGGCGTCGTGGACGCGGACGCTGCCGGAACCCAGCTCCGAGCCGTTGTAGACCAGATCGTAGGCCATGCCCCGGGCTCCCTCGGGATCGTCGGCAAGGCGGTCCACCCACTCGGGGTGGGGCAGCACGAAGGGGTGGTGATTCGGTCCCCAACCACCCTCGCCGTCGTCCTCGAACACCGGGAAGTCGGTGACCCAGAGCCAGGCGTGCTCCCGCTCCCGGGGAACCCCCAGCGTCTCCAACGCCGGCACCCGGGCGGCGTCCAGCGCGGCGGAGGTGGTCCGGTCGTCGCCGGCGGCCACCAGCACCATGTCCCCGGGTCCCATCCCCAGCCTCCGGAGGACCTCCGGGCCGGCGAACTTGGCGAGGGGACCGGACCAGGCATCGTCGTCGCTCCACTTGGCCCACAGGAGGCCCGGAGCACCCACGGCCTTCGCCCGGCCCTCCACCGCATCGAACTCCTTCCGGGACATGGAAGCGCCATCCTCGAGGAAGAGCCCGCGAATCCGGCCTCCGGCCTCCACCGCCCCCTTCAGGATGCGCGAATCCACCCCGCCCAGGATCTCCGTCCAGTCCGAGATCTCCAGCGGCCAGCGCAGATCCGGACGGTCGGAGCCGAAGCGCTCCATGGCCTCGTCCCAGGTCATGCGGGGGAAGGTCCCGGGGGCGTCGACGCCGGCCACACGGGCCAGCTCCTGCATGAGCCCCTCCATCCACCCCAGCAGGTCCTCGACACCGATGAACGAGGCCTCCACGTCGATCTGGGTGAACTCGGGCTGACGGTCGGCCCGGAGGTCCTCGTCCCGGAAGCAGCGAGCGATCTGGAAGTATCGGTCGAAGCCGGAGGCCATCAGGATCTGCTTGTAGATCTGGGGGCTCTGGGGCAGGGCGTAGAACTCCCCTGGGTGCAGGCGGGAGGGAACGAGGTAGTCCCGGGCGCCTTCCGGGGTCCGTTTCGTGAGGATGGGCGTCTCGATCTCCAGGAAGCCCAGCCGATCCATGTAGTTGCGCGTGGCCAGGACCAGCCGGTGACGCAGCGCCAGATTCCGCTGCAACTCGGGGCGGCGAAGGTCCAGCGCTCGGTGCTTCAACCGCAGCTCCTCGGACGGCGGCTCCTCTTCCGGGGCGCGGAAGACCGGAATCGCGGGCGTCTCCGCCGGATTCAGCCGATCCAGGGCCGTGACCCGGAGTTCGACCTCTCCCGTGGGCAGCTCGGGATTCGGGTCGGGGCGAAGGGCGAGCACCCCCCGGACCTGGACCACGTCCTCGGCCCCCAGCTCCCGGGCCAGGGCGACGCTCTCCTCGTTCGAGAATTCCGGACTCACCGACGCCTGCAGGAGGCCGCTCCGGTCCCGGAGATCCAGGAAGGTCAGATCTCCCGCCATGAGTCTCCGGCGGTGGACCCACCCCACCAGGGTGAGCTCTCGGTCCACGTCGGCTGCGGTGAGACCACCGAGCCAGTCGGTGCGGAACACGGTGGCGCCGGGGTTTGGATCGGTCATTCGGATGCGCGGGAGGAGGCGTCGCGGCGGGCGGGTCGAGGCTGCACGCGGAGGAAGCCGATGATGATGAGACGCCAGGCGGAGGCGGGAGGGGGCGAGGCGGTGGACCGGGGCCGACGCGCCGTCGCGGAGGGACGTCCTCCTGTGTCGGAGAGACGATCGCTAACTTAATCGGCGCCTCATGCCCCCTCAAGCGACCCGGCTCTCGACCATGGCACGGAACGACGCCCCCCTGGATCTTCTCGGTCTCGACCCGGACACGCTCCAGCAGGAGCTGGCACGCCACTTCGCCGTTCGCGGCCAGAAGGAGTTCAGGGCGCGCCAGGTGGCCCGCTGGATCTTCGAGGGCGACGCCGTCTCGTTCGACGACATGACGGACCTCCCCCTGGACGAACGGGAGGCGCTGAAGGCGTCGTATCGCCTGGAGGAGCCCCCGGCCCACACGGTGGATCGGTCCAGCGATGGCACGGCCAAGCACCTCTGGCGCCTCCCGGACGGGGAGCTGGTGGAGTCGGTCCTCATCCCTGCAGGCGATCGCCTCACGCTCTGCATCTCCTCCCAGGCCGGGTGCGCCATGGGCTGCACCTTCTGCGCCACGGGATGGGGCGGATTCCGAAGGCACCTGACGGCCGGGGAGATCGTGAGTCAGTTCCGGGCCTCGCGCCGCTGGGCCGAGTCCCACGGGTACGGCCCCGTCACGAACGTGGTCTACATGGGAATGGGGGAGCCGCTGGCGAACCGGGGACCCGTGATGGATTCCCTCACCATCCTCAATCACGGATATCGGTTCGGGGCCCGGCGCATCACCGTCTCCACCGTGGGCGTCGTGCCGGGGATCCAGGAGCTCGCCCGCCGGCCCGAGCAGTTCGGCCTGGCCCTCTCCCTCCACTCCCCGGACGAGGCGCTCCGGCGGGAGCTCATCCCCCTGGAGAAGCGGTGGCCCCTGCCGGTCCTCATGGACGCGCTCCGGGAGTTCGACGCCGCCGGGGGACGTCGGATCACCTTCGAATACACCATGATCGACGGGATCAACGACGATCCGTCCCTGGCTCCGCGCCTCGCCGCCCTGGCCTCCGAGCTCCGGGCCTTCGTCAACCTGATCCCCTTCAACCCGATTCCCGACCAGGACTGGGGGCCCAGCGCCCCGGAGCGGATCCGGGCCTTCGCCGCCGTCCTGGAGGAGGCGGGTGTCGACGTGGGGATCCGGGAGCCCCGGGGCCGGGACATCGACGCCGCCTGTGGACAGCTCCGGGCCCACGCCCTGGTTCAGATCGACGGGGGCCGGGCCGGCGAATCCCGTCCCGTGGAGGAGCCCTCCTCCTAGCCCGGGGCCCGGCACCTCCGGCACCGCTGCAACCTTCCCGCCCCTCCACCCGTCGTAGCATAAAAAGTAGACTACGAACGGGAGGGGAGGATGAGTCCGGCGGGTCTCGGTGAGTTCGAGCTGTTGGTGCTGTTGTCGGTCCTGCGGCAGGCGCAGGAACCCTACGCCA
>JARRPL010000013.1:0-33332 GCA_037382905.1 Gemmatimonadota bacterium | reverse complement strand
GATTCTGGACGAGAACGCTCAGACCCGCGTGGACATGAGCACGTCCAGCCGAACGGAGCGATGGGACCTGGGGGCCAGCCACCGGCGGGTCTGCGCCTTCTTTCGTGCCCTCGACGGTGTGCTGAACGTGCAGGACGGTCAGATCCTCCATCCCTCCCCGCCGGCTCCCTCCGGCGGCGCGTGACCCGAGGGGATGCGCTTTCTCCTGCGGTGGGCCTGGCCGGGTGTGGCGCTGGCGGTGCTGGCCGCCTGCGGGGGGGAGGGTTCGTCCCCGGTGCCCGGGTCGGAGGGTGCGGACGCCGCGGACGCTCCGGCACCCGCGCCGCGCCGATCGTTCGAGCGGTCCCTCGTCTTCACCTCCACCGGCACGGGCGTCCGGCTGGTGGTCCCCTGGATCCTGGAATCCACCACCCGTCCGGGCGGTGTGGACCGCATCCACCGGGGCTGGCTCCTCCGGGACGCCGAGTGGGAGCCCTTCTATCGGAGCGCCTGGAGCACTGGACCCCAGCGAGAGCCCTGGCGGGTTCTCCCGGACGGCCCCTTTCGCATCCTCGTCGGGTCGGGAGGGCGCCTCGACCGGATCGTCTTCGACGGCGGCGGGCGCCAGCTCGAGCTCACCCTGGACGAACCGCTGGCGGAGTGGACGGGCAACCGGGGCGGGGCCTTCACCCTCCTGGAGTCGGGCCTGATCCTGGCCGATCGGCGCGTTCCGGGACTCCTCCTGGACGTCTCCCAGGGGATGCGTGTGACCGACGGCTCGCCGGGAGACTGGATCTTCCTGACGTCCGGCGCCGAGCTCGCCCTGGTGGTGGAGGCCCCCCTCGACGAGGGAGAGGAGTCCCCCTATCAGGGCTGGGCGGTCCGGGACGGGGAGGAGCTCGATCCCTGGCCCCTGGTGGAGGTCGACTGGAGTGCCACCCGCACGTTCGATCCGGCTCGACGGCCGATTCCCGACGTCGTGACCCTCTCCACCCCCGACGGACGGCTCTCGGGACGACTCGAGGTCCGCTCCATCCAGCTGGAGGCCCGGGACGGCGATGGGCCGGTCCTTCCAGTGGACGGGCTCATGGACGTCGCGGGCCAGGTCACCCTCGAGGACGGCGTCGAGTTTCCGGTCCAGGGCCTGCTGAGGCACCGACGACGGTGACGGCCCCGTGAACGGCGAGATCGCATCGGCGCTGGTGACGGTGCTCTTCGGCGCCCTGGCCGGAGGCGTCACCAACACGGTGGCGATCTGGATGCTCTTCCACCCCTACGAACCGCCCCTCCTCTTCGGACGCTGGCGGATCGGCTGGCTCCAGGGAGCGGTTCCCAAGAACCAGGAACGGCTCGCCGCCGCCATCGGCCGGACGGTGGGGAAGCGCCTTCTCACCGCCGACGACCTCACCCGTATCCTTTCGGCGGAGGAATTCCGCAGCGCCTTCGACGACCGCCTCGCCGTATTTCTGGACGAGGTCCTTCATCGGGAACGAGGAACCCTGAAGGACATTCTCCCCCCGGAGGTGGTGCCGGAGATCGAACACTTCATGCACCGGGTGGTGGACCACGGGCTCGGGCGCCTGCGGGACTACCTGGCCTCGGAGGACTTCGAGGCGGCGGTGGAAGACCGGATGCAGGGCATCCTGGACGCCGTCTCGGATCAGCCCATCGGACAGCTCCTCACGCCGGCCCGGGAGGCGGCCGTGGCGGGAGCGGTCCAGGAATGGCTGGAGAACGCGGCCCGGAGCGAGGACTTCCAGCGGGCGGTGGAGGACTATCTGGAGCGCTCGTCCCACCGGCTGCTGGCAGAGGACCGGACCTTCGAGGAAGTGCTTCCCCAGGGGCTCGTGGGCTCGTTCGAGCAGGCCATCGGCAGCTACCTGCCCCTGGCCATCGAGCGGCTCGGATCCCTCCTGGAGGACCCCCAGGCCCGAGCCCGCTTCGAGACCACCCTCCGGGAGCTGTTCCATCGCTTCCTGGGGGATCTGAAGTTCCACCAGCGGGTGGTGGCACGCCTGGTGGTGACGGACGATACCGTGGACAAGATCCTGGACACCATCGAGAAGGAGGGGGCGGAACGGCTGTCCGAGATCCTGGTGGATCCGGCGGTTCAGGACGCCATGGCCCGAGGGGTGAACGAGGCGGTCGTGGACTTCCTCCGGCGGCCGGTCCGATCGGTGCTGGGAGACCCGGATTCAGAGAATGTCCAGCAGGCCCGGGAGACCATCTCGGGCTGGATCGTGGGAATGGCCCGGGATCCGCAGAGCCGCGCCTTCCTGGTGGAGAAGCTGGAGTCGGCCATGGATCAGGCCGGGGCCCGGAGCTGGGGCGAAGTTCTGGCCCGGGTGCCCCGGGAACGCGTGCAGGGATGGGTGGTCCAGGCGGCTCGGAGCGAGACGGCGGGCCGCACGCTCCACGAGGTGGCGACCCGCATGGTGGATGGCCTGCTGGACCGGCCCATCGGAACGCCCTCCCGGTTCCTGCCCGCGGACGCCGCGGAGCGGATCGAGGTCAGCGTGGGGCCCGTCCTGTGGGAATGGCTCCAGGGCCAGGTCCCGGACGTGGTTCGCCGCCTGGACGTGGCGAAGCGGGTGGAGCAGAAGGTGATGGAGTTCCCCACGCCCAAGCTGGAGGAGCTGGTCCGGCGGGTGACGGACCGGGAACTGCGTCTGATCGTGCAGCTCGGCTACGCCCTCGGAGCCTTCATCGGACTCCTTCTGCTGGCAGTGGACCGTCTCCTGACCTGAGGGGGCGGTCCCGGCAGGGCCCGCCCTCCTACGTCCGGCGACCCGGGGAACCGGCAGGCGGTCACCGCAGCGTCACCTCAGTCCCGGCGCTCCGGAGCGGCGGTCTTGAAGTGACGTCGCTGACGCCGCCGGTTCGAGCCTCGCTCCTCTTTTCGGAACCAGTCCAGGGGGGTGAAGACCTTCTTGACCTGGTTGCGGCGGGCTCCCCCCCGCTCCATGGCCTTCTCGATCTCGTCCGGAGTCTGCTCGAATCGCCCTGGCAGGCCGAGCCAGAAGCCCAGACCTACCGCAAGGACGCCCACCAGGATCTTCAGAAATAGCATGCCGTGATTGGCCGCCTTACCGCTTCAACGACTCCAGCGCCAGCAGACCGAGGCCGACGGAGAGGGCGATGGCCATGAGGTTGGTGCCGACGGCCACCATGGTGACGACGGTCCAGAAGACCAGATGGGTGAAGAGATAACCGCCGGGAACCAGGTCTCGCATTGCTCGCTCCGAGGGTGGAGTTCGTCGAAGTGCGGTGAACATTGGAAGTGAATCAATATGTCCCGGCCGACGGGGAATTCAATCCGGACCCCCGTGCGGACCCGTCCCCTCCCGGGCCCGCTGGCGGGCCTGGGAAAGATACCCGGCCTTCAGGCCGAGCAGATGGGACACCTTGCGGATCAGATACTCCTCCCGGGATGAGAGTTCCCCATCGGAGTAGACCACGCCCCACATCACCTCCGCCAACACCATCTTCTGCCCCAGGGAGTAGTGCTCCCGGATCAGGTTCGTGAACTGCCACAGGTCGGTGGCCTGGCGACGCTCCTTCTCCGCCAGCGCCAGGAGCTCCTCGACCTGCCCGGCTTCCAGCCCCCAGTGGCGCCGAACCGCGTTCTCCACCTGCTGCCGCTCGTCCTCGGTGAACTCCTGGTCGGCGTGAGCCAACTCCAGGAGCAGTGCACAACCCGCCAGGCGCAGTTCCCGCGCTTCGACCCCGGGCTCGGCATCGTCCGGGGGGGCCATGGACGCGGAGAAGAACCTCTTGAGGCCCTCGAGCATTCGTCCTCCTCAGGTGCTACGGGACATCAATCATATTCGTCGGACAGGACCACGGAGAGCGCGGCAGCGGCTTCCCGAAAGGCCGCTGCCTCGTACCCCGACTCCGCCACCAGGAGGAATCGTCCGGGAGTTCCCTCCCGCCCTCGATGCTCGTTCAGGATCCCCAGGACGATCCGGGCCGACTCTTCCACCGGGAGTTGGCCGGCCCCCGTACCCAGCGGGGCGAGGGCCACCGAGGCGATCCCGAAGTCGGCGGCACGCCGAAGACCGTTCCGCAGGGCCCGTCCCAGCCCCTGGGGTCCCACCGGCTCCTCCGGCGACTGGACCACCAGGTGGATCAGGAAGTCGGCCTCCGTCTCCCCCCCGGGGGTCAGGAAGGCCGTGCCGACGGGGGAATCGCCCTGAGCCGCCACCCGATCCGCCACGTCGGCGCCGGCCCTGGCTTCCAGCCGCCGGTCCACCGCCGTTATGGACGCCCCGTCGGAGCGCATGGCTCGAACGATGGCCTCGGCAGGCGCCTCGGAGAGCTCTCCCCGAAGCAGTCGGATCACGTCGCCATTTCCCTGGCGATGCGGTACATGATGGCGGCCTCGTCCGGGGAACCGTTCCGGTCGTAGAGCCGCCCCAGGAGCTGGAACGAACGGGGCTGGGGAAATCGCTTGACCGACGTGTGGAGGAGCTCGAGGGCTTCATCCAGGCGAGACAGACGATTCAGACACTCCGCCAGGTAGTACTCCGCCTCCCTCCGCACCCGGTCCTCCACCTCGTCCTTGAAGCTGATCACACGCAGATCCCGCTCCGCCTGAGCGTAGAGCCCCTTGCGAAACCACAACATCCCGGACGCGAGCTTGACCTCGGGCGCATGCGGCTCCACGAGGCGGAGCGTGCGAAGGGGCTCCTCTGCCTCGTCGAAGCGGCGGAGCCGCGCCAGGATCCGGACCCGGCGCATGAGCAGCGCCGGCGAGAGCTCGTGCCCCACGAGACCTTCGTCCACCAGCTCCAAGGCGCCGTACAGCTCTCCCTCGGCCTCCATGCTCTCCACGCGGTCCACGAGATCCCGGGGCAGGTCCCGGGGGGGAGCGTCGAAGGTCCGTCCCTTGGGGGGCACCCGGGGAAGCTCCGGGGAGGAAGGGCCCTCGGGAAGGTCGTCGGACGCCTCCACCGGGTCCGTCCAGCCCTCCCCCTCCCCGACGGGGCCGGTCTCCGGTTCCTCGGGTACGGGGGCGGGTTCCAGAAGGTCTCCCTGGCCCGGATCGTCGAGATCCTCTTCGCCATTCCCTCGCTTGCGCCCCATCAGCCATCTGCCTCGCATTCGGTGGTCACCCACTCCAGGTATTCGGGAATCCCCGACGTCACGGGCACCGCGATGCACTCCGGCAGATCGTAGGGATGAAGTTCCCTGACCCGCTGACGCAGGACCGGAAACCGGTCCCGGGTCGTCTTCACCACCAGCAGCGTCTCCCCGTCTTCGTGCACCTCGCCCCTCCAACGATATACGGAAGTCATCCCGGGCAGGAGGTTCACGCAGGCCGCCAGCCTCTCGGTGACCAGCGCGCGGGCGAGGGCCGAAGCATCGGTGGGCGGGGCGGTGATCAATGCCACCCAGACGTCTGCGGGATCGGTCATGCCACGAAGACCGTGCGGTCTTCGTTCTCGTCCAGGTACAACTGGTCGATGGCCCCCTTGAGGCGCTCCTGGACCCTGTGGCGCACCACCTTCTGGGTGGGCGTCAGCGTTCCGTCCTCGATGCTGAATTCCCGGTCCAGGAGGAGCAGCTTCTTGGGACGCTCATAGCGCGTCAATGCCGGGAGGCCACCCAGGATCTCCCGCTCCAGAAGCTCCTGGACCCTGGGGTGGGCGAGCACCGCAGCCGGGTCGTCGGGAAGCGACACCCCGGCCTCGGCGGCCCAGCTGCGAATCGTCGTGAAGGAGGGCACCCCCACCAACGACCCGAATTTCCGCTTGTCACCCACCATGACCACCTGCTCGACGAAGGGGTTGGTCTTGAGGGGCTTCTCGATGTGCTCCGGGGAGATGTTCTTCCCGCCGGCGGTGACGATGATGTTCTTCTTCCGTCCGGTGATCCGGAGGTAGCCGTCGGGGTCGAGGATCCCGATGTCCCCGGTGTGGAACCACCCGTCGGGGTCCAGGACCTCGGCGGTCGCGTCGGGGCTGCCGTAATACCCTTTCATGACCTGGGGCCCCCGGACGAGGATCTCCCCCTCCCCCGGCTTCAGGTCCCACCCGGGAATCGGGATGATCCGGATCTCGGTCCCGGGAATGGGCGGACCCACGGAACCGATTCGGACCTTCTCCATCGGATTCACGTTGGTCACGGGGCTCGTCTCCGTGAGACCGTAACCCTCCAGGATCACCATCCCGGCCGAGTAGAAGAAGAGGGCGAGGTCGGGATTCAGGGGCGCGCTACCCGAGATGAAGAAACGTACGCGGCCGCCCACCGCAGCCCGGATCTTGCTGAACACCAGCCGATCCGCCAGACGGTATTGGAAGCGGGTCACGGCCCCCGTGGACCTCCCCTCCAGACGGGCCTCGGCCCACCTGCGGCCGACGCCCTTCGCCCAGACCAGGAGAGTCCTCTTGATCCCCTGGGCCCGTTCCATGACGCCGTTGTACACCTTCTCGTACACGCGGGGCACCGCCACCTGGACCGTGGGGCGCACCAACGCCAGGTCCGCGCCCACCGTGCGGATCTCGTGGGCTCGGGCCAGGACACACCCCTGGGAAAGGAGGAGGTAGTCCACCATCCGCTGGAAGATGTGGGACAGGGGCAGGAAGCTCACGGTCACGTCATCGTCGCGGATGTGGAGCACCCGCCCGGATGCGACGACGTTGGAGTAGATGTTCCGATGGGTCAGCATGACCCCCTTCGGCTCGCCCGTGGTCCCGGAGGTGTAGAGAACCGTGGCCAGGCTTTCCGGCCGGATATCCGCCATCTCCTGCTCCACCCGCTCCCGATCCCAGGGATCGGATCCGGCCAGGAATTCGCTCCAGGCCACGACACCGTCCGGCAGGGGGCCCGAGCCGGGCTCGAAGACGACCACGGCCATCTCCCGGTCCAGTGACGACGCCGCCTCCAGCGCCTTCTCCATCTGTCCCCGGGTGGAGACGAAGACCAGACTCGCGCCGGAGTCGTCGAAGATGTAGGCGACCTGCTCGGCGATGAGGGTGTCGTAGACGGGGATGTCCACGA
This sequence comes from Gemmatimonadota bacterium, assembly GCA_037382905.1. GTDB lineage: Bacteria > Gemmatimonadota > Gemmatimonadetes > Longimicrobiales > Gaopeijiaceae > Gaopeijia. The sequence goes on along the minus strand of JARRPL010000013.1, from coordinate 26,351 downwards.
CCCCGGCGAAGAGGCAGGCCTGGTCCGCCAGCGCCCACTCGGTCCGATTCTCCGACAGGATCGCGGCCCGGTCCCCGGGCTTCAAACCGGCGTCCCGCAGGGCCGCCGCGCCCTGACACGCGAGCCGGAACATCTCGTCGTACGTGATGTCCCTCAGTTCGTCCCCCGCCCCCACGAATTCCCGCAGCGCCGGTGCGGTGCCGAAGCGGTCCACCGCCCCGAGGATCAGCTCACAGAGGGTCCCGTCGGGAATCTCGGCGGGATTGGACGCGTACGTGAGGGGCTCCACGAGTGGCCGCCTTCAGAGATGGTCGATGCGGATGTCGAGGTCCACGTCGGACCGGAGGGTGTGGAGGACGCTGCAGTACCGGTCCCTGGACAGCTCCACCGCACGCTGCGCCCGGGCGTGGTGCTCCTTCCGGAGACCGCCGATCCGGTAGACGATACGCACCGCGGTGAATCGCCGAGGGGGCTCCTGGGCTCGATCGCCTTCCACCTCGATCTCCATGGAGGTCAACGGCACCCGTCCCTTCTGGAGGATCATGACCACGTCGATGGCCATGCAACCGGCGACCGAGAGGAGGAGGGCGTCCATGGGGGAAGGCCCCTCGGCACCGGCCGAATCCAACTGGATCTCGGGTCCCCCGGCGGCTCCTCCCACGAAGCGGAGACCCTCGCCGGTCCAGCGGAGGGAGACGGACTTGTCGCTCACGACCGATCCTCCTCCGGTGGGCCGTCGCCGGTGAGCTCCGCCAGCGTCTCCCGGGCGTGCTGCACGTGCTCGGCGGCGTCCGGACCGGAGGGCGCGTTGCCCAGGAACGCCTTCAGGTGACGAACGGCCTCGTGGTGCTGTCCTCCTCGCAGATAGAGGAAGGCCAGACCGTAGTGGGCCCCGGGAGCGTCCGGCTGGTTCTTGAGAACGTGGCGGTAGGTCTTGGCCGCCTCTTCCGTCATTCCGATCCGCGTGTAGGCCATGGCGATCTGCTGAAGGACCACCGGATCCCCCGGTGCGTCCTTCAGGGCCAGCCGAAAGGAGGTGAGGGCCTCGTGGAACTTGCCGTCGTTGAGGAGCTCCAACCCCTCGTGGTAGTAGTCCACGCTCCGCGGGCTGGAGTCCCCCGTGAAGATCTTGTTCCACCACGACATGAAAGCCGCTCACCATCTGAAGACGTTCCATCGGCCGCGACCGACAGGTCACGAGAAGCTACCGGGGCCCCGAATCCCTTGCAACGGCGGGCGACGGGCCATCAACGACCCGCCACCACCACTCCGTCCTCGTCCAGCCGGACGGTGAGCCCGGCGGCCATGAGCATGGCCGCCGCAGACCCCCCGGCCTCCCGCACCACCACCCGATGGCCCGCAGCCACCACCCGAGCGGCCTCCCTGAGAAGGGGCACGGGGACGTCACCCTCCAGGACGACGCCCCGAAGACTCCTGGAGTCGAAGGGTAGGCGACTCCCCACCCGGATCGCGCTGGCCGGCGGGGACTCGGGCTCCAACCCCGCCGGCACGGGGCCCGCCGTCACCACCTCCACCTGTGGCAACCGCTCGGCCAGGCCCGGGCCGAACCGGGCGGCGCCCCCCAGAAGCAGGATCTCCCCCGTCCCGTCCGCCACCCCCAGGAGTGCCTGGGTCGCCAGCACCGTGGCCGGGTCCGGCAGCGGTGCCGGGTCGCCCGCCTCCGTCGCGCCGCGGGGAGGCGGCCGGAGGTCGCCTACCCCGTCCACCACCGGATAGACCTCCCGGCAGTTGGGGCACCCCAACCCCCCGGACGCCACACGCCGATCCCGCAGCTGGTCGGCCCTGAGGACCAGTCCGAAGCCCGGGCCGCAGCGAGGACAGATCAGCCGGTCCGTGAGAAGGAGATGCACCCCCTCAGCCCCCATCCTCCAGGCTCGGCGTCCGGCTGGGGGCCGGCGCCAGGTGGGGCGCAGGCCCGTAGAGTGCCCACTGGGTGGGTGTCTCCCAGATGCGGCAATAGAGGAGCCCGTCCGCCAGCTCGTCCGGGAGACGTCGGGTCAGGGCATCGAAGAAGTACTTCGCCTGGTTCTCCGCCGTGGTGGGCACCCCCTGGAACTGGGACAGATCGTTCAGGCAGACGTGGTCCAGCTCCCCGGCCAGCTCCCGGAGCTCCCGCTTGAGGTCCGAGAAGTCGAAGGCGATTCCCGTCCGATCCAGGGTCTCGGCGGCTACCGCCGCTTCCACCACGTACCGATGACCGTGGAGACGCGCGCACTTGCCGTCGTACCCTTCCAGGAAGTGGGCGGCGTCGTAGTGGGCCTGGGCGCTGACGACGAACATGGGGCTAGCCGGATTCGATCTGAAGGAGGGGGATGCGCACGCGGGACGGCCGGGTCGCGGCGAAGAGGACCGCGTCGGCCACGTCTCCAGGATGGAGCATCTCGCTCCGTCCCGGTAGCTCCGGATTCTCGTCGGGGTCCAGTGGATCCCAGAGGGAGGTGTCGGTGGCGGCGGGCTCCACCAGCGTGCACCGGACCCCGCTGCCCCGCAGCTCCTCGGCAAGCACCTCGTGGAGACCCCGTTGGCCATACTTGCTGGCAGAGTAGGCCCCGTTGGCAGGAAACGCCCTGCGCCCCGCCACCGAGCCGACGGTGACCAGAGTTCCACTGTCCCGCTCCAGGAGCGCCGGCAGAAGGGACCGATAGAGGAGGAAGGTCCCCCGGAGATTCACGCTCACGATGCGATCGAATTCCCGGACGCTCGTCTCGGCGATCGGCGACAATCCGAAGGCGCCGGCACAGGCCACGACCATATCGGGTGCGCCCCCGAGGGTGTCCTGGAGGCGATCCATCGCCTCCCACACCGCCTCGTCGTCCGCAAGGTCCACGGACCACACCTCGCCCCCCGAACCGCGGGCCAGCCCCGCCGCGAGGCACCCGTGACCAGAGCGGTCCGCCCAGCGAGACGGCTCATGCGTCAGCCCATGGGCTGGTGGGTGGCCATGGAGAGCCGGAGGAACTCATCCCGGGTGGCGGGATCTTCCAGGAAGGCCCCTCGCATCGCCGAGGTGATGGTCTTCGAGTTCTGCTTCTGCACCCCGCGCATCATCATGCAGAGATGGTACGCCTCCACCACCACACCCACCCCCTGGGGCTGGACGATGTCCCAGAGCGCCTGGGCGATCTGCTCGGTGATCCGCTCCTGGACCTGGAAGCGGCGGCTGTAGACCTCCACCAGCCGGGCCGTCTTGGAGAGGCCCATGATCTGACCGTCGGGAATGTAGGCGATGTGCACCTTGCCGAAGAAGGGCAGGAGGTGGTGCTCGCACATGGAATACATCTCGATGTCCTTCACCAGCACCATGTTGTGATGCCGCTCCTCGAACAGGGCGTCCCCGATCATCTCCTTGGGCGACATCTGGTACCCCTGGGTGAGGAACTGCATGGCCTTCTCGACCCTCTCGGGCGTCTTGGCCATACCTTCCCGCTCCGGGTCGTCTCCCAGACGGCGAATCATCTCCGCCACCAGATCGGTGTAGGGGACCCCGGAAAGGTCGGTAGCCCCAGGCTGGTCGCTCATGCGTGCTCCTCAGGAAGTGGCGGAGGGCGGCCCAGACGACGGCTGGTCGCTCAGGCTCCGGTGTATTCGACGTAGTTGCGGGGAGTTTCCCAGAGGACGATCCGCTCCAGGCTCACGCCCGCCGGCAGGTGGCCGCGCACCCGATCCCACACGGCCACCACGAGATTCTCCGTGGTGGGAATCACATCCTGGAGCCACGGGACCTCCACGTTCAGATTCCTGTGATCCAGGTCCGAGACCACCCTGTCCTCCAGGACCTGCTTCAGGATCTTGAGATCCAGGACGTAGCCGGTCTCGGGATCCACAGGACCGGCCACCGTGACCTCCATCTCGTAGTTGTGGCCGTGCCAGTGGGGGTTGCTGCAGGCGCCGAAGACCTCGGCGTTCCGCTCGTCGCTCCAGTCGGGACGAAAGATGCGGTGGGCCGAGTTCCAGTGAACCCGCCGGGTGACGCGCACGTTGGGCATGGGATCTTCAGGGTGGGTGGGCGGAGGCACTGCCCATACCCAGCCCCCCCGGCATGGATCCGGGAAAAAAGAAGAGGCCGGGGACGTAGAAACGACCCCGGCCCCGACACGCATCGGAGGGTGATGATTGAAGCCCGGGTTGAACTTGAGGCGACTTCCCCAGGGTTTCCGCAGTCCGTCGAAACGGCATTGCGTCCACGCCGGAAGTCAGTCCCGGCTTCGCGAGTGTTGGCTCAATTAACGAGCCCTCCGACGCGCAGATCAAACGTACACCGCTCTCACGGGCGACCGCAACGGGCGGGATCCCGGCGGCGCCTCCGTGGGAGCCCAACCTCGACGGCGGCGACCTCCGGGACGCGTGAGCGGGTGGAACCTGTGGAGCGGGACGGGTGTTTTCCATGTCGATCTGGCCACGAGCTCCCATTCCTTTCGTCCCGCACCTGCTCACGGATGAGGTTGTCCGTCATCGCTTACAAGAGGCTCCGCCCTCTCGCCCTGGTCCTGCTGCTTCTGCAGCTGGGACTTCCGGTGGGCGTGTCGGCCATGGAGTTGCTTCAGGACGACGGATCTGGCGCTCTGGTCGTGCATGTGGAGTCGGAGGGTTCCGAGGACTGCGGACTCCATCATGACCACCGCTTCTGCCAGGTGGTTCGAAACCTCGTGCAGGTGCAGCGGTCCGCCCCTCCGCCCCCGCTGGCCGTAGACCGGTCAGGCGCTTCATCCAGCCCCCGACCTGAACTCCGTCTCCTGGAACACCGGTCGGCGTGGCTCCAGGAACGGCATTCCTCCCGGGCCCCACCCGCGGCCTGACCCGCTTCCGGCGTCCGCCGGAAGCTCCTTCCTCGACTGGCCCGTTCCGGGCCGGCGCACGCTGTCACCGTGCGCCGTGTGTTCCGACGCGCCCCACCCCGAAGAGCAGGGGGCGGAGGTCGCGGCCGGGCAAGAGATCCGGGATCCGTCTCCTTCCGCAGCGCCCATGACCATCCACCGTATCCCCACCCTCGCGCTTCTGATCTGGCTGAGCCTTCCCCTCCTGGGGGCTCTGACGGGGGCCCGTGCGCTCCATGCCCAGGAGCCCCCGCACCTGCGGGAGCTGGAAGGGGTCGTCCTGGCCGACGACACCGGCCGCCCCCTGGCGGGCGCGGCGGTCATGCTGCCGGTCCTTTCCCGCACGGCGCTGACCCACGGGGACGGGACCTACCACCTCCGGGAGATCCCGCCGGGCACGTACACGATCCGGGCGGAGCTGCTGGGCTACGCGCCGCTGGAGGTGGAGGTGGAGGTCGTCGGGCAGGGGGATCGGGTCGTCCTCCGCCTGGAACCGGCCCCCCTGACCATGGACGGCCTGGTCGTGTCGGCGGGCGTCACCGAACGGGACCGTCGGGACGTCCTGCAGTCCACCAACGTCCTCGGAGGCGAGGAGCTGCAGCGCCGACTCCAGGAGACGGTGGCCGCGACCCTGGCTTCGGAGCCCGGAGTCTCGGCAACCAGCATGGGTCCGGCCACGGCCCGGCCCGTGATCCGTGGTCTGAGCGGCGACCGCGTACTCCTCCTCGAGGACGGAGTGCGGGTGGGGGATGTCTCGAACGCGGGGGCGGACCACGCCACCGCCCTGGACCCCGCCTCGGCCCGGCGCGTCGAGGTGGTCCGGGGGCCGGCCTCCATCCTCTACGGTGCCAACGCCCTGGGCGGGGTCGTCAACGTGATCCGGGACGAGATCCCCACCGAGGTGCCCCATCACTTCACCGGTGCGGCGGTCGTCCAGGGGCGATCCGTCAACGAGGCGTTCGCCACCAACGTCCAGTCCCAGCTCGGCATCACGAAGCGGATCCCTGTGAGGATCGAGAGCGGCGGGCGACCGGCGGGCGATCTCCAGACCCCGGTGGGCCCCCTGGACAACACCGGGATCGGCAGCTGGAACGCCGGCGTCGGCACCTCGTACGTCGGCGACGACGGCCACGTGGGGGCGGCATTCCGCATGTACCGGAACGACTATGGGATCCCCGGCGGCTTCGTCGGCGGCCACGTGAACGGCGTGAACGTCGAGATGGAGCGCTACTCCTCCAAGCTCCAGGGCCGCTACCGCTTCCAGGACGGCCCCTTTTCTTCGGTGGAGGCCCGAGGGACGTACACCTGGTACCGACACCGGGAGATCGAGCCGCCGGACATCCTGGGTACCCTCTTCCGCCTCCAGACGCTGTCCGGGAACGTCCTGGCGCGGCACGATGGCTGGGGTCCTTTCACGTCCGGGGCCGTCGGGGCCCGGGCCGCCCGGGAGTCCTTCCAGTTCGGCGGGGCCCTGTTCACCCCGGACTCCCGTCGGCTCTCCCTGGCGGCCTTCACCTTCCAGGAGATCGAGTTCGACGCATTCCGGATCGAGGCGGGACTCCGCTACGACTGGGCCCGTGCGACCCCGCTTGAGGCGGATCCGGACTCGGACATCGGCGTGATCGAGGAACGGACCTTCTCCGCAGCCTCCGGATCGCTGGGATTCCTCTTCGACGCCACCGATGCCATCACCGTGGGCGTGAACGCGGCCCGGGCATTCCGGACTCCGGACGTGAACGAGCTCTATTCCGAGGGCCCCCACCTGGCGGCCTACGCCTTCGAGGTCGGCAACCCCCAGCTCGGGACCGAGATCGGGACCGGCGTCGACGCCTTCGTGCGCTACGGCGACGAACGCCTGAGCGCCGAGGCGACCGTCTTCTACAACGACATCTCAGGCTACATCTACCCTCGTGAGACGGGAGACACGAGTCGGGTCGAGCTCCCGATCTTCCAGTTCCAGGGGGAGGACGCCGTGCTCCAGGGATGGGAGGTCGGAGCCGACTGGGCGCCGTGGAAGGAGCTTCACTTCGAGGGCGCCGCGGCGGCGGTCCGCGGGACGCTGAGCGAGACGGGCGAGCCGCTCCCCCTCATTCCGCCGATCCAGGGGCGCCGGGCCATCGCCTGGGAGCCCGAGGGGTGGTTCGTCCGGGGCGAAACGGTCATGGCTTCGCGCCAGGATCGGCTCGGGGAGTTCGAGACGGCCACGGACGGCTACGCGATCTTCGAGGTCGCCGCCGGCATCCGTCTCACGCTCGGGGGGCGACGGCACGTCATCACGGCCACCCTCGAGAACCTCACGGACGAGGAATACCGCAATCACCTCTCCCGGGTGAAGGAGATCATGCCCGAGGCCGGGAGAGGTCTGAGTGTCACCTACCGCGTCGTGTTCTGAGAACCGGTGGGGGGCGGACGCGGGCCCCCTTGCACACCGTTCAACCCACAGGGATGTACAGATGACTCACTGGCTCAAGAAGACCCCGGTCGCACTGGCCCTGGTCGGCGCCCTCGCGTTGGGCGCGTGTGACGACGACAGCACCGGCCTGGACGACGACCACGGGGAAGACGTGGCGGGGGCGGTATTGACCATGAACGCCGCAGAGTTGGCCCGCTACGACGGTCCTTCCCGCACCTGGAGCGCCGAGGTGACGATCGACGAGGGCCAGGAGTCGGATCACATCGACGTGGAGTTCGTGGACGAGGCCGGCAACCCCGTGGCGCTGGGCGACGACTTCCATCTCGAAGTCGTGGTGGCCGACGGGACCATCGCCACGTTCGAACAGGACACCCCGGGCGAGTTCGGTGGCCACGTCCACGGTGAGGCCGTGGGTTCCACCCTGATGACCTTCCGACTCATGCACGGGGCAGTGGGGAGCGGCCACCCGGACTTCAGCGCCTCGAACCTGGTCGTGAACGTCGACGCGCCGGTGGTGCCGTAACCCGAGGCGCTCCCGGTCAATTTGTTCGTCAGGGCAGGATTGGAGGGGGTCTCGGCTCGGCCGGGGCCCCCTCTCGTCGTTCCACCCCCAAGGGCGCCGCGGGTCACCCCGAACGGAAGCTCCGGAGGAGAGCCAGGTTGCGGCGGTCCGCCTCCACGCCATCGGTGCCCTTCGGCGTCTCCAGGATCTTCGGCACGTTCCGGAAGCGGGCATCGTTCATGAGCCGGCGGAAGGGGAGTTCCCCCAGGGTGCCCTCCCCGATTCCGGCGTGACGGTCCTTTCGGGAGCCGAAGGGGTGCCGGGAGTCGTTCAGGTGGAAGAGGAGGAGGCGATCGAGACCCACCGTGGCCTCGAATCGCTCCCAGACCCCTTCGTAGTCCTCCACCAGGTCGTATCCCGCGGCCCACGCGTGGCAGGTGTCCACGCACACGCCCACGCGGTTGCCGAGCTCCCCGGGGATCCCGTCCAGAATCGACTTCAGATCCTCGAACCGGCCGCCTACGCTGGTGCCGCTCCCCGCGGTGAGCTCCAGGAGGACCGTGGGGCCCTCCGGCACCGCCTCCAGCGCCTGGGAGACGCCCCGGGCGTTCCGCAGGATCCCGGCTGCCGCATCGCCGTCGGTGGCGTTCCCCGGGTGGGTCACGAGGAAGTCCACCCCCAGGACGCGGCAGCGCCGAAGCTCGGCCTCGAAGCTCGCCACCGACCGCTTCCAGAGCGCCTCGTCGGGGGAGGCCAGATTGATGAGGTAGGAATCGTGACTCACGGTTCGCGAGACCTGGTGCTCCAGGCACGCAGTCCGGAACGCCTCCCCGACACCGGGCTCGAGGGCGGGCTCCGCCCACCGGTTCGGCTGTTTCGTGAAGAGCTGGAGCACGCCGGCTCCGATCTCTGCGGCCCGGCCCGGCGCGTGCGGGGCGCCCCCGGCCGCCGAGACGTGGGCCCCCAGCTCGTCCGGCGACGGAGGGGTCATGACCGCCCTCCCCCGGGTCGATCTCCCGATTCAGCTCCTCTCATGCCGTCGTCCTTTCTCAGGTGAGCGGGTTCCGGCGAAGTGGACCCCTGACCCCGTCCCCGCGGATTCCGGGGTCCAGGGCGGAAATCCTGTCCGCCAGCGGAAGAAAGGTACCGCCGGGAGCGGCGTCGGGAAGGCCGCAGCATTCCCGAACCCCATCTGTAAACATCTGTTGCGCCGCAACTTGCGCGTTTCCCGCACATGGACCCGGCACTCCTGGTCCGGGCGGCATGGAGCTTGAGACGTCTCCCGGGTCCCGACGACCTGTCCGGATTCAACCAGCGGAGAGACTGATGCGCATCCATGCCGACGGCTACATCGACCTGAGGGACCCCCGGAGGGTCCGCACCCCCGGAATCGTCCACAAGGAGGTGGAGCCGAGCCCCGAGGACGAGGCCGTCTCGTTCCTTCTGAGCCATTCCTTCCCGGGCTCCCGCAAGATCGTGCGGCCCCTGTCCACCAACCATCGGCGCCGGATCCGCCTGGCCCGCTGGGCCGACTCGGTCCAGGAGCGCATGAATCTCGTGGATCGGGTCTGGCGTGATATCACCGAGCCGGTCCTTCCCCCCTCCGACCCCGAGACCCCGGAGCTCATCCAGGTCATCTTGTACGGGGAGCGGGAGTTCCCCCTGTACCTGGACGGTGGCGTGACCCGGGTCATTCCTCCCGGCGGGATCCCTGCCGGGAGCTACCAGACGATCCCCCAGCTGGACCTCAAGACGGCGTAGATCGCCCGGAACACGGGCGTCGGGGGCCTGACCCGACCCATGGCGAGGGGGCTCGGCACGAATGCCGGGCCCCCGTTCTGCATGGGGACGGGTGGTGCGCCCTCCGGACATGCCCGGCCTTGCGGGTCCAGGTCACGGCCCGCTGATCGCCGAGGGGCCTCAGGAATCCGGGAGGCCGGGCTCGGTCATGGAGCGAACGTCCAGTGCCCGGTCCACCTCGTCAGGGGGCAGGAGCTCCCGCTCCAGGACCACGTCCCGCACCGACCGCTTCTCCCGGGCGGCCTGCTTCGCCACCTCCGCAGCCTTGTCGTAGCCGATGTGGGGGTTGAGGGCCGTTGCGATGGAGGGATTCTTCTCCAGCAGCTCCCGACACCGGTCCCGATTGACCGTGATCCCCGTGACGCAGCGTTCCGTGAAGGCTCGACACACTCCCGCCAGGATGGCGATGGACTCGAGGAGGGCGTCTGCCAGAACCGGCATCATGACGTTCAGCTCGAAGTTCCCCCTCTGGCCGCCCACGGTGATGGTGGTGTGATTTCCCATCACCCGGGCACAGACCATCATCATGGCCTCGCTGAGGACCGGGTTGACCTTCCCCGGCATGATGGAGCTTCCCGGCTGAATCGCAGGGAGAGAGATCTCGTGGAGACCCGACGTGGGTCCCGAGGCGAGCCACCGGATATCGTCTGCGATCTTCATGAGTCCTGTGGCCACCGTGTTGAGGACGCCGGAGACGTTCACCACGGCGTCCTTGGCGCCCTGGGCCTCGAAGTGGTTCTCCGCCTCCCGGAACGCCACGCCCGTGGCGGCGGCGATCCGCTCGATGGCGGCTGCGGCGAAGTCGGGGTGGGTGTTGATCCCCGTCCCCGTGGCCGTACCGCCCAGGGCCAGCTCTTCCAGCTCCGGAGCCACTGTCCGAATTCGCCGGACCGCCTGGCGCACCTGGTGCGCATAGCCACCGAACTCCTGCCCGAGCCGCACCGGTGTGGCATCCATCAGGTGGGTCCGGCCCGACTTCACGATGGCGTCGAAGTCCGACGCCTTCTCTTCGAGGGCGGCGGCCAGGTGCTCCAGCGCCGGAACCAGCTCCTCCGACAGGGCGCAGCGGGCCGCCACGTGGATCGTGGTGGGGATCACGTCGTTGGAGGACTGGCCGAAGTTGACGTGATCGTTCGGATGAACCCGGGTCCCGTCACCCAGCATCTCCGTCGCGCGATGGGCGATGACCTCGTTGGCGTTCATGTTCGTGGAGGTTCCGGAGCCCGTCTGGTAGATGTCCAGGACGAACTGATCGTCCCACCGACCGTCGACCACCTCCCCCGCCGCCGCGGCCACCGCCTCGGCGACGTCGTCGGGCAGGGAGCCCATGGCCCCGTTGGTCTCGGCTGCGGCTCGCTTGACGACCCCCAGCGCCTGAATGAAGCGCCGGTCGAAACGCTGGCCGCTCACGGGGAAGTTCTCCAGGGCCCTCTGGGTCTGGGCCCCGTAGAGGGCGTCGGCGGGGACACGGACCTCGCCCAGCGAGTCCTTCTCGATTCGATATTCGCTCATGATTCTCGGGGGTTCGTGGAGATGGGAGGATCTTCCGCGGCGTCAGAAGGCCACTCTATACATGAGACGCAGGTCCCGTCCCGGAAGGGGGACCGTCTCCTTGAGGAGTGAGACGTGATTCCGGGCGTCCACGTCGGTCAGGTTCCGGGCCTGCAACACGATCTCGTGGACACCCCACCCTACGAAGAGTCGGTAGCCCGCCGACGCATCCAGCATGGTGTAGCCGGGGGTGGGATCCTCGAAGGCAGCGACCCGGTCCTGCTCCGTCACCCGGCGCACCGTGAGGCGGGCGTGGGCCGGCTGTCCTTCGTACCGGAGCCCGGCTGAGAGACGCAGCGGCGGAATCCGGGGGAGCGGCTGGTCCGCGTCCACGAGGGTCGCTCGGACCCAATCGCCCTGCACCTCCACGCCCAGGTGATGCTCCCCCCGGTGGAAGAGCTCGAACTCGCCGCGAGCCTCGAGGCCCAGGAATCGGGCGTCCGCCTGGCTGTAGATCACCTCTTCCAATCCCTCCCTCACGTTGCCGCTGAAGGCGGGATAGATGTACCCGTCGAAGGCGTTGTAGAAGGCGGACACCTCACCCCTCAGCTCCGCCCAGTGGACGTGGAGGGTCGCGTCCACCGACCACGCCACCTCCTTCGAGAGGTCGCGGTCGCCCACCTCGTAGGACCGTGTCGCGAGATGGGGCCCGTCGGAGAACAGCTCCTCCGCCGTGGGGAGCTTTACGGAGCGACTGCCTGCCAGGGAGAGACTCACCGGGTCCGACAGGTCCCAGCGGACCCCTGTGGAGAGGCTCATGCCGAAGAAGCTCTCGGAGAAGTCGTCCACAGATTCGGAGGACCGCTGCCACTCGACCCGTCCCCCCAGCTGGAACCGGGCAGATCCCACGTCCGCCTCCTCGTAGGCGAAGGCCGCCAGGAGATCGGTGTTGCTGGGCGGAGTGAAAGCCTCGTCGCCGATGGCCGCGAAGTCCCGCGTGGAGCCCTGGAGACCCACCGCCCCCTGGAAGATGCCCAGGGTCCGGTGCCGGGCCTCGAGGCGACCCTCCCACTGGTCGTTCGTGAAGCGGGTGCCCACCGCGGAGCCCTCCAGCTCCACATGCTCGTAGTCGTTGCCCCCCACCCGCAGGCGCAACGCCTCGAACAGGCCGGTGCCGAACCGGAGCTCGCCGTGGAGGTCCAAGCGCCGCTGCCGGAGGTCCACCCGTACCGCCTCCTCTTCGTCCGCCACGGGCTCCTCATCGTCGTGGTGACCATGGCCCGGGACTCCGTAGAGCTGATCGTACCCCGTGACCGCCACGCCCAGGTAGCCCCGCCCGCCGAGCCAGGAGGCTCCCAGGGAGACGCTGGTGTTCTCGGTCCCGGAATTCTCCAGGAGTCCCGGCTCCTGTCCCTCGGCAATGGCTTCCGCCTCGTCCAGGTCGGGATACCCGGGGATGTTGTAGTCCCGGGTGTCCCGCCAGCTTCCGGAGCCGCGGACCACCACCGGACCGAGCGCCCCCACCAGGTGACCGCTCAGGGCCTTTTCGTCCGCCACCGTGCCTCCGGTGGCCAGAAACTCCCCCACCAGGAGCTCCGAGGGCCGCTCGTGGGGTACGCGCACGTCCAGCACGTTCACCACGCCACCGATGGCCGAGATTCCATAGAGGAGGGTGGCGGGGCCTCGGACCACCTCGATCCGCTCCGCCGTGGCGGGATCGACGCTGACGGCATGGTCCGGACTCGTGTTCGAGGCGTCCCCCGTCCCGACCCCGTTCTCCAGGACCCGGACCCGATCCCCGCCGAGGCCCCGGATGACGGGTCGAGAGGAACCAGGCCCGAAGTAGGTGGAGGAGAGCCCCGGTTCGTCCGCCAGCGTCTCCCCGAGGCTCGGCTGCAGTCGGTCCCGGAGTTCCCGCCCTCCCACGACGCGGGCCGCCTGGAAGAGCTCGTCCTGGCGGGACGCCAGGGGACCCGCCGTGACCACCAGGGCGTCGATGACGAAGAGGGGCGAGAGGAGGATCTCCACCTCCACCGTCTCCCCCGGCTCCACGGTCACCCGTTCCGAGCCTTGACCCAGTCGTTCGTCCCGGGCCTCCAGGAGGTGCGATCCCGGCCGGACATCGTCGAATCGGAAGCGACCGTCCGCCCCCGACACCACGGAACGGTCTTGCCCCACGATCCGGACGGTGACGTCGGCGGCAGGCCCGGTGGTGGCGGTCATGATCACGCCCTGGACCACCCCCGGGTCCTGGGCCACGGCGGCGGCCGGGAGGGCGAGGAGGAGGGCCGCCGCGGCGCCCCACGCTGCCCCCAGGTGTTTCGGAAGTGATTTGTTCATGAGTGCGTCGCCGATGGAGGTTCGTGGCGAGACCGGCCGTTCGGGCCGGCTCGATTCCGTGGCCTCGGAGGGCCGATCAGCGACGGGGAGGGGGCGCCCGGGCGGGCGAGGTCCCCTGGGGCAGGAAGCTCGGCTCCAGGCGCTCGGGCCCGGGGTGAGGCTCCGGGAGGGTACTCACCGGTCGATCCGGGAGCGTGGGAATCCGGGCCACCGGAGACAGGTGTGAGACGCAGCAGACGACGCAGGGAGTCGTATCGGGCAGGGGCTCGTGTGGGTGGTCCGAAGCCGCCGCCAGCGACGGGAGCGAGATCAGGAGAACGGCTACCCCCAAGGGGATCCGCCACGTACGCCACCTCATGGCTCGACCCACGCCGCCCCCTCCTCTCGCCGCCGGGTGTCTTCGCACCGGGTCAACATACGTCCCTCCCGGGAATCGGGTCCAGTCGGCGGGACCACGGGCCGTCTCAGACGCCTCCGACCATCCCCACGATCCAGAGGAGGGTTCCCGTGGAGAGCGGGATCACCAGATTGTCGTCCCCGATCCCCGGCACGGTCTCCAGGAGGGCCACGGCCAGGGCCACCAACGCCACGGCGGGACGTCCCGTACCGCCGTAGAGGATGGAGAAGGCCACCACGAAGAAGGTGAGGGTGCCCGACACGGAGCCCGTGCCGATCCGCGGCCCTCCCAGGAGCTGGCCCACCACGGCAGCCGCTGGATCCGCCAGCGCCAGGACCAGAATGGCCAGGACGGCGTGGACGGGCGGAAACAGGAGGTAGCTCAGGATGGCCCCCACCAGGTACCAGGTGGAAGACGCCACCCCGGCCGCCTCCCGCGCCGAGACCAGGGGCCGGAGGAAGCGGAAGAAGGCCTGATTGACCACGGGCGTCCGAAGTCGCACGACGTCCAGCCCCACCGCCACGCACAGGAGGACCACCAGGACCGTGACGGTGGCGGGGATGGACCAGCCCAGCGTCAGGGGCACCAGAGCCAGGGCGAGCCCGCTCACCATGTGGACGATCCGCCGCCAGGGCTGCAGACCCCGGGTCGCCTGGACCAGGGGGTCCAGCTCTTCGGGCCAGTGCTTCCGGTCTCCGCCGGTCCGTGAGGGCATGGGAGGGGATCCAGGGAGGTGGGTGCAGTCCGGGGCCGGCGGCAGACGCCGCATCCTGCCTACCCTAACCATCGACGCGCCCGCCGCCCAGCGGCTCCGTACGATTCGCCCGGCGCGCCGAGGGTCGGGATCCCGCCGGGAGCGGTGGCCCCACCCCCGCGCCGACCCCCGAAGCCATCGTACGGCGCTCCAGGCCGCCCTCGGGGAGATGGCGTGGAGCCGCCTCGGTCACGCCCGGGGTTGGATGCGCCGAGACCGTCCGGCAGCGCCCCCGACGTCCCGGGTGTGGACCTTCCGGGAGACCGGGGGCCTCAGGCGCGGGGCGGCCGGGAGGGACGGACCTCCACCCGGCTCAGGAGGGTGTGCTCCGGATAGCTGAGGAGTTGCAGCACCGTCTCGCCGAGATCCTCGGGCTGGATCGCCCACTCCCGATCCTGCTGGCCCGAGAAGTCGGTGTTCACGCTTCCGGGCATGAGGATCGTGGTCCGGATGCCCTCGTAGCGGAGGTCCAACATCATCGCCTCGGTCATCCCCAGCAGCCCGAATTTCGAGGCGTTGTAGCCGACCCCGCGACTGAAGGTGTTGCGGCTGGCGAGGGAGCCGACGTTGATGATCCAGGCGTCGTCCGCCTCCCGCAGCGGCTCCAGGGCCGCCTTGGTGCAGTGGAAGACCCCGTTGAGGTTGGTGTCCACCTGGGTCCGGTACTCCTCCACCGTCATCTCCTGGATGGGCTTGAAGATCCCGAGCCCCGCGTTGTTCACGAGGATGTGCAGGGCACCGAAGGCATCCAGGGTCGCCTCCACGAGGGCTTCGCACGCCTCCATGTCCCGAACGTCGCAGGGCCAGCCGCGGACCGTACCGGGATGGGCGCCGTCGAGCTCACGGGCCACCGTCTCGGCGGTCTCGCGGCTGCGGGAGGTGAGCATGACCGAGGCCCCCTGTCGCGCCAGCGCTGCCGCGATGGACTTCCCGATCCCCTCCGAGCCTCCGGTGACTACCGCAACCCTGCCGTTGAGATCTACCATGGTCTGCACCCGTCTCGTCTGCTCTTGAACGCGCTCGATGCTCCGAGGACCCCTCCAGCCCGCCGATCGTTCCTCGCCCCGGGGGATCACCCGCAAGGTCGCCCTGGTCACCCGGGGTGCGACGCCCATGGGTCGGACGGTGGCGCTGGGGCTGGCGGGAATCGGGTACGACGTGGCCGTGGAATGCCCGCAGGCACCGGCGGCTGCGGGTCGTCTGGCCCGGCAGGTCGCCCGGGCAGGGCGCCGCATCCGTCTCCTGGACGAAGAACCGGGGCAGCCGGAGCATCCCGAACGGCTTGTGGAGGCGATCGGGAACGACTTCGGCCGCCTGGATGCCATCGTCACCCTTCCTGGATCCGTATCCACCGAAGGCCCGCTTTCGGTGGTGGAATCCCTGGAGGGGCCCTTCCAGCTCGTCCGCTGTGCCGCACCCCTCCTCCGGGAGACCCGCGGCAGCGTGGTCCACTGCCTGGACCGCGGCGACCCGGCCTCCTTCCAGGCACTCCGGGCGCTGACTTCGGCGCTGGCCCGGGTGCTGGCCCCGTGGGTCCGGGTGAACGCCGTGGCTCCACCCCCGGTGGACGGGACCCGGTCGCCGGAGGGCGAGCCCACGGACCCGGAGCTCGTCCGCTCGGTCCTCTTCGTCCTGGCCTCCCCCTACATGAACGGGGAGGTGGTCCGCGTGGAACCTGCCCAGGGCCGATGAATCAGCCCGGCGCCGCAGCCAACTCCACATCCACCTCCCGGTGGGCCAGCCAACGCTCCGCCTCCAACGCCGCCATGCACCCCGTCCCGGCGGCGGTGACGGCCTGACGGTAGAAGTCGTCCATGCAGTCCCCAGAAGCGAACACGCCCGGGACGTTGGTGGCGGTACGCCCGCCCTCCGCCACCTGGATGTAGCCGTTCTCCTTCAGGTCGTTCTGGCCGGCGAGAAAGCCGGTGTTGGGGTCGTGCCCGATGGCCACGAAGAGGCCGCCGACCTCGAGGGTGCTCCCCTCGTCGGTCTTCGTATTGCGGAGCCGGAGGGCGCGGATCTCCTTCAGTCCGTCGACCTCCTCACCCACGACCTCCTCCACCACGGTATCCCACATCACCCTGATCTTCGGGTGCTCCAGAGCTCGCTCGGCCATGATGGGCGACGCCCGGAACTCGTCCCGGCGATGGATGATCACCACCTCGCTGGCGAAGTTCGTCAGGTAGATGGCCTCCTCCATCGCGGAATCGCCGCCGCCGACCACCGCCAGCCGCTTGTCCCGGAAGAACGGGAGTGCTCCGTCGCAGACCGCGCACGCCGACACCCCGCCGCCGCCCCGGGCCAGCTCCTCCTCTCCAGGCACCTCGAGCCAGCGCGCGTTCGCGCCGGTGGCGATGATGACGGCGTCGGCCTCCACCGTCTTCCCGCCGGACGACTTCAGGATCCGGGGGTGGACCGAGAAGTCGACCTCGACGATGTCCTCGGAGACGATCCGGGTCCCGAACCGCTCCGCCTGCTTCCGGAAGGACATCATCATCTCCTGCCCGGTGATGCCCTCGGGAAAGCCCGGATAGTTCTCTACATCGGTGGTGAACATCAGCTGCCCGCCCGGAATCATGGTCCGGCTGGCCGCCCCCTCGAACACGAGGGGGTCCAGATTGGCCCGGGCGGCATAGATGGCCGCCGTCCAGCCAGCGGGCCCGGATCCGATGATCACCACCTTCTCCTGCGTGTTGTCCGACATGGCGCTTCCCTTCCCATCCCGGTGGCGCCGGGGCGGGGGCTGATTCACTTGTCTTTGAATACCGCCAGACTGGTCGAGTGCCCCGGATTCACCCGGGCTTCAGGATCGACGAAGCGGGCCGCGTTGTTGGCGGCGATGGCGGCCTCGGCGAAGCCGGTGGCGATGAGGTCCAGCTTCCCTTCGTAGGTGACGATGTCCCCGGCTCCGAAGATTCCGGGAACGCTCGTCTCCATGAGGGGGCTGACCTTGATCCGGTTCTTCTCCAGATCCAGCCCCCAGTTCTTGATGGGCCCGAGCTCCGGCTTGAAGCCCAGGAAGGTGAGGACGGCATCCGCCTCCAGCCGTTGATCCTCCTGCGTCCGGTTGTCGAAGACGGTGATGGCATCCAGGGTTCCATTCCCATGGACCTCGCGGACCTCGTGGAAGGTCAGGAGCCCCACTTCGCCGGCCTCCACTGCCTGGTTCAACTGATCCACCGTGGCGTCGTGGGCCCTGAACCCGTCGCGCCGGTGCACGACCCACAAGTCGGTGCAGAGGTCCTTGAGGATCAGCGCCCAGTCCAGGGCAGAGTCGCCTCCACCGACCACCACCACCCGCTTGCCCCGATAGGCCTCGGGGTCCTTGACGGCGTACTCCACACCGTTGTGGAGGAGTTCGTCGTAGCCCGGGCACCCCAGCGTTCGGGGCTCGAAGGCTCCACGCCCACCGGCGACGAGAATGGCCCGGGTCCCGTACTCGCCGGAGCGCGCCCGAAGGACGAAGTGGTCCTCCTCCCTGGAGATCTCCGCCACCTCGTCGTCCAGGAGCACCTCGGGATCGAACTGCATGGCCTGGTCCACCAGCCCCCGGGACAGGTCCTTTGCCAGGACCCTGGGAAAGCCCCCCACATCGTAGATGTACTTCTCCGGGTAGAGGGCCGTGAGTTGACCGCCCAGCTCGGGCAGGGAGTCGATGATGCGGGTGTTCAGGCCCCGCATGCCGGCGTAGAAGGCGGCGAAGAGCCCGGTGGGGCCGCCTCCGATGATCGTCAGGTCTTTCGTGTCACTCATAGGAACGCTGGCGCGTGAACGACCCGTCGCGGGCCGGATTCTCTAGGGATCGAGCAGAGCAAAAATCGCCCCGAGGGAGTCGTCGGACAACCGGAGCGCCGCTCGATGAAGCCCCGAGGGCGACGCCCGGTTCCCTGGACTCAGGCCGGATCGCCCTCTTCGGACCCCAGATAGACCCGGCTGGCCCGATACCGTTCGCCGGCGCGCCGCAAGAGGATCTTGAGGCCCGCCGCGACGGGGACCGCCAACAGAAGTCCCACGAATCCGAAGAAGAAGCCTCCGGCGGTGATGGCCAGGACGATCCAGACGGGGTGCAGTCCCACCGAATCTCCAACGATCCGTGGGCTGATGACGGTCCCTTCGAGCCCCTGCACAACGGCGAAGACCACCGCCACCTTGACGAGGGAGTAGGCGACCGTGCCGGACAGCAGGGCGATGATGACCGCCGGCACGAGACTCATGGCCAGCCCCAGGTACGGCACCACGGAGAAGAGGGCCACCAGCCCCCCCACCAGGAAGGAATAGGGGAAGCCCCACGCCCACAGGCCGAGTGCCGTCAGCAGGCCCATGAGGAGGGCCACGGTGATCTGCCCCCTCAGGTAGCGCCCCAGAAGGCGGTCGTACTCTTTCAGGAAGTCGAAGACGGGGCCTCGACGGCGCGGTGGCACGAGCTCCCCCAGGTGACGGAGGAGGGCATCCCAGTCCCGAAGCAGGTAGAAGGCCAGGACCGGCGTGAGAACCGTGTACCCCAGGAAGCTCACCAGACTGCTCAATCCCCGACCCACGCCCAGGAACCACGACCACATCCGTCGAGCGAGGTCGTCCAGGCGACTCTGCACCAGGTCCGTGATCTCCGTGGAGTCGATGCCGCTGAGTCTGGCCTGGATCTCGGGGCCGATCACCGGGACGCGGGCCAGCTCGTCCTCCGCCCCCTGCGCCCACGTCACGACGCGGTCCAGCGCCTCGGGCGTGGCATCGATCAGCTCGCCGACCTGCCTCTCCAGCGCCGGCGGTCCCACCGTGAGCCCCACCGCCAGCAGCACCACCACCGGCCCCACCAGCAGGGCGATGGCGGGGGTGCGGCCCAGACCCCGGGCCTGGAGGCGGTCCACCAGGGGATCCAACAGGTAGGCCAACGCCAGCGCCACCAGGAAGGGCGCCAGGATGGTTCCTGCGGTGAGGAGAACCCAGACCACCGCCAGCCCCGTGGTGACCCAGAGAAGGAGCGTCCGGCTCGACACGGCGTCGCCCCTGGGCAGCAGGAGAGCCAGGAGCACGAGGTAGAGGATGACGGGGCTCAGCTCCGCCCGGAGCGCGAACAGGAAGAAGGCCAGGACCAGGAGGGTCGCGACACTCCGTGTGACGGACCAGATCTCCTGGTTGGTCATGCGGTCGGGCGAACGGCGACCGGGGCCACCGGCACCCGGGACGACGGCGTCGGCCCGCCTGTCACCCGGTCCCGTGGTGTCTCAGAAGATCGACAGCCGCACATACCGCTTCGGGTTGAGGCGGAGATCCTCCAGGAGGAGGTCCAGCTGGGTCAGCGCTGCGGAGGCCTGGTCCACCAGGTCGTCCCGCGTCATCAGCTGGCCCAGGACGCCTTCTCCGGCCTCGATGCGGGCGGTGAGTCGGTCCATACGGGCGAAGGTGGAATCCAGGTGGGCGATGGCCCCGGTGAGCCCCCCCGTCTCCCCACCCATCGCCTCGCTGACACGGGCCAGATCCTGGGAGGTTCGGGCGACGTTCGCCAGGATGGTGTCCACCTCCTCCGAGGCCAGCACGCCGTCGGCCCGCTCCAGGGCGCTGCGCGCCACGGACGCTGCGGCGCCGATGTCGGATGTGGCCTGACGGACTTCACCCTGGAGCTCTTCGAAGGTCTCGGAGGACCGGCGGGCCAAGGTGCTCAGATCACGACTCAGGCTCTCGATGTTCCGGATCGTCTGCTGGACCTGCTCCGCCGTGGTGTCGTTGAAGGCACGATCCACCCGGTCCGTCAGCACCGCCAGCGTCTCGCTGATGTCGTTGGCGGCGGCGGTGAGGCGCGTGATGTCCGGAAGCGTGTAGCCCCCGATGAGCGTCCCCCCCTCCGGAACCTCCGCCCCCGGCGGGACCTCGGCGTAGTCGAATCGGGGAAAGCGCGGCATGGAGACGATCTCCACCTGCCACTCCCCGAACAGCGACTCCGGAGCCACCACGGCCCCGGGCTCGTCGATCTCGGGGAGCTCCTGGTCCAGCAGGAGGTGGATCCGGATGCCCTGGCCGTCGGGCTCCACATCGAAGCTGGAAACCCGCCCCACGGGAACGCCCCGGAACTTGACCTGATTTCCCTCCCTGAGCTGCCCGACCTCGGCCACGATGACGTCCACCGGGAAGCTGGGCAGGCCGAAACCGGAACCGGACAACCACAGGGCCCCGGCCACGGCGATGGCCGCCCCGAGGAGAATCACGCTACCGACCAGAAGCTCCTTGGATCCTTTCACCGCTGCAGCTCCTCCCACTCTTCGGGACGGCCTTCCACGAACGCCCGGACCACCGGGTCCTCGGATTCCTGGATCTCCTGGGGCGTACCTTCCGCTCGGACACGCCCATCATAGAGCATGGCGATCCGATCCGAGATCCGATAGGCACTTTCCAGATCGTGCGTGATCACCAGACTCGTGACCTCGAGGTCCTCCTGCATCTGACCGATGAGGCGATCCACCATGGTCACCGTCACGGGGTCGAGTCCCGTGGTGGGCTCGTCGTAGAGGAGGTATTTCGGGTTCAGGGTGATGGCCCGGGCGACGCCGGCCCTCTTCTTCATCCCTCCCGAGAGCTCCGCCGGGTACTTGCCCTCATGTCCGGACAGGTCGACCCGCTCCAGGGCGTCCCGGACCCGCTCCTGGATCTCCCCCTCGGAAAGCTCACGCATCCGCTTCAGGCCCATGGCCACGTTCTCGGCCACCGTCATGGAATCGAAGAGGGCGGCGAACTGGAAGACGTACCCCACCTTGCGGCGAAGATCGTAGAGATCATCCTGCGCCAGGGACCCGACGTTCTGACCGTCCACCCAGACCTCGCCCTCGTCCGGCTCCACCAATCCGATGATGTGCTTGAGGGCGGTGGACTTGCCGGACCCGGAGGGGCCGATGACCGAGACGACCTCGCCCTCCTGGACCTCCAGGGAGAAATCCTTCAGGACCTGCTTGTCCCCGAAGGCCTTCGCCAGCCCCTTCATCTCGATGCTCACCGGACGCCCGTCAGTTCAGCAGGGTGGCCGCCCAGAAGGCGTCCAGCACCAGGATGACCATGCTGCTCACGACCACGGCCTGGGTGGTGGACCGTCCCACGCCGGCGGCCCCGCCGGAGCAGGTATAGCCGTAGAAGCAGCCCAGACCCGTGACCACCAGGCCGAAGCTCGCGGCCTTGATGAGGGCGAAGGTCACGTCGAAGGTCTCGAAGAACAGACGCAGCCCCCGGACGAACTGGGGCGTCGCCATGTCCAACAGCCCCAGAGAGGTGATCCACCCGGCCCCGATCCCCATGGCGATGGCCAACGTCACCACCACCGGCACCATGAACAGCCCGGCCAGCACCCGGGGCACCACCAGATAGGCCACCGGGTCGTACGCCAGCGACTCCAGGGCGTCGATCTGCTCCGTGACCCGCATGGTCCCCAACTCGGCCGCCACGTTCGCCCCCACCCGCCCCGCCAGGGCGAGCCCCGTCAGGACCGGGCCCAGCTCCAGGATGATGGTCTTGCCCACCAGCGCCCCCACGAAGTACACGGGCACGGTTCCGGTGAAGGTGTAGGACGCCTGGATGGCCAGGACGACCCCGGTGAAGGCGGCGATGAAGAGGGCGATGGGGATGGACGCCACCCCCACGCTCACCATCTGGGACACCAGGAGCGGGCCCCACGTGTCCACCTTCCGGAGCGCCCTGAAGGCACCCATGGCCAGCAGGCCTCCGCGGCCCACGTTCGTCGCCAGGCCGAGGCCGACACGACCGACCCAGGCGACGGGGCTCAGGAGGGACACGGGGCTTCCTCGGCCTCGGGAGGTGCAACTACGGGCGGGACGGCGGAAGCCTTCCCTTGAGCAGGAACTCCACCTCCTCGGTGGACCCTCGACCGTCCGGCACACGGCAGGCGACCCGGATCCGGGTCACCACGGCCTCGGGATCGCGAATGGCCACCTCCAGGTCCAGCCCCTGGTCCGGGGATCGGATCCCGGTCCGGACACGGTCTCCGGGGTCCGTTTCACGACGGTCCAGGGGATTCCGGAAGAGGATCTTGGTGGATTGCCGACCCGAGGCCAGCGAGCGGGTGACCTTCACCATCCGAAGCCAGTCCGGCTGATAGCTGACCTCGTACGGGTGACCACTCTGGTCTTCCCCGGAGCCTTCTCGGTTGTGTCTGGCCATGCGGTCCCCGGGACCCGAGCAGAGGAATCGAACGCACCCCAACGTCTTGAACGAATGCCCCCCGGAGTCGCAGGGTGTCAAGCACCGGCGGTCCCGACCCCCGGGGAATCGGCCCTGGTGCGACCCCGCCACCGGGAATTCCCGGGTTCCTCCGGCGGAGCGGTACCCTGGGGACCGGGCCGGGGCATCGCAGGCCGAACCGTGCTTGACCCCTTTCCGGCAGGGCGTTACGGTCTGCGTGCGCCCACGAATCTCCTTCTCTCGGGCGCTCTCCCCCGTCAGCATTCGTCCCGACCCATCCGGGCACGTCGTCTCAGTGCCCCTACCCGCTCCGTCGTGGATATCGCGGAACTCAGGAACAAGACGCTAGGTGAGCTGCAGGATATGGCCGACGAGCTCGGCGTCCGCGATGCAGCGAACCTCAATCGCCGGAAGCTGATCCACCGGATCCAGAAGAATCTCCTGGCCAATGACGTGTCCCTGCAGGCTCACGGCGTCCTGGAGACGCTGCCCCAGGGGTACGGCTTCCTGAGAGCTCCGGAGTGGAGCTACCTGCCGAGTCCGGACGACATCTACGTCAGCAAGGGACAGGTCCGGCGGCTGGATCTCCGCACCGGCGATTCCATCGTCGGCCAGATCCGGCCTCCCCGGAAGGGTGAGCGCTACATGGCCATCACCCGGGTGGACGAGCTCAACGGGTCCCCCCCGGATCCCGATGCGCCCCGGGCCAGCTTCGATCAGCTCCGGCCTCGCTATCCCGAGGGGCGACTTCGTCTCGAGCAGGACGGGTCCAATCTGTCCATGCGCGTCATGGACCTGATCGCGCCCATCGGCAAGGGGCAGAGAGGCCTCATCGTCTCGCCCCCCAAGGCCGGAAAGACGACGCTCCTGAAGGAGGTGGCCCAGGGCATCATCGACAACCACCCGGAGGTGCACCTGATCCTCCTCCTCATCGACGAGCGCCCCGAGGAGGTGACGGAGATGCGCCAGCACATCGCCCACGCCGGGGACGTGGTGGCCTCGACCTTCGACGAGCCCGCCACGCGGCACGTGCAGGTGGCGGAGATGGTGCTGGAGAAGGCGAAGCGGCTGGTGGAGGCGGGACAGCACGTCGTGATCCTCCTGGACTCCATCACCCGGCTGGCCCGGGCCTACAACACGGTGGCGCCCCGGTCCGGCAAGATCCTCACCGGGGGCGTGGATGCAGGCGCGCTCCAGAAGCCGAAGAAGTTCTTCGGTTCGGCCCGGAACATCGATCACGGCGGTAGCCTCACCATCATCGCCACGGCGCTGGTGGACACCGGCTCCCGCATGGACGAGGTGATCTTCGAGGAGTTCAAGGGGACCGGCAACATGGAGCTGGTCCTGGACCGGCAGATCGCGGAACAGCGGATCTTCCCGGCCATCGATCTCAACAAGTCCGGGACCCGCAAGGAGGAGCTCCTCCTGAGCGAGACGGAGCGGAACCGGGTATTCCTGCTCCGGAACTACCTGGGAGACCACCCCCCTGTGGAGGCCATCGAGTTCCTGCTGGGGCAGATGAAGAAGTACGACACCAACTCCCAGTTCATGGAGGCCATGGCCGGCGGCGGCTGAGACCCCGCCCGTAGTGGGAAGCGCGTCCCGGGCGGGACTAATCGTCCAGCACCTCCCGGTACCGGGGGTTCACCACCAGCTCCCCGTCCCGGAAGACCTTCCGGTCCCAGGGGAAGATCAGCGGCTGGTCCGTCTCCAGAGCCACGAAGTCGGGCTGGTACCCGTCCGGTCGGGCAAAGCACGTCGCGGTCCGGACCTCGGCGGGCCCCACGTCCCGGGCGGCTGCCAGGGCCAATCGCAGGGTCTCGCCCGAGGTGGTGATCTCATCCACCAGGAGGACCCGCCGATCCCGGAGGTGCCGGGGGGCCGCCGAGAGGACCTCGGGTCGCTCGCGAACGTGCTCCCCCCGGTCGCGCCGGGAGATGGTCATGGCGTAGAGGTCCGTCCGGAGGATGGACGACATGACGCCCGCCGGCACCACTCCCGCCCGGGCGATGCCCACCACGATCTCAGGCTCGTAGTCCCGGGCCACCTTGAGGGCCAGGGCACGGCAGAGCTCCCCGAACATCTCCCAGGAGACGATGAAGTAGTCTTCCGGCCTGGGGGCGGATCGATCGGGCTGCAGCATGGAGACTCCGGGTTCAGAGGAGGAGGACGAGTACGTTGACGAAGCCTGTCCCTGGAGACAACCTGCAGGCATGACGAGAGACACCGAGGGCCTCTCCGTGGAGGAACGGGCCGAGTTGCAGCTGAAGAGGGCGCTCGTGGAGAGAGACGCCCGGGATCCCCGCGACTTCTACCGTGTGCAGCTCAAGGAGCTCAGGGCAGAGAACCGGGACGGCTACGAAGCGGCGGTCCGCTACTACCGGGAGACCCTTCTCCCCCGGGTGGCGGACCCGGAGGAGGACCCCCTTGCGGCCTGGACCGACTATGGCCGGGAGCTGGCGACGCTTCGAGCCCCGGGCCGGACCGTGGCGGTGGATCCCACGGGACGGGCGGAGGCCTACGAAAGTCCCGCCCCCCGGGACGCCCTGGTCCTGCACCTCCCGGACGATCGCAAGCGGCCCGCCCTCGTCGTGGGACTTCCCGCCGAGCTGACCCCGCCGCAGCGGGCCACCTACGATTGGCTGGTGAGCGGCCGAAGAGCCCTCCGGGAGGCCGTCTCGTGAGCGAACGGATCCCGGCACCCCGGAACGTCGTGTGGGCCCCCCGGCCCGGATGGGCCACCGTCCGGCTGGTGGGCACCTGTGCGGACCGCTCGCTCCGCCGGGGCCAGATCGTGGTCCACAACCCGGGCGACGAGTACGACATCCCGGGCCAGGACGACGGGATCCCAGGGGGCGCGATGGTGATCGTCCTGGCCGAGGCGGCCCGCCTGGTGGAAGACGATCTGCACCTGGTCCCGGAGCAGGCCATCGTCGCGGTGGGGGAGAGCCTTCCCTGACCGGGTGCTAGTTCCAGCCGGCTGCGCCGAACACCACCTCCACCCGGAAGCCCGTCTCCCCCTCCCGGGACGACGAAGCCCAGGCGGGTCGGGAGACCCAGACGGGCAGGTCGAGCCTCAGGCGAAGTGGGGAGCCCTGGAGCCCCAGCTCCACCCCCAGGCCGGCCGATGCGAGAAGGTCGTCCGACGGCTCGGTCCCGGGAAGATCCAGCACCTCGCCCCACCCCAGCCCCCCGAAGGCCACGGGCCGCAGAGCGACGGGAAGGGCCTCCGGGCCCACCGTCCACTCGGGAGCCGCCAGCTCCATCACCCCGGTGGCCAGGGCCCCGAACGGCAACGCTGAGCTGTACCCCGGCAGGGTCCCGCCTCCAGGGACGCGACCGGTGGCGGTGAGACCCCCGCCGGCGGAACGCATCCAGGGGTTCCCCAGCCGCTGAAGCGGGTCCCCCGACCCCGGCGAGAACATCCGCTCCCGGGGTCCGAACTCGGTGCCCCAGCGGTCGTCGGTGGCCCCGCCGGTGGGGTTCCGACCCCACAGGATCCCGCCGAAGACCCGGCTGGCGAGAGCCCACTCCCCCAGACCCGCCACGGCGTCGAACGCCAGCGTGCCCCGCAGCCAACGCTTGCCCTCGCTGTCGAAGCCCGACGAGGCCGTCCCGTCCAGCGCGGCATTCACACCTGC
>JARRPL010000012.1:0-24790 GCA_037382905.1 Gemmatimonadota bacterium | reverse complement strand
CGCCGAATCCCGTCAGCAGATCGTATACATTCTCCAGGAGGAGGGTCGCCAGAAGGGCCGAAGGAACGTACGCCCCGGCGATGGTGAGCCAGAAGACCCCCATCAGGATCAGCAGCATCACGGGCACGCCGGTCCACCGGGAGGTCAGGAGGCGGTCCAGCGTGCGGTCGAAGGTGCCCTTCGCCTGGGCCTTCACGGAGCCGCCGGCGGCGTTGGCGATCTCCTGTGCCTTCTCGTAGATGGCGGCCACGAGGCTGTCGTGGGTATCCGGCGGGAGGGTCCATCGCAGATCCGAGGCACGGGCCAGGATCTCTTCCGCGCCTGCCGAGTCCGGAGACACCACCACGGACGAGCTCGCCGGCTCCGTCGACGGGGACTCACCGGGCCCGAGACTGAGACCCGTGAAGGTGGGGGGTGCGGCTTCCCGCCGGAGCTGGCCGATCTACCCGGATCGGATGGCCTATTCTACGCGCTCGACGGCGTTCAACAGCCGCAGCGCCACCCAGCCGGCGTTGGGAAGCCCCACGAAGTGCTCCTGGATCAGCGGCACCAGCTGATCCACCGCGTTCTCCAGCGGTTCCGGCAGCCGGTCGAGGTGCACCGGGTCGGTCGTGCGCTCGCCGGTGGCGACCTCCTGGATTCGCTGGAGGAGAAGGTCGACCCCGTCGCGTGAGCGGGCCACCGTCGGAACGACCGGCACGCCCAACTCCCTCTCGAGCCGCTTGGCGTCGATGGCGATTCCGTGGCGCCGGGCCTCGTCCATGAGGTTGAGGCAAACCACCACCCGGTCGGTGATGGCCAGGATCTGCAGAAGCAGGTTCAGATTCCGCTCCAGCCGCGTGGCGTCCACCACCACGACCGTCACATCGGGACGGCCGAAGAGCAGAAAGTCCCGGGCCACCTCCTCGTCCGTGCTTCCCGCCTGTAGGGAATAGGTCCCGGGAAGGTCCACCACCTTCACCTGCCGGTCCTTGTAGGTGAAGGTGCCCTCGGCCCGTACCACCGTCTTCCCCGGCCAGTTGCCCGTGTGTTGGCGGAGGCCCGTCAGGGCGTTGAAGACGGTGCTCTTCCCGGTATTGGGATTCCCGGCCAGCGCGACGAGATAGTCCCAGCGGTCCGGTCTGAGCCCGAGACGGACCAGGTGGTCCTCCCGCCGGACTCCAGGGGTGGACACGGTGGGGAGCGACACGCTGGCCATCAGGCGGCCACCTCTTCGGCGCGACGGATTCGCACCCAACGCTGCTGCTCACGCCTCAGCGCCACCAGCGCGCCTCGGATACGAAACGCTGTGGGATCTCCCGATGCGGCGGCCAGCTCGGCGGTGATCCGCGTTCCGGGCACGACCCCCAGGTCCAGAAGACGCCGGCGCTGGATGCCCTGGCAGGCCGGAGACAGGTGGACCACCTCGCCCGATTCCCCGGGGCTCAGGTCCTCCAGCGTGACACCGCTCCACTCCGTCGGGCCCGGCATGGCGGAGGAGGCGTCCACGGTGACATTGGCGGCCGCCGCCGCGTCCAGCGTCAGGGTCCGGCCATCCACCGCCAGGTGGATGTCCTCGTCGTCCGAGGGAAGGACCCGGAAACGCATGTGAGGCGAGAGGCCGCCGGCCACCAGCCGGTCGTAGAGGGGCCGAGGCTCGTCCTCGAGGTGGACGATCATCCCCTCCTCGCCGGCCTCCAGGTGCGTCAGCGGCACGCCGATGGCCTCGGGCATCTCACCGGTGGCGGTGGGGATGGGGTCGCCGTGGGGGTCGAAACGTGGCCGCCCCAGACTGGCGTCCAGCTCGTCCACATCTCGCGGCGAGAGCCGGTGTTCCTGATCCTCCGCCCGCTCGTGCCACTCCCCGGGCTCCACGCCGGTCCGGTCCGCCAGAAAGCGTTCCCAGAGCCGGTGGGTGCGGATGATCCGGAGGGCGTATCTCTGTCCCTCGTCGGTGAGGACCGTGGGCCGCCCGGTCTCCACGAGTCCCGCGGACCGAAGCTCCATCAGGATTCGGGACGCAGCGGCCTGGGGCACCTCCAGCGAGCCCGCCACGCTCTCCACCGTGGCCTCCCGCCCGTGCCGCTGGCACTTGTAGAGGTGCTTGAGGGCGTCCTCCATCCCCACCCGGAGCGTGGCCTTCGAGCCTCGGCGCAGGCTCGCCACCACACCCCAACGGGGCCAGACGACCACCGCGGTCACTACCGCAAGCAGCGCGAAGAGTCCGAGTGCGAGAGCCGGATCGATCATCACATCCATTTTTAGGTGAGCCTAATTATGGATGCCGACAGGGGGGTGAGGCAAGAGGAGTCACGGGGGCGCGACACCTGGAATCGTCGTTCTCCGGGGTGGATCAGACCAGGAGGGGCTCCAGGGCGCGCACGGTCTCGACCACGTCCTCCACCTGGACCAGGACGTGGTCGGCGGCGGGGCCCAGAGGGACGAAGCTGTCCCGGGCGCGGACGCTGCGAAGGGGTCGTCCGTACCCCGTCTCCGCCAGATCGGCGACGATGGCGTCGGCGATCCCGGCGCCGGTGGCCCGACACTCGTCCACCACGACGACGGCCGCCGCCCCGGCGGCTGCCGTCCGAAGGGCCTCGAAGGGGAGGGGATTCAGCCAGCGGAGGTCCAGGATCCGGAGAGCCAACGGGGAATCGTTCGATCGCAATCGCTCCCGGGCCTGCAACGACATGCGGAGTCCGTTGGCGTAGCTCACCACCAGGATCTCGGGCCGACCCTCCGCGTCGTCGGGAGGATACAGCCCCACCTCTCCCGGCAGCAGGGCTTCGCCGGGGCGGGGGTAGTCGGTGAGCCAACCGTCGTCCCCGGGAGCGAACAGGTCCCGCTCGTGGTACAGGGCGATGGGTTCGAGAAACGCCACCACGCGTCCGCATTCCCGCGCCAGCGCCACACATCCCCGGAGCATCCGGACGGCGTCGTCACCCCGGGCGGGAGCAGCCAGGACGAGCCCGGGAATGTCCCGGAGCCCGCCGATGGAGTTGTCGTTGTGAAAGTGTCCGCCGAATCCCTTCTGGTAGGCGAAGGAGGCGATGCGGACCACCATGGGGTTGGCAAATTGACCGTCGCTGAAGAACTGGAGGGAGGACGCCTCTCCCCGTAACTGGTCGACGGCATTGTGCACGTAGGCGAGGTACTGGATCTCGGGAATCGGCAGGAGTCCCACCATCCCCGCCCCCTGGGCCAGCCCCAGGATGGTGGTCTCGTCCAACTGGGTATCGATGACCCGGGCGGAGCCGTGCCGCTTCTGGAGGCCGGCGGTGACGTAGTAGACGCCCCCCTTGCGTCCCACGTCCTCGCCGAAGACCAGGATCTCGGGACGCCGGAGCATCTCGTCCGCGAGGCCGGCGCTGAGGTGGGCCGCCAGCGTTCGCTTCACTGCGACGGTGGCCGATTCCGGGGGCTCGTCTCCCCACAGACGCGCCCGCCGCTCCGGGTCGGGAGTCCCGCTGGCCGACGTCCTGACGCGCTCCTCGTCGTACGGGGCCAGAGGAGCCATCACCCGCTCCGCCGAGTCCAGGTGTCCCTCCTGGACCGCGTCTGCCGAGGCCTCCCGGACCCGTTGCCGGACCCTCTCCGACAGGTCCCGGAGGGTCTTCGGGCTGGCTATGCCCCGTTCCATCAGGAAACGTGCGTTCAGGAGCAGCGGATCCCGGGCCTCCGCCGCCTCGATCTCCTCCCGGGAGCGGTACGCCATTTCGATGTCGGAGCCCGCATGTCCCCAGAGACGGACCGTGCTGACCCGGAGGAACACCGGCGCCCGGCTCTCTCGGCACCTGTTCACCGCCTCCTCCACGGCGTTCCATATCTGGTCGAGGGAGCCTTCCGCCTCCATGTAGGTGAGCCAGGAGAGCTGGGAAAAGGTGTCCCGGATCCAACGGGGAGGGGTCTCGGTGCTGATGCCGATGCCGTTGTCCTCGCACACGAAGAGGATGGGAATCGGGTTGCCGCGACGGCTCCCGTATCGGGCCGACGAGATTCCCGAGAGGGCGGTGGCGTGGTTGGCGGACGCATCCCCGAAGGTGCAGCAGACCACGCTGTCGGCGGGAATCGGGGGCACCCAGTCGAGGCGGGGCGCACGGCCCAGGGCGAAGGCCATTCCCACCGCCTTGGGAAGGTGGGAGGCGATGGTGCTGGTCTGAGGCGGGACCCAAAGGGCACGGCTTCCCCACACCTTGTGACGGCCCCGTGCGATGGGATCGGCCTGGGAGGCGCAGAGGGACAGAAGGGTGTCCCGTACACCGTCCACGCCCGGGTCCTTGCGGCTCCGGGCCATCATGAAGGCACCGCTCCGATAGTGGAGAAAGGACGGGTCCGTGGTCCGGAGCAGCGTCCCCAGCAGGGCATTCTGTTCGTGACCCGCCGACGAGATGGTGTAGTAGCCGAGGCCCAGCGACTGGAGCCGGCGGGCCTCCACGTCCACGGCCCGGCTCAGGAGCTGATCTTCGAAGATCTGCAGCGCCGTGGCACCCGTGAGGGTGGTCTCCGAGCCGAGGGGCGCCTCCGGGGGGTGGAGGGCTGGAGGATCGGGGTGATCCTCCAGTAGGGATTCCAGACGTCTCTGGACGATGGAGACGCGGTCGGTGACCAAGTGGAAAGGGGTTCGAGGAGCTGGATCACCCGGGTCGGGCGCTCCGCCCCGGGGGCCGCGAACTTAGGCGCGCCGCACGCCGCCTGCCAGCGCCGCGCCGGCGGCCACCGCTGCCAGCCCGATCAACAGGCTCCCTGCAGAGTAGGTCAGGGCCCGACCCCAGCTCCCCTCCTGGAGGAGAACGAAGGTCTCCAGGGAGAAGGTGCTGAAGGTGGTGAAGCTCCCCAGGAGGCCGAAGGCGAGCAGGGCCTGGAACTCCGGAGGGAGCTCTCCGTGCTGGCTGGCAGCGAAGAGGAGGCCCATGGCGAACGACCCCGACAGGTTCACGCCCAGTGTACCCCAGGGGAAGCCGGAGCCCAGCAACCCCTGGAGCCACGTCGACAGGACGTACCGGCCCACGGCACCGAAGGCCCCCCCGAGGGCGACGGCCAGGAGCGTGGCGCCGGTCACTGCCGTCGGAGAGCCTGCTACTCCACGATTTCCAGCAGCTCGACCTCGAAGATCAGCGTTGCGTCGGGGCCGATGACGCCACCGGATCCCTGAGGGCCGTACGCCAGGTCGCTGGGGATGACGAAGCGGTAGGTACTGCCGACCTCCATGAGTTGCAGGCCCTCGGAGAAGCCGGGGATGACGCCGTTGACCGCGAAGGTGACCGGCTCACCCCGATCGTAGGAGCTGTCGAACTCCGTACCGTCCACCAGGGTGCCGCGGTACTGGATCCGCACCTGATCCTCCGCATCGGGGGTGGGGCCGTCTCCCGGGGATACCACCTCGTACTGCAGTCCGCTCTCGGTGGTGGTGACCCCCTCCCGGTCGGCGTTCTCCGCCAGATAGGCCTCCCCCTCGGCACGGTTCGCGGCGCCTTCCTCTTCCATCCGGGCCATCTGCGCTTCCCGAACCCGGGAGGAGAAGGCCTGGAGAGCCGCCTGCCGCGTCTCCTGATCCAGCGCCGGCTCCGCCTCGTTCATGGCATCGTCGATTCCCTTCATGAGGGCCGGCAGGTCGAGCATCCCTTCGGCGGGAGCGAGGGAGCTGCCCATGTCGAGACCGATGGCGTAGCTGGCCTGCTGGTCCTCGGTGTCGAGACGAGCTTCGGGCTGACCGGAACAGCCGGCGAAAAGGAGGGCGGCGGTGGCCGCAGCCCCGAATGACGTAAAACGCATGATTGACCTCGATGGAAGGAAAAAGACGTTCAAAGGTAGCGAGGCTTCCGGCCTTGAAAAGGCCCGGTATGGTATGGCGTCCGGGGGAGGTGCAGCCGACGCTTGACCCGGTCCCGACTCTCGATGCACCATGGCATCCTCCCGGTCCCGAGTCCTCGTTCCCACCGATTGCCGCCATGAAGACCCTTCTTCTGTCCCTCGTCTCGCTCCTGGCCTTCGGGAGCTCCTTGTCGGCACAACATCCGTGGAGCGACCTGTCGCCCGAGATGCAGATCCGCCTGGCGGTGCAGGCCGCACCGCCGGAGGCCCGGGACGGGGCCACCGTTCAGGGATGGGACGACTCGGGGGCGTTCGTCACCTTGAGGGAAGGGTCCAACAGCCTCGTCTGCATGGCGCCGAATCCCGAACGGGAGACGCTGGAGGTGTCCTGCCACCACCGTGATCTGGAGCCCTATTTCGCTCGGGGGCGGGAGCTCTCCGCCCAGGGAATCACGGGGAACGAACGGGTCCAGGCGCGATGGGAGGAGTTTACCGCCGGAGAGCTCCCCATCCCCTTCGGCACCACGAACCACATCCTGGTGGGGAGCGGTCTCGACCCCGAGTCGGGAGAGATCCAGGACCCGTTTCTGCGTTGGGTGGTCTATACCCCCAACGCCACACCCGAGAGCACGGGCCTCCCCGCCCGTCCGGGACCGGCCACGCCCTGGCTGATGTTCCCCGGGACCCCGGGGGCGCACATCATGTTCACCCCACCCGATCCCCGGTCCGGGGGCTGAACCGACTGGAGCCGTGTCCCGGGGGACTCTCCCCACGGCTCCATGGGAGGACCCCCGGTGGAGGGACGGTCGTCAGTCCAGCTAGAATTCCACCGGCGCCCTTCCCTCGATCCCCCCTGGCTCCGTGAACCTACCTCTGGCCGTCGGCATCGTCCTGATCCTGGGCGCGACCCTGGTCTACTCGGCCTCGCAGGCCACCTCCCACGTGGAGGAGGGGGGACGTTTCGTGGGATGGATGGTGGTGGTCTTCGCCTGCTTCCTGGCGCTGGCGTCCCTGCCCATCCTCCTCACCTACTGACGGACGGACTCCGGGCCCGTTCCACCTCCGAGAACGGCCTTACTCCCCACCTCCCCACCGGAGTCCGATCCTCACCACACGGCCGTTCCGGGTGTCGTAGCGCTCCTGTCCGAAGCCCTGGGCCGGGAGCAGTGAGGGTGAGATGGCGGTGCCGTCAGGCGTCAGCCCCGACTCCGGGTCCACCGCCACCAGGGTGGGATCGATGAGACGTTCGTAGGAGTTCGTCAGGTTGAGGCCGTCCACCTGCAGAGCGAGGACGTTCCGCCCGAGGCGCACCAGGCCGATTCGAAGTCCCAGATCCAGCCCGTGAACCGCGTCCCGGCGGCACCCGTTTCGGGTGACGAACCGTCCGCGGTCCTCCAGGACGCAGTCGCTGGTGATCCCGGCGGCAGCCAGCCCCTCGCTCGGGACACGCAGCGGCTCGTTTCCGGGGATTCCGTCACCGTCCAGGTCCACACCCGGAGCGTAGGAGGGGGTGTAGGGAAGACCGTCCTCGAACCGGTACCGGGCCCTCAGTTCGAGGCCCTGCAGGAGATCCAGCGGAAGGGCCAGAGCCCCCCCGAACCGGGAGGGTACGTCGAAGTCCGACGTGCCTTCGGTCCAGTCGGGTGTACCGGGTACCCGCCGTGGAGTGACCAGCTCCCCCCGACCGGTACCGAGACCCACGAGGTTGTCCTCGGTGGACGAGAACGTGTACCAGGCCGAAAGCTCCAAGCCTCCCTTCACCCGTCGCTCGGCGAATACGGTGAAGCCCAGATACCGGGACCAACCGTCCTGGATGGGAGTCCACACCCGGTCGAACTCCTCGAACCGGCGGGAGGTGCCCGGGCGTTCCCGGACCACGGTGCCCCGCTGGGAGAGGGTCCCCCAGACCTCCATCCCGGCTTCCGTCACGCCGGAGGGGTCCGCGCGGAGATTCAGGTCGACCCGCCGGAACAGGTTCTCGGTGCGGCGGAAGAGCACCTGGCCCCCCAGCGTCCACGCCCTTCCCAGCGGCGCCGCGAGGCCCCCGGAGATGAACGTGGTGAAGGGGAGGTCCAGCGCGGTGGGAAGATTCATCAGCGACGGCGCGCTGAACTCCGTGCCCTCGGCGGCCGGTGCGGGCCAGGCTGCGAACCCCTCGGACCGTGAGATCCGATCGGTCCGTCTCGCCACCCCATCGAGGGCGGCGCCTTCGGCGATGATCCAGGGGTCCAGCTCGTCCAGTTCGATCCCCGCAAGGGCGTGGAGGACCAACCCGCTTCCACCGGGCTTGATCTCCATCCCGAGATGGCCCCCGAGACCCGTCGCCGCCGACGGCGGGCCTTCGGCGGAGGTCCCCGTCACGGAGGCCCAGACCGGGTCGATCTCCAGGCGCTCGGTCGGGAGGGTCTCCCGGCTCCAGCGGCCCTCCAGGAAGATCTGGGTCCCGGGACGCGGGGTCCACGTGTCCGCCACGAAGGCCGAGAGCCGGTTGACCGTGAATCCCCGCTCGTCCGGAAGTCCTTGCCACCCGGTGGCGGCACCGGACCAGCCGTCGGCGAAGGGGTCGCCCGAGCCCACCCAGCTCACCGGACCGCTGGTTCCGCCCAGGTCGTGGCCGCTTCGGAGATACTCGAAGCCGCCCCGGAGTTCGTGGCCGTCGATTCTGAGCTTGAAGGTGGGTGCGGCATAGACGCCGTCCCGGCGTCCGGGCCGTGCGTACGTCGGGTCGATCCCGGCGGCCCGACGACGCGCCACGTCCACGACGAATGGAGTTTCCGGGGTAAGGGGCCAGTCCCCGGATCCCGTCCGATCGGACCGGGTGAATCCCAGGCGGAAGGAGAGGTCCAGCGACGACGTGATGTCCGTCAACAGCCCCGCACCCACGACCAGGTCGCGTGCCTCCGCCGGGGCGACGCCCCGGGGATACGTGAGAGGGCTCAGATCCTCCGCGCCGCCCCGGAGGCCGAAGCGTGCGCCCAGGTCCAGCCGGCTTCCGTTGCCCAGCTCCCAGTCGAGCAGGGCGAAGACCGAACCCGCCTGGAGGTTCTCGCTCCCGGGCGTACTCAGGTTCTCCGGGGCCTCGGACCCGGGGAAGAGGGGAGGGCGCGGGACCTCGGTCCCGTAGCCGTCGGCCCCGAGCGTCAGAACCAGGGAATCCTGGCGGAAATGGATGGACGAGCGGGCACCGAACCAGAACCCCAGGGGGTCGTTTCCATCCTCGGCCTCGGTCCCGCCGGACCAGAGGGCGCCCCAGGAGCCGGCCCCCAGCACCTCGGTTTCGCCCGCTTCGCCGCGGGGATTGAAGACCTCGATCCCTCCTCCGCCGGACAGGCTTCTGGAATGACGGCCGCCGACCGGCTCCACCAGGGCCAGACCCACGGACCCCACCGTGAGAAGGGCCGGGGCGTCCTGGCGACCCGGACCGGTGGCGGCAGCCCGGAAGGGCACACCCTGCACCGTGTAGGTCGTGAGGCGGGAGGGAAGTCCGGTGGAGCCGAGCTGCCGGTCCAGCCGGGTGGCCAGACCCAGGGGGGCGTCGATCCCCCGGGACCCTGCAGGCGCCCCCAACTCCGGGTCGTCGATCCAGCGCCGACCATCCACCCCCGGGTCGCCCGCCTGGATCGAGTCCACCCGGTCGAAGGGGGGTTGACCCTCCCGGAGCCGGATGGAGAGGTCCACCCGTCGCCGAGGCCGCACCACGAGGTCGGTGACGACCTGGGGGAAGTAGCCGAAGCGTTCGGTCTGGAGGGCGTAACGCCCTGGCGTGACCCGCTCCACGACGAATCGGCCGCTCCCGTCGGTGGTGGTCTCGGCGCCGACGGTCCGCCCGTTCCGGAGCAGCCGGACGGTGGCGCCCGACACCGGATCCCCGAGTCGGTCCCGCACCACCCCGTGGAGCGAGGTGACCGACTCCACCTGGCCTCGAAGCGGGGCCGGGCCGAGGAGGAGTGCCAGGAGCGCCGTGACGCCCAGGAGGGGGCGAACGACCGTCTGATGCAGTCGGGACCGGTGCGGACGACGTGGATCCATGGCCTGAAACGAAGGAGGAGAGGGAACGACCGGCCTAAGGTAGAGACGCGGGGTCCAGGCCGTCCACGACCCGGCGCGACAAAAAAACGCCCGGGAGCGGACTCCCGGGCGTTTCGGATCTGCGTCCGGCGCCGACGGTCCCAGAAGGAACCCGGGCCGGCCTGCCGGTGAAGGTCAGATGGATCCCTTCTTTCCGATCATCACCGGGACCGTTCGAGCCATGATCCGGAGGTCCTTGAGGAAGGAACGCTGCTCGATGTACTCGAGGTCGTACTCCACCTTCTTCTTCACGTCCTCGATGGACTGATCGTAGGAGTGGTTCACCTGGGCCCAGCCGGTGATTCCCGGAAGAACCCTCTGCCGATCCTGGTACCCGTTGACCTTCTCCCTCAGCTCCCGAAAGATCTTCGGCTGCTCCGGTCGGGGACCCACGATGTTCATGTCGCCCTTGAGCACGTTGAAGAGCTGGGGCAACTCGTCCAGACGGTACTTCCGCAGCACGTGGCCGACGGCGGTGATCCGGGGGTCGGTGCGGGACGCCCACACCTGCCCCGCCTTGTCGGAGTCCGCCACCATCGTACGGAACTTGTAGATCCGGAAGATGCGGCCCCCCTTGTCGTCCTGGCGCCGCTCGTCGGAATCCGAACCGTCGGGCCTGCGATTGCGCCGATCCAGTCCGACCCGCTCCTGCACATAGAAGACCGGACCGGGAGAGGACAGCTTCACGAGGACGGCGATGGCGAGGAAGAGCGGGGCGGTGAGGATGAGGCCGAACGTGGCCACGAGCACGTTCAGAACGCGGATGGCTCGGGTGGACAAGGGGCGCGCCCCGCCGGTGGTGGAACCGAGGCGCACGGCCGTACTCCGATCTCCCCGCCTGAATTGCCAGCGGGCCGGAGAACGCCACTGGGCGCCTTCGGCTCGCTGGGCGTTTCCGTTCGAAATCGGAGGAGTCATTCGCGTTGTTCGTGGTGTGGGAAAGCGGGCGAAAAAGCGCCCTCGCCGGGCCATCATGCGTTGGTGAAGGAATCTTAGCAAGATCCGTTCACAATTCAACGACGCTGGGTAACAGCCCGGCATAGGGCGAATTATCTGGATCTTCGGCTCCCGGAGTTCGTCTCGTACCAGACGATGTCCGAGTGGGCTGTTGGAACTGTGCAACAATGTGACGCGGCTCCGCAGGGGCCGCTCCCTCAAAGGTCCGAGACCGAGGGCATCCGTACGGTGAACTCGAAGCGAGTCCCGCGGTGGGGCTCGGTCTCGTACGTCAGGGACCCCCCGAGGTCCCGAACGATCCGCTGAACGATGCTGAGTCCCAATCCGCTTCCCGAGAAGAAGACCCCTTTTCGGCGTTCGGACTTCTGGAACGGCTGAAAGAGGTTCCGCTCCGCCTCGGGGCTCATTCCCCGACCCGTATCGGTGACGGAGAAGCGGATGTGCTCCCAGCCCGTGACCTCGGCGGCCAGCTCCACGTAGCCCTCTTCGGTGAACTTGAGGGCGTTCGTGGTGAGGTTCAGCAGGGCCCGCCCGATGGCGGCCTGGTGACCCACCCGGCGGTCGTCCCGGGGGGTTACCACCCGGAACTCGATCCCCTTGTCCTCCGCCATGGGCTGGAGCATCTCCCGGATCGTCCCGAGGCATTCCGCCAGGGAGAAGGGTGCGGGATCCTCGGACGTCAGGCTGGTTCCTCCTCCTCGGGCCAGCTCGATGACGTCGTTGGCCACCGAGACCAGGGCGAAGGCCGCAGAGTAGATGACCCCGAGTTGCCGCTGCTGCGTCTCGTTCACCGGCCCGCTTCGCCCGCGCTGAAGGAGCTCCGCGAGGAAGAGGACCGAGGTGAGGGGGGAACGGATGTCGTGGGCCAGCTGGATCACCATGGTCAGAGGGCTCTCCGCCTCCACCATGGCTTCCACGCGGTCGCGCCCGTGAGGCTCCAGCGAGACGATGGTCTGGTCGAGCTCCGACAGCACTCGCAACATCTCGTCCCTCGTGGGCGGACGGGTCGTGAGGCGTCGCCAGACGTGGATGAGCTCCGACTGCAGAAGCTGCAGCAGCCGAAGTCGTGGCGATGCCTCCTCGGGGTCCCGGAGCCGGATGCCCTGCCCACCCGCCAGGCGATCCAGCAGGTCCTCCACCACCACCGTCAGCAGCTCCTCGGGCGTGGTGTCGGGGCAGGGGGGGATGTCTTCCCGCCCCGGAAGGGACGCGGTGAGGCGCTCGGCCGCGGCGCGAATCGCCGTTTCGACGCCGCTCCGGGGTGGAGGGTCGGCCGCCCCGGCAGCGCCGGCCCGTGGCCGGCTCAGGTCCGCCGCCGCTCCCGACTTGCTCATGCGTCGAGAAGCTCTCGCTTGGTGAGGTTCCGCTTCTCCATCAGACGATAGAGGGTCGTGCGGTCGACTCCCGCGATCCGAGCCGCCCCGGAGATGTTGCCGCCGGCCCGACGGAGGATGTTGGAGAGGTACTGCTCCTCGAAGTGGGCCAGCATCTCTTCACGCGCGGTGTGGTAGTCCTTCTGGAAGAGCATGGGGTCCAGGCTCCCGCCGCCGCTCGATTCCCCCAGCCCACCGGTGAGGTTGAAGCTGTCGGGTCCCGCCGGAACCCCCGAATCCATCATGACGACGGCGTGCTCGACCACGTTCTTCAGCTCTCGGACGTTTCCGGGCCAGGCGTAGCCCTGGAGGGCCTCCATCCCCGAGGGGAGGAGATCCGGCTGAGGTTCGTCGGACCGGTGACGTGCCCAGAAGTAGTCCAGGAAGTGATGGACCAGCGGAGGGATGTCCTCGGGGCGCTCCCGGAGCGGTGGGATGTGGATGGGCACGACCCTCAGGCGGAAGAAGAGGTCCTTCCGCAGCGTCCCGTCGTCCACCGACTGGAGCGGATCCCGGTTCGTGGCTGCCACGAAGCGCACCGTCACCACCTTGTCGGTCTTCGAGCTTCCCACCTTCCTGAGGACCCCGTCCTGGAGGACGCGCAGGAGCTTGGCCTGGATCGGCAGCGGCATCTCCACCAGCTCGTCGAGGAAGAGCGTGCCTCCACTCGCCTCCTCCAGGAGGCCCTGCCGGGAACGGATGGCCCCGGTGAAGGCCCCTTCGACATGTCCGAACATCTCCGACTCGAAGAGGCTCTCGGGGATGGCGGCGCAGTTCACCTCCACGAGGGGCTGCTCCCGCCGCGCGCTGTTGCGATGGATGAACTGGGCGATGATCTCCTTCCCGGTCCCGCTCTCGCCGGTGATGAAGACCGAGGCGTCGGTGGAGGCGACGCGACGCGCCAGCTCCACGACGTTCTGAAAGGCCCGGGACTGGCCCAGGATCAGCGATGTCCCGTCCTGTACCGGCTCCGTGCGGGGGGCCGCCGGCGCCGACTTCCCGTTGTCGGATGCCAGGTTGGGCTTCTCGTGCAGCGCGTGGACGGCCCGGTCCACGAGGATCTCCAGGTGGGTCGCGGAGAAGGGTTTGGGAATGTAGTCGAAGGCCCCGGCACGGAGCGCCTCCTCGGAGGTCTCGACGCTCGGGTTGCCGGTCATCATGACCACCTTGCTGTCGGGGTGGAGCTCCCGGATGACCTTCAGGAGTTCGAGTCCCGACATCTGGGGCATGTAGAGGTCCAACAGGCAGATGTGGAAGGAGCGGCGCTTCAGGAGCGCAACGGCGTCCTCGCCCCGCTCCACCGCCGTGACGTTGTATCCGAACCCCTCGAGGAAGGCACGGCAGGTGTTGCGAAGCGTGCTCTCGTCGTCGACTACGAGAACGTCGACGTCGGACGGCTGAAGTTCAGGCATGCGATGTGCTGGAAAGGGGAGGACGCAGGTCGCGTCGGAGCGAGGGTTCAACTTCAAAGCTTCCCCCCGTTCTGAGCGAATGCAAGGGAATCATCCGGCGGTTGTGGTGCGTCCGCGACAGACTGTTGCGACCATGCGGACCGGGACGCGCGGCTCGGGTACGGATCGGTTATCCTGGCCCCCGCGTGGTGTCGAGACGGCCCGGCCCCGACGCGAAGGCGCATGGAAACCTTGGGCGACAGGGAACGCCTGTCCTATCTTTGCAGTATGGCCTCACACCCCCCGGCCTGCCGGTTCCGCACGACTTCGACCCGACCCTGAATCCTTCGAGAATCAGCCACGCATGAGCGAGAACACTCTTCCAGTCCCCGGCCGGGGTGATCAGGGACTCCCGGATCTGGTCCCCCAGGGGGGCCCTCCCGGACCCTACGTAGACGACCGGAACCTGGACTACCTGGGAGAGGACGAGGGCGTCGGGGGACTCACGTTCGAGCGGATCCTCCTGGCTCTTCGCCGCTTCTGGTGGCTCATCGCCCTGGCCGCCCTCCTGGGGCTGGCCGGGGGATTCGTGGCGTACCGGATGGTCGCGCCCGTCTACAGGGCCCAGGCTCAGATCCTGGTGAGTTCTCCCCAGGATGGCGAAGCAGCGCCCATCGAGGCTGCGGCGCTGATGCCGGAGGAGGAGGCGCTCATCGACCTCCTGAAGAGTCGACAGGTCGTCCAGCCGGTGGTGATGGAGGAGCGGCTCTTCATCAGCTATCCGCCGGGATACCAGGAGCTGTTCCGGAACTTCCAGCTCGACTCGAGCGCCGGCTTCGGGGCGTACGAGCTCACGGTTTCGGAACAAGCGGACCAGTGGACGCTGAAGACCCAGGCGGGAGCGGTGGTCTCCCAGGGAAATGTCGGTGACGACATCGGCACCGAGGCGGGATTCGTGTGGCGCCCCACGGCGGCGCAGCTCTCCGGGGTGGAGACCGTTCGCTTCTCGGTGCGTCCGCCGGCGGAGGTCGCCAACGACGTCAGCGCCGGCCTGCTGACCACCATGACCGGGGCCGGGAAGTTCATCAATCTCTTCTACGACGATCAGGACCCGGAGTTGGCCGCCAGGATCGTCAACGGGGTCATCGCCCGCTTCCAGACGGTGGCCCAGGCGCTCAAGGAGGAAGAGCTCGAGAGCATCCTGTCGAACCTCATCCAGCAGCTGGATGAGGCCGAGGACTCGCTCAACAGCGTCACCGAGCGGTTGGAGAGCTTCCGTCTGGCCAACATTACGCAGCCCGGTGAGCGGACCACGCCGGTCCTGGGTGGGGGCGTGGAGGTGGTCAATCCCCTCCGGGACGAGTATTTCGAGCTGGAGTCCCGACAGCGGGCGCTGGACCGGCAGTTGAACGAGCTCCGGTCCATCGTCGCCGCCATCCCCGAGGAGGGCGTCTCCATTCCCCGGCTCCAGGCGGTGGAGCCTGCCAGCTCTACCGAGCTCCAGACGCTCATCCTTCGTCTGGCGGAGATGAGGGGGGAGCGCCGGGATCTCCTCCTGCGATACACGCCCCAGCACCCCTCCGTGGTGGAGCTGGACGCCGACATCCGCAGCCTGGAACAGAACGACATCCCGGGTCTGATCGCCCCGGTGGTACAGACCCTCCAAAGTGAGCGGGATCAGGTCACCCGCAGGATGTCCCAGGTGAGTTCACGGATGGGTGACGTCCCCATCATCGTGATGCGGGAGCAGGAGTTGGAGCGGCAGCAGGAGCGATTCGCCGACCTGGTGGACAACCTCCAGACCCGCCGTACCCTGGCTCAGCTGGCCTTCCAGGGGTCGCTGGCCGACTTCGAGCTCGTTTCCGAGGCGACGGTCCCCTTCACGCCCTCCAGCGACAAGCGTCTGCCCATGGCGGCCATGGTCCTGGGCGCCTTCGTGGGCCTCGGCCTGGTGGGGGCGATCCTCCTGGACCGAACCGATTCCCGCTTCCGCTACCCGGAAGACGTCACCAGCGGTATCGGCGTGGACGTCCTGGGAATGATCCCACGGGTGGGCCGGAGTGGCTCGGAGGCAGAGGTCGAAGAGGCGTTCCGGGATCTGCGCATGCGCCTGATGTACGCCCACGGATCCGCCGGACCCCTGATGGTGGTCTTCTCGAGTCCGGGACCGGGAGAGGGGAAGACCCTCATCACCGCGAACCTGGCTCTCGCCTTCGCCAAGATCGGTCGCCGGACCCTGGTCATCGACGCCGATACCCGGCGGGGGGATCTCCACCGCCTCCTGGGCGAGGAGCGGGGACCGGGGCTCGTGGATTATCTGGCGGGTGGGTCCGACGGGAAGATCATCCACCGCACCGAGTATCAGAACCTCTTCTTCATGGGGGCCGGCGCGCGGCTGTCCCGGGCGCCGGAACTCCTGGCGGGGGAGCGGATCCGTCACCTCTTCCTGAAGCTCCGGGAGCGATACGACGTGATCCTGGTGGACGCCCCGCCCCTGGGCGCCGGCGCGGATGCCTTCCACCTCGCCACGCTGACGGGGAGCATGGCGCTGGTCCTCCGCTCAGGAGAGTCGGAGAAGTCGCTCGTTGAGAAGAAGCTGCAGGCCCTGGCCCACCTCCCGGTGCGGGTCCTGGGCGGGATCCTCAACGACATCTCCACCACCGCCCTGAAAGGGTACGGCTACTACAGCTACTATATGCCGGGCTACGAAGCCGGTGGAGAGGACGACGAGCTCGGGGAGTTCGTGCCGGCGCTGGGACCCGCGGAGCTCCCCGAAGTCGCCGAGATGGAGGACTGATCCGGCGTCACCGTGGGCGAAGGGCGCCGCGGGCCCCTGCGTCGGGGTCCCGCCCTCAGCGGTGGGGATGGACCCGGTCGGGTCCAGGGGCCTTCCCCGAGGCCCGGGCTCCCGCGTCCGTCTCAGCGCTGCGGGTCTTGATCCGTGAAACGCTCGATCCGATTCTCGACCCCACCCTGGTGCTGGGCCCGCCGGAATGCGGTGGTGGCCCGAGTCAGGAGGTCGCCCGGTCGGGGCGGGTCGTCTCCCGAGCTGTCCACGGCGTAGAGGCCGATGCAGATCGGGGAGTCGTCGGGTCCCGATTCCTTGTACCCCGCCAGGACCCGCTCCGCGAGACGCTGAGCCCCTTCCACATCGGTGTCCGGGGCCAGGATCACGAAGTGCTGATCGCCCAGAAGCCCCTTGGCGTCGGACAGGCGTGTGACCCGGGCCAGCGAGTCCACCATGGCCGGAATCGGCCCTTTGGCCTCCGGCTCGGGCTCCGGCGCTTCCTCCGCCAGGTCGGTGGCCAGGATCTCCCGAAGGATCGACTCGGTCCGGCTGTCGTCCCGGGGTCCCACCACGACGCAGGCCAGGGGGCGCGTGTACCGGCGGCACTCGGCCGTGAGCTCCGTGAGCCGGCGCATGAGCCCCTTCACGTTGTAGAAGCCGGTCTCGGCATCCAGAAGCGACCGCTCCATGGCCTCGTCCACCTCCTGCTTTGCCCGCACCAGGGACTGGAGGCGAAGCACCAGCTCCTCGGGGTCCAATGGGAGGCTGACGATGTCCCAGGCGCCGGCCCGGAGGATCTCCAGTCGCTCTTCGCGACGGGGCCGGGTGGTGCAGAGCGCCAGGAGCGGGGTGCTGGGACGGATGGATCGCTGTTTGACCAGCGTCCTGCAGAGCTCCCGGCCGTCCACGTCCGGGAGGTCCAGATCGACGAACACGAGATCCGGCTTGACCCGCTGGACCAGATCCAGCGCCTGCCGACCCGTGTAGGCCTTGAGCACAGCGAATCCCGCCGGGCTCAGGATGCTCTCCAGAGACCGGGCCGTCCACTCCTGGTCGTCGATGACGATCGCCAAGGGCGTCCGGGGAAGTTCGCTGGGGTTCAGATCGTTCACCGGCTGCCGTGTCATAGATCCAACGTTCATGGGCTGGAGCGCACGAGTTTGCACCTCAATCGCATCATGGGTCAAGTTGAGAAACGGTTCTGCACGATTCGTGCGAGGTCCGTCGGAGACGGGATATGCGAGGGCGGCGTCCCGCACCGGCGCGGGATTTCATCGGCTGCGGAGGCCCGGGCGGGAACCGGGCTGGGCTCACGGTCCGGGGCGGGTTCGCCGGGATCTGCAGCAGGGGCGCCACAAAACGACGTAATGATTCGCTGCGGCCCATCCCGTTAGTACATTGGAGACAGACCCTTCTCCCGAACGATTGGAACCCGAATGCTCCGTAAGATCCTCATTCTCGTCCTGGCGTTAGCGCCCATGTCCGCTCTCGCCCAGGAGCCTGGCCAACTCACCCAACCGCGCCTCCTGGGGACGCGGGCCGAGCTCGAGGAGCAGCTCGCCCAGCTCGAAGGGATGGCTGCGTCGCGGGCCTACTCGGACCGGCTCCGGCGACAAGCGGAGGAGGAAGCGGCTCTGCTGGCCCGGCGGCTCGAGGAGGGAGACTTCCGGGTGGGGGACCGGGTGGTCCTGACGGTTCCGGGGGAGGGGCTCGTCGCCGACACCCTCCAGGTGGTGGCGGGGCCGGCCATCGTCTTCCCCCAGATCGGCGCCATCGAGCTCCGGGGAGTGCTCCGTGCCGAGCTGCAGGATCATCTCACCGAGGAACTGGGCCGCTACATCCGGGATCCCGACATCCGACAGGCCGACGTTCTCGTGGGGATCGGGTTCGTGGGAGCGGTCTCGACCCAGGGCATCCACTATGTCCCGGCCGAGGCGTCGCTGGGGGACGCCCTCCGTATCCCCGGCCTCGCATCCAATGCGAAGGTGGAGGACGTGGAGATCCTCCGAGGCGGGATGGTGATCTGGGACAAGGAAGCCGTTCGGGAGGCGGTGCAGGACTTCCGCAGTCTGGACCAGCTCAGCCT
This sequence comes from Gemmatimonadota bacterium, assembly GCA_037382905.1. Classification (GTDB taxonomy): domain Bacteria; phylum Gemmatimonadota; class Gemmatimonadetes; order Longimicrobiales; family Gaopeijiaceae; genus Gaopeijia. The sequence goes on along the minus strand of JARRPL010000012.1, from coordinate 6,337 downwards.
TCAGGCCGGCGACGCGGTCCGGGTCCCGCAACGCGCGGACCGCAGCTGGCTCACGTGGATCACGGTGACCGCTTCCCTCATCACCAGCATCACCATCATCGCCCGGGTGTTCTGAGCCGGGCCGCCAGGGGCGGTCCTCCAGAGTAGAAGGGGCCGGACGGGGGTCGGGCCCCCGTGTGCCGCCGGCGCCGGGGCGCCTCAACCTGCCGGAGTTCCTGAACCGCCGGGGCGGAGGATGACGCCCTCCCGGGTGCGACCGTCCATCACCGCCAGCGTCGGCTCCTGGAAGCGAAGGTGATAGACGGGTCCGTCGGTCTCGACCCGGGGCTGTGCCGCCAGCCAGTCCCATTCCACCCGGCCCTCTCCGGCGTCGGCGTTGACGGTGAAGTATCCGACGTTCAGGGAGACCAGGTTCTGGTAGAAGTGGGTTCCCTGGGAGGGCGTCACCTTGAAGTCCCGGAAGCCCGCCTCGACGATGACCCGGGCTCCCGAGATGTCCTCCCAGCGGACGGGAATCCCGAGCCATGCGTGGGTGGAGCCCAGACGTCCCACCACGACGAGCCCGAAGGATCGGCCCTCCTGCACCAGACCCCGGTTGAGACGCCGGATCGCGGCGGCGCACTCGACGCTGTGACCCCGCTCGTAGTGATCCCGGTCCACCACGACCCAGTCGTGAAGCTGGATACGTCCGTGGCCCAGGACCGAGGGGCTCTCGCAGAACACGTCCTCCGGGTCGTAGTCGCTGACGCGAATGTCCAGGTCCTCCCGGCTGGTCGCCAGCGGCCGGAGCTGGAGGAATCCCAGACGCGCGGGCTCGCTCCCGTGGGCCAGCGTCGCGGCGAACTCGATCTCCACCGGCAGCCGCGTGCCGGCTCGCCCCAGCACCATCAACTCCTGGAGGATCTCCGCCAGGGGGAACAGTCCGTGTTTGAGGATCGGCGCGAAGGTCACCAACCGGCTCCCGGGTCGTCCGATGCCGTCGTACACGGCGTCGTTTTCCGCCGAGTAGGTGGATGCAACCGGTGCCAGCGTACCATCTTCCTCCGCCATCCGAAGGGGAAGGTGGACCAGGGGGCCGTCCCGTTCCCATCCACCCTCCGGTGCCGGCGCACCCAGTTGCAGCGCCCAGAAGGCCCGCTGTGACCGCTCCAACATGTCGCTGGTGGAAGCATGCTCCGGAATGTGGGCCGGGTGAGGCGGTGAGAAGCGGAGGCAGGGTTCGCCCTCCGCCACCGTCTTTCCCAGCCCCAGGGCCACGGCGGCGATGCCGTCCCCGCTGACCGCGGGAGGGACGGGGTAGTCGTTGTGGGATCGCGCGACGCCCGCCAGGTCGGGATAGAAGCGGTTGCCGTGCCGGCGCCCCACCAATCGCTGGATGATGACCGCCATGGCCTCTTCCTCGAGCCGATAGGGGGAGGCCTGCAGGAACGACCGGGCTCGGCGACTGAAGGTGGAGGCGTAGACGCGGCGTACGGCATCGAGGAGGTGGCGAAGGCGAACCCGGGGATCCGGGTCGTCGTTGGGGAGGATCCAGGTCCCGTAGACACCGGCGAAGGGGTGATACGGGGAATCTTCCAGCAGACTGGAGGAGCGAACCGCGATGGGCCCCCGCAACACCCTCTCCATGGCCGTGAGGGACGAGACCATCCCGGGCGGGAGGGTGGAGTTCAGGAAGCGGGTCACGACCTCCTCTTCCTCCTCCGTCTCCAGGGCGAACCCACGGAGTCGGTTCCGGTTCAGGAACTCGTGGAAGAGGGAGGTCCCCAGAACCACCGCAGGTGGGACCTCGATCTTCACCTCGGGGAACCGTTCCGACAGCCGTACCTCGTCCAGGAGCCGACTGGCGAAGGCGAGTCCCCGGCCCTTCCCTCCGAGGGAACCCTCGCCGATGAGGACGATTCCCTCCTCCGCGTCGAAGAGTTCGGCCCGGAAGGGCGTGACCGTCCCGCGGTTCCGCTCCCGCCGATAGCGGTCGATGGAATCCACCAGCTCCTGCCGGAGGTGCTCCACCGACTCGAAGTCCTCGAGCCTGCGGGGCCGAAGCTCGGATGCCAGACCGAACTCGGCCCGGGCCCGGAGCCACCGCGAAAAGTCGTTGCGAGCGGCGTGAAACGAGATGCTGTCCGCCTCCACCGTCTCGAGGATCCGGACCAGGCTCTTCAGATCTTCCGCCCGGACCAGCTCCTCCCCGGTATGTCTCCTGAAGACGAAGTCACCGAAGAAGAGATCCCCGGACAGCGCCTGCCGGAGCTGGTGGAGGAGATCCGGTGATCCCTTGAGGAGGAACCCGGCGTCCAGCGACGTCGCCTCCTGCTCGTTGGCGGGGTTGGTGGACTGGAGGACGATGGGGACGTCGGGCTGAAGCCGACGGATGGACTTGGCCAGGTTGAGTCCCGCCGAACGGGACAGGACGCCCTCCCGCTTGAACTCCATGTCGGAGAAGACGCCCATGATGGAATCCTGGTACGTCTCGAAGTCCCGCATGGCCCGCTCGTAGGTGGTGGCCAGGAGGATCTTGGGCCGGGCCCGGTTCCGCATGAGTCGCTGGAGCCTGTTCCCCGCCTCCGCCTGCATGGCCTCCACCAGGTTGGTCACTTCGGCGTAGATCACCGGCAGGAAGGAGGAGTAGAAGCGGATGTTGTCCTCCACCAGCAGGAAGGCGGGAACGCCGATGCGGGTGTCCCGCTCCACGTTCAAACGGTCCTCCACCGCCTTGACGATGGCCAGCAGGATTCGGGCGTCGCCCTGCCAGAGGAAGGTGGCGAGGATGCTGTCCTGGGGCCTGGAATCGACGAACTGGATCAACTCCCGGTGGTCGTATCCCAGCACCGCCAGCGGCACGTGGATCCCGGCGTCCCGGATGGTGGCCGCGAGCTCGGCGGCGTCCATGTCCCCCACGTGGGGAGAGGAGATGATGAGGTCGATCGGGGTGGGAGGATGGTGGAGGAGGCGGAGCGCCTCCCGGCCCGACGAGACCCGGGTGAGGTTGGGGGGGTCCCGGGGGGTGGCCTCCAGGAACTTCCCGAGGACCCGTTCGTGGAGGTGCCCGTCCTCCGCCAGAATGAAGGACTCGTAGAGCGACGAGACGAAGAGGACGTGGCGGACCTGCTCCCGCATGAGGTCCCTGTACCCCCCCGCGCGGGCGCCGTAGCGTTCCGAGAAATCCAGGAAGGTCTTCACGGGCCCGCCCCCCTCGGCCTCATCACCCCGGTGGTCGGCTCATGCCGGCCCCGTCACACGACGCCCTGGTCGATCATGGCGTCCGCCACCTTGAGGAATCCACCGATGTTGGCGCCGTTCACGTAGTTGCCCGGGGTGCCGAAGTCCTCGGCCACCTGGACGCATCGGGTATGGATGTCCTTCATGATCCGCTGCAGCCGCTGGTCCACCTCCTCCCGGGACCAGGAGAACCGCATGCTGTTCTGGGCCATCTCGAGTCCCGAGACCGCCACGCCACCCGCGTTGGCCGCCTTCCCGGGTCCGTAGAGGATCCTGGCGTCCAGAAATCGTTCGACTCCGTCGGGAGTCGTGGGCATGTTGGCCCCTTCCGACACCACGTAGACGCCTCCGTCCAGGAGATTCTGGGCGTCTTCGGCATCGATCTCGTTCTGGGTCGCGCTGGGAAAGGCGCAATCGGCGGGATGCTTCCATAGAGGATCGGGCCCGTCCTGAGGTGCCGGTTCCATCTCGGTGTATACGGCGCCGGGAAAGCGCTCGGCATACTCCCGGATCCGTCCCCGCCGTTCGTTCTTGAGCTCCTTGACCCAGGCCAGCTTTTCGGCGTCGATCCCCTCTTCGTCGTAGATACAGCCGCTGGAGTCGGAGAGCGTCACCGGCTTGGCCCCGAGTTGGATGAGCTTCTCGGCCGTGTACTGGGCCACGTTCCCGCTCCCGGAGACCAGGCAGGTCTTCCCTTCCAGCGTCTCTCCCCGGGTGGCCAGCATCTCCTGGGCGAAGTAGACGGCGCCGTAACCCGTGGCCTCGGGACGGATCAGGGAGCCGCCCCAGTTGAGTCCCTTCCCGGTGAGGACTCCGTTGAATTCGTTGGCGAGGCGCTTGTACTGCCCGAAGAGGAACCCGATCTCCCGTCCCCCCACGCCGATGTCGCCGGCGGGGACGTCGGTGTCGTGACCGATATGTCGGAAGAGCTCGCTCATGAAACTCTGGCAGAAGCGCATCACCTCCGACTCGCTCTTCCCCTTCGGATCGAAGTCGGACCCACCCTTGCCGCCCCCCATGGGGAGCGTGGTGAGGGCGTTCTTGAAGACCTGCTCGAAGGCCAGGAACTTGAGGATCCCCAGCGTCACGGAGGGGTGGAAGCGGAGGCCCCCTTTGTACGGTCCGATTGCGGAGTTCATCTCCACCCGGAAGCCGCGGTTGACCTGCACCTCCCCGCGATCGTCGACCCAGGGCACGCGAAAGAGGATGACCCGCTCGGGCTCGATGAGCCGCTCCAGAATCCGGTAGGATCGGTACTCCGGGCGACGGTCCAGCACCAGCTCCAGCGACTCGACGACCTCGCGCACCGCCTGGTGGAACTCAGGCTCAGCCGGATTCTTGGCTTTGACGTCTTCCATGAGCGTCGCGACGTAGTTTGCCATGGCGTGGTTGCTCGGGGTGAGGGTGTGAGAGGGTCCTTTCCCAAGCTACCCTCCGAGTCCGTCGGGTCACCAGGGAGGTTCATGAACGAGTCTGAGGAACTCCGGGATCATGCGCTGCGGATTCTGGCAGCGGGGCTGGCAGGCGTCGACCCCGAGCGGGTGGTGGTGGAGGCCCTGGCCGACGAGCCGATTCTGTCGGAGTGGAGCCATGCCATCGCCGGGACGGCTCCCGCCACTCCGTTGGGGGGCGGTACCTCCGCCGACGGGCGGACCCGGGTGGTGGCGGTGGGCAAGGCGGCGGCGGGAATGCTCCGGGGGGCGCTCCGGGTGCTGGGTGACGCGGTGGACGAGGGCGTCCTCCTGATGCCCGGGAGCCGGACGACGGAGCGGCCGTCCTGGCTCCCACCCGGGATTCGCGTCCACGCCGCCGGTCACCCCCTGCCGGACGAGGGTGGGGTGGCGGGCGCCCGGGACATCCTCCGGGTGGTGGAGGGACGGGGTCTCCGGGATCGACTTCTGGTCCTCATTTCCGGCGGCGGCTCGGCCCTTCTCACCCTGCCTGCGCCGGGCTTGACGCTGGAGCAGCTCCGGGAAACCACCCGGATCCTCCTGGAGGCCGGCGTGCCCATTCGGGAGATGAACGCCGTCCGGGCTCGCCTGGAGGTCCTCAAGGGGGGTGGGCTGGCCCGGGCGGCTCATCCGTCCCGGGTCCTGGCCTACCTGATCTCCGACGTCGTGGGCGACGACCCGGCGGTGATGAGTCGGAGCTGCGAAGGCGCGGGGTGTGGGCGCAGCTTCCCGGTGAGGTCCGGCGCCGACTGGCGGAGGCCGGCATCCCGGAGGCGAGGGCGGGCGCCGGGGGCGGCTGGGAAGCCGTCTCAGGATGGGAGCCGGTGATCCGGATCGTCGGGAGCGGCAGCCGTGCGGTGGAGGCGGCGGCGGTGCGGGCCAGGGATCTGGGCTACCGAACCCATATCCTGAGCCGGAAGCTGGAAGGGGAGGCCCGGAACGCCGGCCGTGCCCTGGCCCGGGTGGGGATGGCGGTGCAGGACGGGGTTGCGGGGCCGGCCCCACCGGCCTGCATCCTGGCGTCGGGAGAGACCACGGTCCGGGTCACGGGTTCCGGGCTGGGCGGACGGAACCAGGAGGTGGCGCTGGGAGCGGCACTGGCGCTCGAAGGGCGCAGCGGCATCGTCGTAGCGTCGTTGGGTACCGACGGAGTGGATGGGCCGACCGACGCCGCCGGCGGGCTCGCCGACGGCTCCAGCGTGGAGCGGGCCCGTGCCATGGGTCGAAGCGTGGCGGACGCGTTGGAGCGGAACGACGCCTATCCCGTCCTGGATGCCCTCGGCGATCTGGTGCGGACGGGCGTCACCGGGACGAACGTCGCCGACCTGATGGTCGTGCTGGTCCGCCCCAGCTGAACCCGCTCAGGTGCACTCCGGATCCGTGGCGAGGTCCGAGGCGACCTCCAGATAGAGGGCGTCGCCGGGGTCCACCGTCATGGAACGGGTCACGCAGCGATCTCCTCCCAGAAGGCGGATCTCGATCTGCATGGGGGCGCTGGTCCGCCATTCGATTCGGAACGTCTCGTCCTGCTTGCCTTCCACGATACCCAGCCGGATCCGCTCGCCGAATCGAACCGCCCAGAGGGTGGCCTGATTGAAGTTCATGTTCCGGACTTCGATCTCGATGCTCTGCCGTGCCTCGCCCCCGTCCGAGAAGGGTGCCCGGGC
>JARRPL010000011.1:0-25779 GCA_037382905.1 Gemmatimonadota bacterium | reverse complement strand
GGACGGGGATTCCCCTCACGCTGGGCATCGTCCTCCTGGAGGTGGGGTGGCGTCTGGGTCTTCCGCTGGAGGGCGTCAACTTCCCCCACCACTTCCTGGTGCGCTTTCGTGGCGAGGGTGTGGACCTCCTCCTGGATCCCTTCGACGGGGGCGAGGCCCGCCTCGAAGACGAGGCCCAGGAACTCCTGGACCGGGTGTACGGCGGAATGGTGCGCCTCCAGGATTCCTTTCTGAAGCCTGCCTCCCGACGGGACATGCTCACCCGGCTCCTGAACAATCTGAAGTCGATCTACCTCAACACCGGTGATCAGGCCCGGGCGTTGGGCGTGGTGGAGCGCATCCTCCTGCTGCGTCCCGAGGCCGACTCCGAGCGCCGCACTCTCGGGGTGCTCCTCGTGCGACTCGGCCGCCGGGAGGAGGCGCTGGACGAGCTGCGCCGGTACCTGGCCAGCGGACCCGACTCCCGGGAGCGCCTCCGGGTCGAGGGAATCGTGGACCGATTGGAGTCGGGTCGGCTGCCCGACGAGGGAGACCTGAAGATATGAGTCATCTGTTTCCCGACGAGGAGTCGGGCGTTTCGTTCCAGCGGGTCGCCGGGGTGGACGTGATCCAGAACTTCGGGGATCCCGAGGCGGAGTACCGGGCGGCGGTGGAAGGGGTGGCGGTCCGCGACCGGGGCCACCGGGCGCAGTGGAGTTTCAGCGGGCGCCAACCCGTGGAGATGCTGGCGGGAGTGGTGACCGGGCGGATGCCCGACCCTCTGGAGGAGCGGGAGCTGGGAGTCCAGGCGGGCTCCGCCACCTACCACACGGTCCTCACGCCCAAGGGGAAGATCGTCGCCGACCTCCGACTGTGGAGGGCAGACGATGCCGACGGGATCCGCATCCGGGCCGACCTCTCCCACGCTGCCGCGCCGGCGCTGGAGGAGCTCTTCGCCCGAACCCTTCCTCCCCGGCTGGTCCGGCGCCAGGACCATAGCGCCGACACCGGAATGATCTCCCTTCTGGGCCCCGGGGCCAGTCGCATGCTCTCGGCGGTGGTGCTGGGCCTCCGGGTCGAGGACGGGGAGTTGGACGCTCTTCAGGAGGGGGAGATCCGCATCCTGGATGCACCGGATAGCGACCGGGTCCTGGTGGTTCGCGTCGGGGATCTCTCGGTGCCTGCCTTCGACGTCGTGGGCGAGCGGGACGTGCTGCGCTCCGTCTGGCGACGCGTGTTCGAGTCCGGGGCGGTCCGGGTAGGCCGGGACACGTGGGACACGCTTCGATTGGAGGCGGGACGGCCGGCCTTCGCCAGTGAGCTGGCGGACGACGTCATCCCGGTGGAGGCGGGAATCCACGACCGGGCGATCGACTACCAGAAGGGGTGCTACACCGGGCAGGAGGTCATCGTCCGGATCCGGGATCGGGGCCGGGTGAATCGCCATCTGCGGCGCCTCGCGCTGGAGATCGACGCCCCGCTCCCCGGGCCGGGAACCGAATTGTTCGGAGAGGGGCAGCGGTCGGTGGGGCAGGTCACGTCGGCGGCGGACTCACCCCGACAGGGCAAGCTGGCGCTGGCGTACGTCCGCCGGGAGGTGGAGCCGGGCCAGACGGTCCACGTGGGAACCCCGGACGGACCGGAGGCCCGGGTCGAGGCTGGGGAGTAGCAGGCCTCGGTCAATCTCCGGCCGCCGCGGTGCTCCGGCTCAACGCCTGGACGATGCGACCGCCGTGCTCCCGGCCGTTCTCGATGAAGATCTTGTTGGCGTTGTGTCCCGCCGCCAGAACCCCGGCGATGTAGACCCCCGGGACGTCCGTCTCCATGGTCTCGGGATCGTGGGCGGGAACCCCGGTCTCTGCGTCGATGGTCACTCCCAGGCTCCGAAGGAGCGCCGGGTCCGCCCGCCACCCCGTCATGGCCAGGACCCAGTCGTTGCGGATCTCCGTCAGGGTGCCGTCCACCTCGCTCCGGAGCACCACGGTGTCGGCACGGACCTCGGCGATCCGATGCTCCCAGTAGACGGGGATCTCGCCTCGCTCCAGCCGGTTGGTGATGTCCGGAACGACCCACGGCTTGACCCCCTTGTCGATCCGGTCGAGAAAGTGGACCAGGGAGACCCGGACGCCGTTGCGGTACATCTCCAGCGCCGCCTCCACCGCCGAGTTGCCCGCACCGACCACGAGGACGTCCTGGTCGAAGTAGGGGTAGGGCTCCTGGTAGTAGTGACGGACCTTCGGGAGCTCCTCACCCGGCACATCCAGGTAGTTGGGCTCGTGGAAGCCCCCGGTGGCCACGACCACCGCCCGGGCCCGATAACGGGCCTCGGCACCGTCCCGGGTACGGGTCACGATCCGGAAGTCCCCCTCCCCGCCGCTGATCTCCCGGACCTCTTCGTACTGGTGCACGTCGAGCCCCCAGTGGTCCACCACGTAGCGATAGTAGGCCAGAGCCTCCCGCCGTGTGGGCTTGCTGTCGGGGATCGTGAAGGGCACGTCGCCGATCTCCAGCATTCTGGCGGTGCTGAAGAACGTCATGTAGTAGGGATAATCCACGATGGAATTCGTGATGCATCCCTTGTCGAAGAGAACGGTGGAGAGGCCCTTCTGACGGGCCGCCGCCCCAGCGGCCACACCGCAGGGGCCGGCACCCACCACCACAAGATCGAGAATATCCATGATTCGCCTGCTGCAGTTGGCCTGCTTCGATTTCGAGCCGGGTGTCCGGATATGGTAGCGCATACACGGTAGCGGGACCCATGTGTCGCTGTAGGTTGGTCGTGCATACCCGCGGTCCGACCGATTCGAGGCCCGGTGCCCCTGCACTCCCGGCCCCCGCCATGTCCGACAACTCCACGAATCCCGCACCTCGCCGGACCCCGGTGGGACCGGGCTGGATCGTCGCCGCAGCCTTCATCGGCCCGGGGACCGTCACCACCGCGACCCTGGCCGGCGCCCGGTTCGGCACCGCTCTCCTGTGGGCGCTCGCCTTCTCCACGGTGGCCACCATGATCCTGCAGGAGATGGCGGCCCGCCTCGGCCTGGTGACGGGACGGGGGCTCGGCGAGGCCATACGCACGCGCTTCCCCGACGGTCTCGCCCGTGGGCTGGCGGTGGGTCTGGTCATCCTGGCCATCGCCGGTGGGAACGCGGCGTACCAGACCGGGAATCTCCTGGGCGGCTCCCTGGGGCTCGAGGGGATCGTCGGGGGCGACGTGCGCCTCTGGGTGGCCGTCCTCGGCGGGCTGGCCTTCGTCCTCCTCTGGTCCGGCAGCTACCGACTCGTGGAACGGTTCATGGTGGCCATGGTGGGCGTCATGTCGCTGGTCTTCCTGGCCACGGCCATCCGGCTGCTCCCCCAGGCGGGTGACTGGGTGGGCAGCCTCTTCACCCCGTCCCTGCCCGACGGGTCACTCCTGGTGGCGGTGGGGCTGGTGGGAACCACCGTGGTCCCGTACAACCTCTTCCTGCATGCGTCGGCGGTGGGAGAGCGCTACGACGGCGAGGAGGATCTGCCGTCGGCCCGCCTGGAACTGCTCCTCTCCATCGGGCTCGGAGGCGTGGTGAGCATGGCCATCCTCCTCACCGCCGCAGGCACGTTGGCGGAGGGTAGCGGCGCGGTGGCGAGCGCCGCCGACATGGCCCGGTCGCTGGAGCCGGTGCTGGGCTCCTGGGCCCGAAGCTTCTTCGCCGCAGGGTTGTTCGCCGCCGGGATGACCTCGGCGGTGACGGCACCCCTGGCGGCCGCCTACGCCACGGCGGGGGCTCTCGGATGGCCGCGGGATCTCACCGACCCCAGGCTGCGGGCCGTCTGGGGCGGGGTGCTGGGGATCGGCGTCCTCCTGGGTGTCCTGGGAGTCCGGCCCGTCCCGGCGATCCTCTTTGCCCAGGCGGCGAACGGGATCCTCCTGCCTGCGGTGGCGGTCTTCCTCTTGATGGCCGTGAACGACCGGGCTCTCATGAAGGGCCGGGCCAACCGGTGGCCCTCGAACCTCGCCGGTGCCGTCGTGGTGCTGGTGGCCGCCATTCTCGGGGCCCGGGCCCTCCTGACGGTGGCGGGGCTGATCTGATGGGTCCGTCTGTCTCCAACTCCGACGTCCGGGAGGGCGCCATGACCGATGCTGCCGTGTCCGAAGCCCGCAAAGCGTTGAATCGACTTCGAAGAGCCGCCGAGAAGGCGGTCCGCGAGATGGAGGCCCTGCGAGGGAGTCTCCGCCACGCAGAGGGGGACGACTTTCCCGGGGAGCTCTACGAGGAGCAGACGGCAAGGCTCGAGGCGGTGATGGCCTTCGTGGACGAGGAGGCGGCTCGCCTCCAGGAGAAGATCCTCCACACCGGCGGTCTGGAGCCGGGACGGGTCCGGCGGTGATCGACCGGCGGACCTTCGTCAAGCAGGGGGCCCTTCTGGGGGCGGCGAGCCTGGCGGGCCCCGTTCCCCTCCTGAGTCGGGCCGGGGCGCCGGACCTCGTGCTGAGGGGCGGGTGGGTCGCGGACGGCTCCGGCAGCCCGGGCAGGGAGGCGGACGTGGCCGTCACGGGCGACATGATCACGGGGGTGGGCCGGATCCGGGACGCGGGTCGCGTGGAGATCGATCTGCGAGGCCGAGTCCTGGCGCCGGGCTTCATCGACATCCACTCCCACGCCGACCTGAACCTCCTCATCGAACCCCGGGCGGAGTCCCGCATTCGACAGGGGGTCACCACGGAGGTGGTGGGTCAGGACGGCAGCTCCATCCTCTGGAGCCGGGAGGCGGCGGCGGATCGGGATCGGCGCTGGAGGGAGGCCTACGGCGTGGAGATCGACTTCCACGACCTGGGGGGGTTCCTGGATCGACTCGAGCGGACGCCCGCCGCCGTGAACGTGGCGTCCATGGTGGGGCACGGCACCCTCCGCGGGGCGGTGATGGGAGGCGAGGATCGAGCCGCCAGCCGGGAGGAGATCCAGCGCATGCAGGCTCTCCTGAGGCAGGGCCTGGCCCAGGGTGCCGTAGGGCTCTCCTCGGGGCTGGAATACACCCCCGGCTCCTTTGCGGAAGCCGACGAGCTGATCGCCCTGGCGGAGGTTCTCCGGGACTCGGGATACCCCTACGCCTCCCACATGCGCAACGAGGACGATCGACTTCTGTCGGCGGTGGAGGAGACGCTGCACGTGGGGCGGATGGCGGGAGTGCCCGTCCAGGTCTCGCACCTCAAGGCCCAGGGCCGCAGGAACTACTGGAAGGCCGAGGTGGCCCTGAACATGATCGAAGCGGCTCGACGGGACGGTGTGGACGTCCACTTCGACCGCTACCCGTACGTGGCCTACGCCACGGGGCTTTCGAACCTCTTTCCCGCCTGGTCCCGGGCCGGCGGCAACGACGCCCTTCTCCGGCGTCTCGACGATCCGGACACCGCGGAGCGCATCGAGAGCTCCGTCCGGGCCAAGGTGGCCCTTCTGGGGAGCTGGGACGCCGTTCAGATCACGTCCAGCGGCGACGGCACGCGCTGGGCTCGCGGCCGTCGGCTGGGTGAGCTGTCGGCGGAGCGGGGGGAGGACCCCTACGCCCTGACGTTGGCGCTCATGCGGAGAAACGGCGGCGGCGTGGGGATGATCGGGTTCGGGATGAGCGAGGAGAACACGGCGGAGATCCTGGCCCATCCTCTGGGGATGGTGTGCTCCGACGGAGGGGCCTACGCTCCCTATGGCCCGTTGGGTGAGAGCTCGCCCCACCCCCGGGGATACGGGACCTTCCCGCGCCTTCTGGGGCACTACGTCCGAGAGCTGGGAGCCCTCTCACTGGAGGAGGCGGTTCACAAGATCACCGGCATGCCGGCGGCGAAGTTGCAGCTCGCGGACCGAGGTTTGATCCGGGTCGGAAACCGGGCCGACCTGGTTGCGTTCGATCCGGGTACGGTCGCCGACGGGGCTACCTTCGAGGCCCCCCACGGATACCCCCGGGGGATCGAGCACGTGGTGGTGAATGGCGTGGTCACCATCCGCGACGGTGAACAGACGGGCACGCTGGCGGGCCGGCCCATCCGGGGTCGGGCCTGGGACGGCTGAGAAGGAGGCGACGATGGAGAACTCCCACGAGGAAGGGGGCGGACCTCGCGACGAGGGAGCCGCGCTCCCGGAACGCACGGACGTGCTCGTAGTGGGCGGTGGAATCGCCGGCACCTCCACCCTCCACCACCTGACCCGGGCCGGCGTGGACGCCACCCTGGTGGAGCGCGACGCGGTGGGAGGAGGGGCCACCGAGGCGGCGGTGGGCGTCCTGTCTCCGCCGCTGCGGCAGCCCTTCCACGAGACCGTCCACGACCGGGGCCTGGACGTGGCGCGGGAGATCTGGGATTTCGCCCTTCGCTCGGTGGCTCGGCTGGGAGAGGCCCTCCGGGAGCTCGAGGCCGAGGAGGAGGCGGGGCTGGACCTCCAGGGCGGCTGGATGTTGGCGGAGCCCCATTCGGAGCACGAGATCCGTCGTTCCTGCGAGGAGCTGGACCGGGCCGGCTTCGGCGTGCGGTGGATCGACGCCGAGGAGGTGCGTGAGCTCACCGGTGGCCGGGGCTTCGTCGGCGGCTACCGGTTGGAGGGCGGCGGCGCCATGAGCCCCGGCCCCGTGGCCCGGATTCTCGCCCGGGGTGCTCGGGAGAGAGGGGCGCGGGTGGTGGAGGGTGTCACCGTCCGGAGCGTGGATCGGCGGCGGGGAGAGCTCGTGTGCAGCACCTCCCTTGGAGAGGTCCGGGCGACCATGGTCATCTACGCCACCCACGTGGACTCGCGTCGATTCTCGGCGCTTCTCGGCGACGAGATCGTGCCCATCCGGGGCCAGGGCCTGTCGGCGGAGGTGGCGGGGCTGAACCCCGTGCCCGGGGGGTTCGTCACGGACTGGAAGATGAACGTCTGGCGCCGCAGCCCCGACGGGCTGCTGCAACTCGGTGGCTGGCGTCACGACGCCTGGGACCGTTCGTACTGGAAGACCCGGCCCGAGCTGGACGACCGCCTCCAGAACAGTCTCGAGGGGTGGTTCCGGACCGCCTTCCCCCACGTCACGCTGAAGGTCGTGCGCCGCTGGAGCGGGATCTTCGGCTGGACCAGCGACTACCTTCCCCTGGTGGGCCCCCTGCCCGGAACGCCCGACGAACTGGTGATCTCCGGCTTCTCCGGCGGCGGGCTCCCCTTCGCCTTCGAGTCGGGGCGGGTGCTGGCGGCGGCGGTTGCGGGGGAGGATCCCGTGCCGGGGGCGTCGATCCTGAACCCCCGGCGTTTCATCTGACGGTGGATCCGATCCAGCCGGAATGGCTCGCCGTCCTGAGGGACCGGTTCAGGCGGCCGGAGGAGCCGCTGCCCCGGGAGGAGTTCCAGCGCCTGGCGCTGGCGGTCTTCCGACACCAGTTCTATGGAAACGCCATCTACGGCGCCTACTGTCGCGGCCAGGGGCGAGTGCCCGACACGGTGACCGAGTGGCGTGACATCCCACCCGTTCCGGCGTCGGCGTTCAAGCGCCTCCACCTCTACTCGGGGCTCCCCAGCTCCGGCGAAGGCGGAGGGGAGGCGAAGTCCACGCCGCCGGAGACGGTCTTCGAGACCAGCGGCACCCGGGGCGGGCCGGAGCGGCGCGGGCGGCATCCGGTGGCGAGCCTTCAACTCTACCGTGAGTCCAGCACGGCCTGGTTCGGGGCGCACCTGGTCCCGGAGGACGAGGCGCTGCCGATCCTCGCACTGGTTCCCTCGCCCGAGGCGGCGCCGAGCTCGTCCCTGAGCCGGATGATGGGATTCGCCATGGAGCGGTGGGGCGCGCCGGACAGTCGATTTCTCGCACACCCCGAGAGGGGCGTGGATCATGGGGCGGTCCGTGAGGCCTTGCGACGGGTGGAGGGCGGAGACCGACCGGTCCTCCTCATGGGAACCGCCTTCGCCTGGGTCCACTGGCTGGAGCGAGCCGGCGCCGAGGGTTGGAGATTCCGTCTGCCGGAGGGTTCCCGCCTCATGGAGACGGGGGGGTTCAAGGGCCGGGCACGGGCCGTGTCCCGGGCCGAGCTCTACGCATCCCTGGCTCAGGGCCTGGGTGTATCGCAGGGGCGCATGGTCAACGAGTACGGGATGACGGAGCTCCTGTCGCAGCTGTACGAGCCGGTCCTGGCCACCCGCGGGCATGCTTTGGAAGACCCGAACCCGCCCCGGTGGCACCGGGCTCCGCCCTGGCTGGGCCTCCAGGTCCTCCATCCCGAGACGCTGGAGCCCTTGCCGCAGGGGGAGGCGGGGCTGCTGGCCTTTCTGGATCTGGCCAACGTGGGCTCCGTGGCGGCCGTCCTCACGGAGGACGTGGGGTGGTTGGACGGCCAGGGCGGGCTCCACCTGCAGGGGCGTGTGGCCGGCGCCGAACCCAGGGGCTGCTCGCTGGCGCTGGAGGCAGTCCTGGAGGCGGGGGAGTGAGGGGCGAGAACGACCCCGCCGAGATCGCCGCGACGCTCCAGGAGCTGGCCGGGACCCGGGAGGCCCTGCTGGCCCGTTCCGCCCGGGAGATTGCGGAGCGGTTGGGTCGGGTCGGGGATCGATTCCGGAATCCGGACGACCCCCTGACCCGGGAGGTTCTCCGGGATGTGGGGGAGGAGGCCGGGTTGTCCGCTTCCATGACTCGGCGGGTCGTAGCGGGAATGGCCAGGGATTGGACAGGGGAGCGGTTGGAGGAGGTGCTCCGCCGGGAGTTCGGTGACCCTCGGAGATTGGATGCCTTCACTCCGGACCCCCGGGGCGGTCGCTGGGTCAGGATCCTCGGGGATGCCGTGGCCCTGCACCTGGGGTCAGGCTCGGTCCCTGGGGTCTCCGCCACATCCCTGATCCGCTCCCTGTTGGTGAAGACACCGGTCCTGATCAAGCCCGGCGCCGGTGACCAGGCACTGACCCGGGCGTTCCACCGGGCCCTGGCCCGGGAGGATCCGGCGCTGGGGGCGTCGGCAGCGGTGGTCTACTGGCACGGCGAAGCCGAAGAGCTTCTCGGGGTGGCGTTGCCGTTGGTGGGTCGTGTGGTGGCCTACGGTTCGGATGCCACGGTCCAGCGCGTACGGGACGCCACCCCTCCCACCACGCCCACGGTCCTCTATCACCATCGACTGAGCGTGGCGGTCCTGGGCCCGGAGGCCCTGGGCGACGGTGCGTTGGAGTCTACGGTCGCCGAAGTGGCTCGGGCCGCCTGCACCTTCGACCAGCGGGGGTGCGTGTCTCCTCATCGGGTCTTCCTGCTCGGCGTGGGAGCGGAAGGGGGCCGGGTGGTGGGGGAGGCGCTGGCCCACGCCATGGCGGCGGAGGCCCGTGACGCGCCACCGGGAGCTCCGGATCCCCGGGAGTCGGCCAGGCTCCAGCAGCTTCGTGGGGAGATGGAGCTGCGAGCTGCCGCCGGCGAGGCGGTGGCCCTCTGGAGAAGTCCCGATACCGCCTGGACCGTGGTGCTGGAGACCGACGGCCCCGAGGGTCCGGTCGGGCATCGGCGTACCGTCTTCCTGGTTCCCCTCGCGACCCCGGAGGAGCTGGCGAGACGCCTGGGTCCCCTCGGCCCTCACCTGCAGAGTGTGGGGATCGCCGGCCTGGGTGACGGGACCGGAGCGGTGGTGGAGGCGCTGGCGCGGGCCGGAGTCACCCGGGTGACCGCCCTGTCCGACATGCCCTTTCCCCCGGCGTGGTGGCACCACGATGGGCAGGGGCCGTTACGGGCCCTGGTCCGGTATGTGGAATGGGAGGGGTGATGCAGGGACGGGGAGGCTCCCCTGTGGAGCGCTACTCCTCGTCCTCGACCTCGGCCTTCCAGAAGACCATCTGCCGGACCCCTCGCGGGTTCTCTTCCACCCGTACGGTAAGCGTGTCCCCCTCGTCGATGCCCACGTCGTCGCGGATGTCCTGCGGAATCGTGATGCGTCCGCCTTTGCCGACGTTGATCTCACCGTAGTAGAGGGTGCGGTAGATGGCCATCGAGTCTCCTGGAATGGGCAGTTTCCCCACAAGCCCTTTAAGATAGAGGGTCGCGCAAGGTGAGCAACGGGTCCGCCGGCGCCGAACGCCGCGGAGGAAGCAGAGGACTCCCATGACCGAATTCGCCATCCGTCTGGCCGGCGTGACCAAGCGCTTCGGCAAACACACCGCGGTGGACGCCTTCGACTTCGAGGTGCCCCGTGGGTCGGTGTACGGACTGCTCGGCCCCAACGGGTCGGGCAAGACCACCACGATCCGCATGATCATGGGAATCCTGATCCCCGACAGCGGCACCGTGGAGCTCTTTGGCGACGACCCGGGTGAGACCCGCCGGAGAATGGTGGGCTATCTGCCGGAGGAGCGGGGGCTGTACCGGAAGATGAAGGTGCTGGACACCCTGAGCTTCATGGGGGAGATCCGGGGGTTGTCCCCCGCCGAGGCCCGGCGACGCGCCGAAGTGTGGCTCGACCGGCTGGGGTTGGCGGACTGGGCGGGCACCCGGGTGGAGGATCTGTCCAAGGGAATGCAGCAGAAGATCCAGTTCGTGGCCACGGTGCTCCACGAGCCCGAGCTTCTGATCCTGGACGAACCCTTCAGCGGCCTGGACCCCATCAACCAGGACATCCTGGAGGAGATCGTCCGGGACTTTCAACGGAAGGGGACCACCATCCTCTTCTCCACCCACCTGATGGACCAGGCGGAGCGCCTCTGCGAACGGGTCTGCCTCATCTCCCGGGCACGGAAGGTCCTGGACGGCGACCTGAGGGAGATCAAGACGGCGGAGCGTCGTGGGGTGCTGGCCGTGGGCTTCCAGGGGGATGACGCCTGGCTCGACGGCCCCGAGATCCTGAGCCGGGAGGCCGTGGGGGACGACCTTCACCTCCTCCTGGCCGACGGCTCCGACCCGCAGGCCATCCTTCGCAGGGGCGTGGAATCGGGAGCGGAGATCCGCCGATTCGAGCTGGTGGAGCCTCGGTTGCACGAGATCTTCGTTCGCCGGGCAGGGACCGAGGGGGCCGTGGGAGACGGTGGCGTTCCTCCGGAAAGCATCCACCTCGCTCCCGCCGGTCCGGGTGTGGGAGGGCCGGGCCGATGAGGACGGTCTGGGCGGTGATCAAGCGCGAGTATCTGCAGCGGGTCCGGAGCCGCTGGTTCGTCATTGCCACCGTGGGAGCACCCCTCCTGATCCTGGCCATCATGGCCGTCCCGGCCCTGATGGACGCCCGAGGCGACCAGCGGGACCGGACTCTGGCCGTGGTGGACGAGACGGGCGTCCTCTACCCGGGTCTCGCGGAGCGTCTCGAGGTCGGGGGCTTCGTGCTTGAGAGAGCGGAGGAAGACGAGGTAGAGGCGCTGGACGCCCGTCTGGCCGACGGCGAGCTGGGGGCGTATCTAATCCTGGACGAGAACACCATGTCCCGGGGCGACGTGGTGCTGAGAGCCCGGGAGGCGCCTTCACCCATCCGGGCGCTGTCGCTTCAGCAGGCCGTGGCCCAGACGGCGGTCGAGGCACGCCTGGGCGGCGACGGCTCCGACGTTCAGGCCCTCCTTCGAGGCGGTGACCTGGAGGTCCAGCTGAGCCAGGGCTCCGGCGCCGGCGTCGGGATGGAGAACCCCCGGTTCGTGGCCGCCTACGTGGGCGCCTTCATCCTCTACATGACCCTCCTCTTCTACGCGGTGGCGGTCATGCGCTCGGTGCTGGAGGAGAAGACCTCCCGGATCGTGGAGATCGTCATCTCCTCCATGCAGCCCTTTCAGCTCATGCTCGGGAAGATCCTGGGTGTGGGCGCCGTCGGCCTGACCCAGTTCGCCATCTGGATCGCCTTCGTGGCCCTGGTGGCCGTCACGGGTCTTCCGGGCCTGATCATGAACCAGCCGGACCTTCTGTCCATGGACAGCATCCGGGAGTTCATCCCCGGGTTGGGGCTGCCGGCCGTCTTTCTGGTCTTCTTCCTGGGCGGATACTTCATCTACTCGGGCCTCTTCGCCGCCGTGGGCGCCATGTGCAACAGCGACGAAGAGGCCCAGCAGGCCCAGTTCCCGGTGATCATGCTCCTGGTGGTGCCCGTGATCTTCGTCACAGGAGTCATCCAGAACCCCACCGATCCTGTCTCGGTGGCGTTGTCTTTCGTCCCCTTCTTCACGCCCATCCTCCTGTTCGCCAGGGTGGCGGTGGGAGGCGCCGCGACCTGGGAGGTGCTGGTGTCGGTGCTGCTCATGGCCGGCACGGTGCTGGCGGTGGCGTGGGTGGCGGGGCGGATCTACCGGGTGGGGATCCTGATGGCGGGAAAGCGGCCCACCTTGCCGGAGTTGTGGCGCTGGGTCCGGGAGGCGTGAGGATACCGGCAGATCCCGGGCGGCGGACGCCGGCGGGGCGGCCGGCCTCAGGTGCCGGTGTCTTCCGCCAGGGGTTCGTCGCCGAGAGGCTCCTCCGAAGGCGCCTCGGTGGGATCCGGCAGGCAGGAGCGGAGGAGGGAGACCATGTGCTGGTTCTCGAACTGCCGGGCCCGGTGGAGGACCTCCTCGTACGACGACTCGATGAGGATGGTGGCGGTACGGACGGACCCCTGACCGCCCACCGCGCCGTCGGCCGCGGCGGGAGAGAAGCACAGGAGTCCCCCGAAGGAGTCGGTACGACGGGGGTCGTCGTCGAACTCCACATAGACGTCCCAGAAGCGACCGTCGTGGCTCAGGGTGGCCACGTGGTGGGCGCCGGGCGCCGCCCCGGACGGATTGCCCGCGTCTTCGGGGTCGGACTCGAACGGAAGCTCCGGCTCAGTACTCATCGCTTCTAGTCTAATCCTCCTCGGCGGAATCCTCCAAATCGTCAGCGGCTGCCTGGGACTCCGGCGCCGAGGCCGGCGTCCCGGGAGGAAGGTCCGGAACGCTCGACCGTGCCGCTTCGCCCGGCTGTGCCCCGGGCTCCTCCAGCGCGCCGTTGGATCGGCTCCCGTGGTCCCCCTCCTCCGGGACCACCCGTACCGGGAAGGGGTCCGTGACCGAGCCCGCGTAGAGCGTGCGGTGAGGGAAGGGGATCTCGATGCCCTCGGCATCGAAGACCGCCTTGATCTCCTCCTGGATCGAGGTCTTGAAGGTGAGCCAGTTCTCCCGGGTCGCCCAGACGGCGAACAGGTAGTTCAGCGACGAGTCCCCGTATCCCTCGAAGATCAGGACCGGCTCGGGCTCCATGAGGCAAAGGGGGTGGTCCCGGGCGATCCGGAGGAGGATGTCCCGGACCCGCCCCAGGTCCTCCTTGTACGCCACCCCGAGGCGAATCTCCGCCCGGCGAATAGGGAAGCGTGTGAGATTCACCACCTCGGATTTGATCAGGCTCTCGTTGGGGATGCGGACGAACCGGTTGTCGAAGGTCCGGAGCTTCACGGACATCATGTCGATGGAGAGGACGAAGCCCCGGGTCGTGCCCACCTCGATCACATCGCCCACGACGAAGGGCTGCTCTCCCATGAGAAAGAAGCCCGAGATGACGTTGGACACGGACGTCTGGGACGCGAACCCCAACGCCACCCCCAGAATCCCGGCGGCACCGAGGAGGGGTGCCAGGCTGAAGCCCAGCTCGTTGAGCACGGTGACCAGCACGCCGGTGAGGCCTACGTACCAGATGAGCTTGCCGGCCACGAGCCCCCGCTGGGCGTGGGTGTTCTCCGACACCCACCGCCGGACCATGCGGGACAGGCCCATGATCGCCGGGAGACCCACGAAGAGCCACAGGAGGACCCGTACGAGGGTGCCGGGATCCAGGAGGGAGAGGTCGGTGAGCCAGGCCGGGAATTCCATCGTCAGAAGCGGAACGAGGAGCGGATCTGGCGGGCGAAGGTCGACGCCCTGAAGCTGCGCCCCATATCCTCCCGGGCCGGGCGCACCAGCTCGGCCTCCGGGGCCTCCCGGGGCGGTCGACCGGTGACGCTGAGACTGCTCTCCTGATCGTCCCCCCGATACCGCACCGTGGTCTCGTCGCTCCAGAGCCGGGTGCCGTCCTTGTAGAGGGTCAGGTATTTGGTGTCCAGTGCGATGCGACTCACGAGCAGGTCCTCGTCGCTCACGTTCCGGAGCTCCATGGGGCAGATGGCCAGGTGCTCCTTGAACTCGTGGTCGGCCATGGTCCGGCGAGCCTTGGTGTCCAGGAAGTAGTGGAGTCGTCCCTCTTCCGGCGAACCCCACCAGGTATCGGAGAGCACCCGGGTGGGCACCTGGAGGAGGGTGTGGCGGTGCGGCCCCAACGCTTCCACGTGGAGCTCCAGCGGGATGCGGATGTAGATGCGCGCCTCCGACTCCTGCATGAGGCGGAACTCGTTGTCGGGACGGACGACCACGGGGCGGTCGGGAAAGCCCGGCGTCAGGGCCAGTTCACCGCTCCAGTCCCGGGAGGGAATCCACCGGATCCAGAGGTCCTCTTCGTCGGCAGCCGGGGCGGGGCGGTGGAGTTCGTCCGTCCGGAAGAAGCGGATCCGGATCTCCCCCGCGATGCGGCGCAGGTGAAGTTGGAGCGGTCCCAGCGCCAGCTCCACGTCGCCCTCGGGAGGGAGCGTGTGGACTCCCCAGTCGAAGGGTGTGTCGTCTTTCAACCGAGCTCCTTGCGTACCCGCCGGACGGCGTCCTTGAAGTCCTGCTTCTCCACGTCGGTCAACTCGTCACCCCCGAAGCGGGACCGTGTGTAGAGCTCCACGGCCCGGATCGCCGCGGCCCCCGCGTCCGGAACCCGCTCGCCGATGGCCCGGGCCACCTGGAAGGGAGTCACCTCCCCCGTGACCACCCCCGCCTTGCGCGCCGAGCGGACCAGGGCCAGGTAGCGCCTCGCCGCGGCTCCTGCAACCGGACCTCCTCCCCGAAGTCGCATGGCGGCCAGCACCACGGCCGGAAGCACCAGGAGCCCCCACACCCACGGCGGGATCCGCCGTCCCTGGCCGGTCCGGGCGTCCGAAGTGCCCCCGACCCAGTCCCGCGCCCGGTCGAACAGCCCCAGCTGGGCGTCCAGGGAGTAGTCCAGGATCCACTTGTTCCAACGGTGCTGGAGCCCGTCGAACCAGAACCGCCCCGGCCAGTTCCACCCCGCCTCCACTTCGCCGCCCGAACTGCCTCCGGGCGTGGGGTCGAACTGTACCCAACCGTGGTTGGGGAACCACACCTCCACCCACGAATGGGCCTCGTTCTGCGTCACGGCCAGGTACCCGCCGAAGTCGTTCCAGCGTCCACCCAGGAAGCCGTTCACGTTCCGGGCCTGGATCCCCAGGGAGCGGAGGAGCACCACCATGGCGGTGGAGAAATACTCGCAGTGGCCGGCCCGACGCTCGAACAGGAAGTGGTCCAACGTCGCCTCCCGGGTGGAGGCGGGAAGCTCGCGGGTGTAGTCGAACTCACCCCGGAGGAAGGACTCGATGGCCACGGTCCGGTCGTAACGGCTGTCGAGTCCCCGGGTGAGGGAGTCGGCCAGCGCGTGGATACGAGCGGGAAGCCTCGGAAGCTGAAGATACCGCTCCCGGTCGGGCATGAAGCCTCGCTCGGCGGATCTCAGGCTGTCCGCCGGCGGCCGGCCGGCCATGGACCAGGCGGTGTAGACCGGGGTGGTGGAGCCCCAGTAGAAGTAGTCGCCCACGTTGTCGAACATGGGTTGGATTCCCGCCTCCGCCTCCACATCCACCATGGGGTGCAGCGCGAAGAGGACACGCACGTCGAGGGGTGCAGCGTAGATCTCCTGGCGGACCACCGGCCCCTCCCATTTCTCCCGGTACCACTCACGTCGGGCCGAAGAAGGGCGCACGCCCTCGGTGCGGGTCCAACGAATGCCGTCGAAGCGGTCGTAGGAGCGACCTCGCCAGTGGAGGCCGAGGAAGTCCGGCGGCAATCCGTCGGGAAACTCGACCCGGAGCACCACCTGGGGATTCCCATAGATCCGGGAGCCCACCTCGCCGATGGAGATCTGGTCACCGAAGCCGGCGATGGACGACGCCATGACGTCGCCCCGGTTTCCCCAGCCCCGAGCCACCCGGGGGAAGGTCAGGAAGACCGTCACCGCAGCCAGGAGTGTGACGGTGGAGAGGGCCAGGGTGGGCAGGACAAGGGCCCGGTTCGGCGACGGGGCGGTCTGTCCGAATCGCTGCGACTTGCGCCGGAGGACCCCCATGGGGAGCGCCACCGAGGCCAACGCCACGTACACGGCGAACGACAGGCCGAACACGGCGCCGGGACGGTACGCGGTGGCCGCCAGAAGGAGGGCCAGGGTCAGGGCATAGAGCCTCACCTCGTTGAAGTCCTCGGTGGAGCGGAGGGCTTCGGAGCAGAGGAGGAGGAGGAGAAGGTCCACCACCGGAACCACCACGTCCCCTCCCAGCACCAATGCGTGGAGTCCGACCCGTGCGGCCAACAGCAGTGCGAGGGGTAGCCCGAGTCGGCCGATGCGCTCGCTCACCGCAGGGCTCGGATTCCACACGAAGGCCACCCCCAGAGCCAGGAAGGCCAGGACGGCGGACAGAACTTCGACGCCGGCTCCGGCGGCGAAGGCCGTCAGCGCCGCACCGCACATGAGGATCACCAACCGGCGATGGATCTCGTGGAGCGTCATGACGCCTCCGGCTGCACCGGCACTGCGGTCCGGACCACCTTGGAGAATCCGGCACCGGTACTCTCCCCGGAAGTCACCAGGATGGCCCGGCCACGGGGCACGCTCAATGCCGCCACCCCACGCACGCCGAACTCCACCCGAGCCAGGGCGTCCAGGGCACGCTCCAGCTGCCCCTCACCGGTCCCGGCCCCCACCTCGTAGGGGCCGGCCGCCAGGGCGAAAGGGCGCCGGAGCGCGGCGGCACGGGCGCACATGGAGGCCGTCACCTCCAAGGCGCGCTCCGCCTCGTCCCCCGGAGGCACGCTCACGTCCAGCACGATCCAGACCGGCTCGCCGGCGTCCCGCTCGTACTCCCGGATCACCGGTCGATGCAGGCGAGCCGAGGTCCGCCAGTGGATATCCCGGGCATCGTCGCCCAGGCGGTACTCCCTCAAGCTCCGGAATTCGCCCCGGGGTCCTGCGGAGGCGCGCGGGGAGGGTCGAGCGTCCGGCGCGCTGCGACCGGCACCCAATCCCGCGTCCGGGACCCGCCGGTCGGTACGCGGCCAGATCACCACCTCACCCACCAACTCCACGTCCCGCTCCTTACGGAAGAGTGCGAAAGGGAATTCGGTGGCGAGGGTAAGGGTGTGGAGGGAGTAGACGCCCCGGCGGTGAAAGGCTGCGGCGGCATGGACCTCCGCCGTGGTTCCCGGCGGCACCCTGGCGACGAACGCCGTGGAGGCCAGCCCCTTCTCGGAGAGCTCCACCGCGAAAGAGGTGAGGTGGCGCTTCTGGTTGGTGACCTGATAGCGCACCGGTACGTCCCGTTGCACCGAGGTCCCGGCGGGGAGGAGGCGGGTGATCTTGAGTCCCGACAGCGTCCGCTCCGACAGCCACCCGCTCACCACCATGGCCCCGAGCATGGCGCCCAGCAGGAGGAAGAGGAGGTTGTTTCCCGTGTTGGTGGCGACGAACCCCACCGCCAGCGCTCCCAGGGAGAAGAGGAGCCCGGCTCGCGTGAAGCGGAGTCTGCGCCACCCGCGGATCCGACGCCAGAGACGCTGAAGCACACCTTCGGGGGGCGGGGCCGACGTCCAGGCCGCGGCTGCCGGGGGCACTCCCGACCCGGCGGCCCACGGGGCCGCTCCGGGGTCCGACCCGCTACCGCCGTCCACCGACTTCCAGGCCACCGGCTGTCTCAGACCGGGACCGGCACCTGGTCCAGGATCTCGTCCAGAAGGACCTCGGCCAGCCTGTGCGCCTCCGCGGATGCCGGGCTGGCGCCGGTGGGGAGGATGCGGTGGGCCAGGCAGGGGTGGACCAGGTCCCGGACGTCGTCGGGCACCAGGTAGTCGCGCCCGTCGGTGAGGGCGTAGGCCCGGGCGGCCCGGAAGAGGGCGATGGCGCCCCGGGGGCTGACGCCGATACGGACTCCCCCGGCGGTCCGGGTGCGGCGGACGATCTCCATGAGGTAGTCCACGAGGGCGTCGTCGGCCCGGACCGACTCCACCTCGGCCTGCAGGGCCCGTACGTCCTCGGCCTCCAGGATCGGGCGGAGGCCGTCCACCGGCGCCGACCCCTGGGAGGACTCCAGCAGGATCCGCCGCTCAGCCTCTTGCCCGGGGTATCCGATGGTCAGCCGCATGAGGAAGCGGTCCAGCTGGCTCTCGGGGAGGGGATAGGTGCCGTGGTGCTCCAGGGGGTTCTGGGTCGCCATCACCAGAAAAGGGCGAGGCAGCTCCAGCGTCTCGTCGTCGATACTCACCCGGCCCTCCTGCATCGCCTGCAGAAGACCACTCTGGGTCCGGGGAGGGGCCCGGTTGATCTCGTCGGCGAGAATCACATGACTGAAGATGGGTCCCGGGCGCAGATCCAACGCCCCGGTGGCGGGATCGTAGACGGTTCCCCCGAGCACGTCCGACGGGAGGAGGTCGCTGGTGAACTGGATGCGGCGGAAGCTCAGGCCCAGAGTGCGGGCCAGCGCGTGGGAGAGGGTCGTCTTTCCGACACCCGGAACATCTTCGAAGAGAATGTGTCCTCTTGCCAGCAATGCGGCGAGAGCGAGCCGAACGACCTCGTGCTTTCCGTGGAAAACGGTCTCCACGCCGGACACGAGGCGGCGCAGCTCGCGGGTCGCGTCGAGGCTGGAAGCAGGCGCTGAGGTGTCGGTCATGGGCTCAAGCGGGACGGGCCGAACCGACCCTCGGGTGCGCGGTCGAACAACAGTCTGGTCTTATCACCATGTGACGGAAAAGGGTCCCGGCGCCAGCGAGAATTCGCGTTGACACCAACCCGCCGGGTCATCAGGTTCATAGGTCTTTTCGCCAACGATCATGGGAATCCTCCGCCAGGGATTCCCTTCTCGACTCCCATGCCGACCTTCGGGTGCAGGGGCGCGTTATGAGATTCAAGTGGATGATGGCCGCCGCCGGTGTTGCGGTGGCAGGCAGCCTGGCCTTCGTTCAGGCCCAGGATTCGGCTCCCCAGGAGGGAGCCGCAGGAGCCGCCGCGGTCCAGACCCCGGCGCCCAACCCCCAGCCCATCCAGTTCCCCCATAACGTGCACGCGGGGACCTATCAGATGGACTGTCAATACTGCCACTTCTCCGCCGAACGGTCCGTGGACGCGGGGATTCCGCCCGTCTCGACCTGCATCGGTTGCCACACCATGATCGCCGGGCAGGCCCGGGCCGAGGAGATCGTGAAGGTGCGGGAGTACTTCAACAACGGGGAGACGATTCCGTGGGTCCGCATCCACAAGGTGGCGGACCACGTGCACTTCCCCCACATGCGCCACATCAACGCCGGCCTGGAGTGTCAGCAGTGCCACGGGCAGATCCAGGAGATGGATGTGCTGGTGGAGCCCGACGCCGCATGGGGCAAGGGCAAGATGGGGTGGTGCATCAGCTGTCACGTTGAACAGGACGTGCAGCGTGACTGCACCGTCTGTCACTACTGATCCCGGACGATCATGACCGAAGGCATCAAGCGTAGAGACTTCCTGAAGGTCCTGGGCGTCAGCGGTGCTGGCGTGGGTCTGTCGGGGTGCTCCACCGGTGAGGTCGAGAAGCTGCTCCCCTACGTGGTCCCCCCCGAGGACATCACCCCCGGCGTGGCCACCTGGTATACCACCGTCTGCAACGAATGCAGCGCCCAGTGCGGAATGTGGGTGCGCACGCGTGAGGGACGGGCCGTCAAGGTCGAGGGGAACCCGAACCACCCTGTCTCGGGCGGCGCCCTGTGCGGCCGGGGTCACTCGTCGATCCAGGGTCTGTACAATCCGGACCGGATCGCCGCCCCCCTCCTGCGGGAAGGGAGCGAGTTCCGGCAGATCACCTGGGAGGAGGCGGAGGCCATGTTGGCCCAGCGTCTCCAGGGAGCGGCCGGCAACGTCCTCCTCTTCACCGGGCAGATGGGCCCCACCGAGGTGGATCTGGCGACACGGTTCCTCTCGGTGGTGGGCGGAGAGCACGTGCAGTACGACGCCCTCTCCGATCCTCCTCTCCAGGAGGCGACGCGGATCGCCTTCGGGCGGGACGTCATCCCTCGCTACGACTTCGAGCGGGCGGAGTTCATCCTCTCCTTCGGTGCGGACTTCCTGGAGACCTGGGTGTCTCCGGTGGAGTATCAGCGGGGCTTCGCCCGGGCCGCCTCCCTCCACGACGGGCACAAAGGCCGCTTCGTCTTCGTGGGTCCGCGCCTGAGCCTGACCGGCCAGAACGCGGACGAGTGGCTGCCCATTCCGGCGGGGACGGAGGCGGCGGTGGCCCTGGGGATGGCGTCGGCCATCGCGGCCTCCGGCGGGAACGCCGGCCCCTACGCCGCCATCCTGGACGAGTACACCCCCGAGATCGCGGCGCAGGTTTCCGGCCTGGAGGCAGATGCCATCCGGGAGATGGCCTCCGCCTTCGCCGAGGCGTCCTCGGTGGCCGTGGGACCCGGACAGGCGGGACACCACCAGGGTGCCACGGCGGCGAATCTGGCGGTGCATATCCTCAACGCGGTCGCAGGAAACGTCGGCCAGACGGTCCAGCTGGACTCGCCGGTGCTCAGCGCCGCCTCGCCCTCCTACGGCGCTGGGGTCGAGGCCGCCATCCAGGGGATGGCTTCCGGCAATGTGGGGGTGGCCATCGTTCGAGGGGCCAATCCGGTCTACACCCTTCCCGAGGGCTCGAACTTCGCGGACGCCTTCTCGGGGGTCGGGTTCAAGGTCGCCTTTGCCACCGAGCCCGATGAGACCACGGCGCTGGCGGACCTGGTCCTGCCGGATCGCCACTTTCTCGAGGCCTGGGGCGACAGCATGCCCCGTCCAGGCGTTTTCGCCGTGCAGCAGCCCACCATGCAGCCGGTGCCCCACTTCGACAGCCGAGCCTTCGGGGACGTCCTCCTGTCGGTGGCGGCCCAGATGGGGAGCCCCCTCGGTCCCGAGACCCTCTACGACCACCTGGTGGCTCGCTGGCAGGACCTTCACGGTCGGTCCGGCTCGGGCCTCGACTTCGAGGCATGGTGGAAGACCGCCCTGAAGAGCGGAGTGGTCACCTCGGGCGCCCCCACCAGCCAGCAGACGGTGGCGCTCCAGAATCCCGACGCGGCTCTCACCTTCGATCCGCCGGCGCTGGACGGGGATGGCGAGTTCGCTCTTCTGGTGTACCCGTCCTCCCGGTTCGGTGACGGCCGGCAGGCCAACCGGCCCTGGATGCAGGAGCTGCCGGACCCGGTCTCCAAGCTCGCGTGGCATTCCTGGGTCGAGATGCACCCGGACGCCGCCGAGCGCCAGGGACTTCGTCGGGGCGACGTCGTCACGGTCCGGTCGCCCCACGGGGAGGTGACCCTTCCCCTCTACACCTATCCCGGGATCCGGGAGGATGCGGTGGCCATCGCCACCGGTGGGGGCCGGAGCGACAGCGGACGCTACGCCAACGGAAACGGCGTGAACCCGATTCGTCTGCTTCCGGCGCTCGCGGAGCAGCCCTCCGGGGCCCTGGCCATGGTGTCCACCCGAGTGACGGTCGAAGCCACCGGGGAGCGGTATCGCCTGGCCTCCATCGAAGGCTCGGACTACCAGTCGGATCGGAACATCGCCCCGGCGGTCGCCCTGGCGGAGCTGGGTCACGGCGAAGAGGAGGAGCACGCCGAGGGGGAGGCCCAGCACGGCGAGGGCGAGGATCATGCGCTGGCGGAAATGAACCTCATGGGCGGCTTCCAGCCCGTGGAGACGGAGGGTCAGGCGGAGGACTTCCCGCTGCCAGGCTCCCGCTACGGCGACTACGGCCGGGAGGGAACGCCCCGCTGGGCCATGGCCATCGACCTGGACAAGTGCACGGGCTGCTCCGCCTGTGTGGTGGCCTGTCAGTCCGAGAACAACGTGGCCTTCGTGGGTGAGCAGCAGGTGGCCATGGGTCGGGACCTGGCCTGGATCCGCCTGGAGCGCTACTACGAGCACGTGGACGCCAGCCACGCCAGTCACCTGGACGTGCGGCACCTTCCCATGCTCTGCCAGCACTGCGGGAACGCGCCCTGTGAGCCGGTGTGCCCCGTCTTCGCGGCATACCACACGCCCGAAGGCCTCAACGGGCAGGTCTACAACCGCTGCGTCGGCACCCGGTACTGCGCCAACAACTGCCCGTACAAGGTCCGGGTCTACAACTGGTACACCTACGCCGACGTGCCCGAGCCGCTCCACTGGCAGTACAACCCCGACGTCACCGTGCGGAACACGGGGGTCATGGAGAAGTGCTCCTTCTGCGTGCAGCGCATCCGGGAGGTACAGAACCGGGCTGCCCTGGAGGGCGGGCGGAGCGTCGCCGACGGCGAGATCGTGCCGGCGTGTCAGCAGAGCTGTCCCGCGGAGGCCATCGTGTTCGGCAACATCCGCGACGAGGAATCCCGCGTGGCCCAGTTGGCCCACACGGAGCGGACGTACCGGGTTCTGGATGAACTCATCAACACCCAGCCCGGGGTCCATTACCTGAAGAAGGTCACGTTCCACGAGGTCGAAGCCGGCCACTAGGGCCCGCCTCAAGCACGAGTGAGCATGGCGACTGACGCGTTGACGGAATCCCAGCAGCGGGGGGCCCTGACCCACCCGGACGTCGAGCAGTACAGCGATGTCAACCGGGACGTCCTGAGCATGCTTTCCACCCCTGGAAAGGGGTGGTGGGCGCTCTTCGGCCTTTCGGTACTCGGGGTGATCCTCTTCTTCGGGTCCTGGTTCTGGCAGATCTACCGGGGCATCGGAGTCTCGGGGCTCACCAGCCCGGTAGGTTGGGGGGCGTACATCACGACCTTCGTGTTCTGGGTCGGTATCGCCCACTCGGGGACGCTGATCTCCGCGATCCTCTTCCTCTTCCGGGCGCCGTGGCGCCAATCGGTCTACCGGGCCGCGGAGGCCATGACGGTCTTCGCCGTCATGACCGCCGGGATGTTCCCGTTGATCCACGTCGGGCGTGTGTGGCACGCCTACTGGCTCATCCCCTATCCCAACCAGCGGTTCCTCTGGCCGAACTTCCGGTCCCCGCTGGTCTGGGACGTCTTTGCGGTGACGACCTACTTCACGGTTTCGGCGGTCTTCTTCTACCTGGGGACGATCCCCGACGTCGCGGCGGCACGGGACAAGAGCACGGGCCTCCGCAAGAAGCTCTACTCCTTCCTGGCCATGGGCTGGCAGGGAACGGATCGGGAGTGGCATCACTTCGGCAAGGCCTACATCTTCCTGGCCGCCCTGGCGACGCCCCTGGTCCTCTCGGTGCACTCGGTGGTGTCGTGGGACTTCGCCGTGGGCATCGTGCCGGGCTGGCACGCCACCATCTTCGCCCCCTACTTCGTGGCCGGCGCCATCTTCTCCGGTGTGGCCATGGTGATCACCCTGGCGGTGCCGCTGCGGAAGATCTTCGGCCTGGAGGCGTACCTCACGACGAAGCACTTCGACGCCTTGTCGAAGCTCATCATGCTCACGTCGCTCATCGTCTTCTACGCCTACCTCACCGAGTTCTTCATGGCGTGGTACAGCGGGGAGCCGCCGGAGCGCCAGATGTTCTGGAACCGCCTGTTCGGGCACTACTGGTGGGCCACCTGGATCATGCTGGTCTGCAACGGCTTCGTGCCCCTCATGCTGTGGTTCAAGAGGGTACGACACTCGATCCCGGCCCTCTTCGCCATCTCGATCTTCATCAACATCGGGATGTGGTTCGAGCGGTACGTGATCATCGTCACCTCCCTCAGCCACGAGTACGAGCCCTTCGCATGGGGCGTGTATCGGCCCTCCGTCATCGAGATGGGGATCCTGGTGGGGAGCTTCGGTTGGTTCGGATTCTGGTTCCTTCTGTTCACCCGCCTCACCTGCCCGCGCCGCTCCGGAAGAAGACGGACGGGACGGCGGACCTGGCCGGAATGGAGGCCTGAGATGAGCACCCAGAGTGGAATTCTCGCGTCCTTCGACTACCTGGACGACACGGTAGACGCCATCGAGGAACTGAAGCGTGCCGGGTTCAAGGACGACCTGAAGGCCTACGCGCCGTTCCCCGAACACCATATCGAGCACGCCATGGGCTACGACCAGAGCCCGGTGCGGGTGTGGACGCTGGTCGGTGGGCTCACGGGTACCGCCACCGGCTTCGCCTTCACCAGCTGGAGCTCCATGGACTGGCCCCTGGTCACCGGGGGCAAGCCCATTTTGTCGATCCCCGCCTACGTGGTCATCGCCTTCGAGCTCACCGTGCTCTTCGGTGCGCTGTCCACCGTACTGGGACTCTTCATCAACAGCCGTCTCCCCGGCTTCAAGCCCTCCGTGGTCTATGACCCCGAATTCAGCTCCGGGCGCTTCGGTCTCTTCGTGTCGGCCCACGGCGGCCGGCTCGACGAGGCCCGCTCGATCCTCCAGAAATATCAGCCCATCGAGCTTCGGGAGGGGGCCCATGCGTAGCCCGGCTCCGGCCTCCGACTCGCGTGGGCGTCCGCACGGTGGGGCCCGTCGGCGTCTGGGACGGGGACTCGTTCTGGGCGTGGCGCTTCTCGCCACGGGAGCCTGCACGCCCATGGACGACGTCATGGTGGCGGTCTTCGGTCGATCCATGCGCAACCAGGTCACCTACGACCCGTACGAGCAGCCGCTCCTTCCCGCCGACAACAGCGTGCCCTTCGCCGCGGCCAACTTCCCGGCGGAGCGAGGCGATGTGAACCTCGGCCAGCCCGAGGTCCAGGAGTACCTGGTGCCGGACTTCACCCAGGCGCAGACGGCCAACCCGCAGCTGGACTTCTGGGTCGAGAACCCGGTTCCTGCGGACGAGGCCTCTCTTGCTCGGGGCCAGGAGCTGTACAACTGCTACTGCATCGTCTGCCCCGGGCCCGCGGGGATCGGGGCCGAGGCCTACATCCTGGAGAAGTGGCCCGCGCTGGCGGTGTACAACCTCGCCGGTGAGACCGTGCAGGCGTATTCGGATCCCTACATCTACGGCATGATTCGCGTCGGCCGCGGCCTCATGCCCCAGTACGGGCATCAGATCACCCACTTCGATCGGTGGAATATCGTGAACTACGTGCGCCAGCTTCAGGCAGCCTACACCGCCGATCAGCAGGCTCAGGCGGCCGCCGACGACCTCCAGCCCCAGGGTGGGCCGGATCGGGCAGGTGACCGCGACGGGGTGGAGGACTGACCCATGGCCCACATCCATATCCCCGACCGGGTCGAGGCACGCTTTCTTCCGAGGAACAAGGGCGCCAGCCTGATCTTCGGCGTCATGTTCATCGTGGGTCTGGCCGCATTCATCATCCGGCTGGGTCAGGATTCCACCGCCGCCTGGGCCAGCTACGTCTCGAACTGGCTGTTCTTCACGAGCGTCGCCATGGGCGCGGTGATGTTCACCGGGGCCACCCAGATCGTGAAGGCCAAGTGGAACTGGTCCCTGAGG
This sequence comes from Gemmatimonadota bacterium, assembly GCA_037382905.1. Lineage (GTDB taxonomy): Bacteria > Gemmatimonadota > Gemmatimonadetes > Longimicrobiales > Gaopeijiaceae > Gaopeijia. Next base: position 395 of record JARRPL010000011.1, on the reverse strand, counting down.
CGGGTGGGCGTCGCCTTCGCGGCGTTCCTGCCGGTGGCCTTCGTGTTGCTGATCCCCATGCTCTTCCTCCGGGAGAACTACTTCCCCTGGATCGAGCAGATGGCGTACGATCCCATCGTCCAGAAGAAGGCGGCGTACCTCAACATCCCCTTCTTCATGACCCGGACGGTGGTGGGGGTGGCGGTGCTCTTCAGCGTCGCCCTCTACTTCGCCTACCTCATGATCCGGCCGGACATGGGTCTGGTGGACGAGGCCTCCCTGGACAGCGGTCAGAAGAGCTGGCGGGATCGGCTGATGGCCGGGTGGTCCGGACAGCAGGTCGAGGAGCACCGGGTCTGGGGGCGGATCAGCCGTCTCGCCCCTGCCATGGCCCTGGTCTACGCCGTCGTCATGAG
>JARRPL010000010.1:0-27196 GCA_037382905.1 Gemmatimonadota bacterium | reverse complement strand
GTGGCGCTGATCGGGTCGCGCCCCCGGACGGAACGATGCCGGGCGGCCCCGGGTTCAAGGGGCATGGAACTCGACGTCCTCTTCTTCGCCAGCTATCGGGATCTGGTGGGTACACCCCGGCTCCGGCTCACCCTTCCGGCCGAGGCCACCGTGGGTGACCTGGTGTCGTTGGTCCGGGCCCGGGACGGTGGATTCTCCCGTCTTCCCGAGCGTCCTGCCGTGGCGGTGAACCAGGAGGTCGCCCGACCCGGACGCCCGCTTCGACAGGGAGACGAGGTCGCCTTCCTCCCCCCCGTGGCCGGCGGCTGACGTGGCTCTGGCGCGCGTCACCCACGAGGTCCTTCGACCGGAGTCGCTCGTGGGGGCCGTATCGGGCTCGGGCAACGGAGCCGTGGTTCTCTTTCTCGGTGTGGTCCGGGACCAAGCGGACGGACGCCCGGTGACGGGAATGCGGTACGAGGCCTACGAGCCCATGGCACTGGGAGAGCTGCAGGCCGTCTGCCAGGAGGCGGAAGACCGCTTCGACGTCTCCTCGGTGGCGGCGGCCCACCGGCTCGGGGAGCTGGAGCTTCAGGAGGCCAGCCTCGTCATCGCCGTCTCCGCACCCCACCGGCCCGCTGCCTACGAGGCCTCCCGGTGGGTTCTGGAGGAGATCAAGAGGCGTCTACCGGTCTGGAAGCACGAGCACTACGCCGACGGGAAGAGCGCCTGGGTCCCTGGAACGCCTCTCGAGCCGGCATGACCTCCCCCCGGAAGCGGCCCGGCGTGCCCATGGAAGACGGCTTCGGCCGACGGATCGAGTACCTGCGGATCTCGGTCACGGACAAGTGCAATCTGCGGTGCGTCTACTGCATGCCGCTGGAAGGTCTGGACTGGCTGCGCAGGGACGAGCTCCTGAGCTACGAGGAGATCCGGACGGTGGTGGCCACCATGGCGCCCCTCGGCCTCCGCCGCGTCCGGATCACGGGAGGCGAGCCCCTCGTCCGGCGAGATCTCCCGGAGCTCGTCCGGATGGTGGCGGAGACCCCGGGGATCGAAGACGTGTCCCTCTCCACCAACGCCGTCCTCCTTGCGGAGCACGCCGACGCCCTGCGGGATGCGGGGCTGCATCGGGTCAACATCTCCCTGGATTCGCTTCGCCCGGAACGGGTGGACGCCTTGGCTCGTCGGCCCGGCTCCTTTCCGAGGATCATGGCGGGCTTCGACGCCGCCGAGCGGGTCGGGTTCACGCCGCTGAAGGTGAACGTGGTCCTCATGCGGGGCCGAAACGACGACGAGATCGCCGACTTCGCCGCCATCACCCGGGAGCGGCCGTGGCACGTCCGGTTCATCGAGGTCATGCCCACCGGCGCGAACCTCGACGTGTCGGTGGAGAACTACTTCTCCTGTCAGGAGGCGCTGAAGCGGGTGCGGGAGGTGGGCGAGCTCGAACCGGCGGAAGGCCCCACGGGGAATGGCCCCGCCACCTACTACCGCTTTCCCGGCGCCCCGGGGACGGTTGGGGTCATCACCCCCATGAGCCACAACTTCTGCGACCGGTGCAACCGCATGCGCCTCACCGCCGACGGCCAGCTCCGGCCCTGTCTCTTCGGGGACCTCCAGACGGATCTGCGCACGGCGCTCCGGGCCGGCGATCCCCTGGAGCCCCTGATTCGGGAGACGCTCCGGGTGAAGCCCGAGCGGCACCATCTGGTCCAGGGGAGCACCCTGGGCTCCGGTGGCCTGGTCGCGCTCTCCCAGACCGGAGGCTGAGGACCCCCGTCCGCACCCTTCCGGATGCGGGAAGAACCCCCGGATTCGCGTTGACACTCCCCCCGCGGTCGGAATAGCTTCCCCAAGCCGACAACCGGCCCTGCGCAGGCGCGCCTTCGATCGTTCACTCCGCGCCTTCCAACCCTCCGACGGGGCCCGGAACACCAGGATAAGATGAGCTCGCAGAAGATCACCGTCGTGGGTGCCGGGCACGTGGGTGCCACCGCCGCCCAGCGGATCGCCGAAAAGGAACTCGCCCGGGACGTCGTCCTCGTGGACATCGCCGAGGGCATCCCCCAGGGAAAGGCGCTGGACCAGTGGGAAAGCGCCCCCATCGAAGGATTCGACTCCCGCCTGGTCGGTGCACAGGATTACGAGGCCGCCGAGGGGTCGGACATCTTCGTCGTCACCGCCGGCATCGCCCGGAAGCCGGGGATGAGCCGTGACGACCTCCTGAAGACGAACGCCGGGATCGTCCGGAGCGTGTCCGAGGAGATCGCCCGGGTCGCGCCGGACGCCATCGTCATCATGGTTTCCAACCCTCTGGACGTGATGGCCTACGTGGCTCTCCAGACCACCGGGTTCCCCAGGGAGCGGATCATCGGAATGGCCGGGGTCCTGGACACGGCCCGGTACCGCTCCTTCATCGCCCTGGAGCTGGGTGTGAGCGTGGAGGACATTCAGGCCCTCGTGTTGGGCGGGCACGGTGACACCATGGTCCCCCTCCAGAGTTGCACCACCATCTCCGGCATCCCCATCGAGCACTTTCTTCCCCAGGAGCGGATCGATGCTCTGGTGGAGCGGACTCGCAAGGGCGGTGCGGAGATCGTGGGCCACCTCAAGACCGGGAGCGCCTATTACGCACCGTCCGCCGCCGCGGTGCAGATGGTCGAGGCCATCGTCCGGGACAAGAACCGGATCCTGCCCTGCGCGGCCTACCTCACCGGGGAGTACGGGCAGGACGGGATCTTCCTGGGTGTGCCCTGCAAGCTCGGTGCGGGGGGATTGAAGGAGATCCTGGAGGTGGATCTCACCGATGGCGAGAAGGCGGCGCTGGCCAAGAGCGCCGATCACGTCCGCGAGACCCTCGAGGCGCTGGACTGACGGATCGGGGAGGAGCGGCGCCGCTCCTCCCCGATTTTCGTTCGCCGACCCACCGAAGCCTTCCCTGGAGTTCAGATGCAGCGTGTGGCGACCCTCTACCGATCCACCGTGGGCAAGAAGGTCCTCATGGCGGTCTCGGGGATCCTCCTCTTCCTGTTCCTGCTGGCCCACATGTTCGGGAACCTGAAGATGCTCCAGGGCTGCGAGCCGGGAGGCGCCGGGGACGCCGCCACCGGGCTCTCGGTACCCGGAGAGGTCTGCGCCATGGACAGCTACGCCGAATTCCTCCGGGAGGTCGGCTACCCGGCGGTCCCCCACGGGGCCGTCCTCTGGATCACCCGGCTGGCCCTCCTGGGCGCCGTGGCCGTCCACATCTCGGCGGCCTTCCAACTCTGGTCACGCAGCCGGGCGGCCCGGCACCAGGATCATCCTTCTCTTCATCGTGTACCACATCCTCCACTTCACCACGGGCCAGGCCCACACGGACTTCCAGGCGGGGGGCGTCTTCCACAACTACGTGGTGGCGTTCCAGAACCCCCTGGTGCTGGGCGCCTACATCGTGGCCCAGGCGGCCCTGGTCCTCCACCTGTATCACGGCGTCTGGAGCGTCTTCCAGACGCTGGGGGCCAGTCATCCCCGGTGGAACCGGCTTCGGAGGCCCTTCGCTGCAGGCTACGCCCTGGTGGTCTTCGTGGGGTTCCTGATCCCGCCGCTCCTGGTCTTCGCCGGCGTCATCACGCTCTGACACGATCCGGACTCGATAAACCGAGGTACTTCCAACGTGGAACTGAACGCCAGGATTCCCGACGGCCCCATCGAGGACAAGTGGGACAACCACCGCTTCGACATGAAGCTGGTGAACCCCGCGAACAAGCGGAAATACGACGTCATCATCGTGGGCTCGGGGTTGGCCGGTGCGTCGGCGGCGGCCACCATGGGGGAACTCGGCTACGACGTGAAGGTCTTCACCTTCCACGATTCGCCCAGACGGGCCCACTCCATCGCGGCCCAGGGCGGGATCAACGCCGCCAAGAACTACCAGAACGACGGAGACAGCGTCTTCCGCCTCTTCTACGACACGGTCAAGGGCGGCGACTTCCGCTCCCGGGAAGCCAACGTCTACCGCCTGGCGCAGATCTCCCTGAACATCATAGACCAGGCCGTGGCCCAGGGTGTGCCCTTCGCCAGGGAGTACGGCGGGATGCTGGCGAATCGATCCTTCGGTGGTGCCCAGGTGTCCCGGACCTTCTACGCCCGGGGACAGACGGGCCAGCAGCTTCTCCTCGGTGCCTATCAGGCGCTGGAGCGGCAGGTACGGGCCGGGAAGGTGAAGGTGCACAATCGGGCGGAGATGCTGGACCTGGTGGTGGTGGATGGCGTGGCGTAGGGGATCGTCGTCCGGGACATGCTCACGGGGAAGATCGAGCGGCACGCCGCGGATGCGGTGGTTCTGGCCACCGGAGGCTACTCCAACGTCTTCTTCCTCAGCACGAACGCGAAGGCCTGTAACGTCACCGCGACCTGGCGGGCCCATCGTCGGGGTGCCGGGTTCGCGAACCCCTGCTTCACCCAGATCCATCCCACCTGCATTCCCCCGTCCGGGGACTACCAATCCAAGCTCACCCTCATGAGCGAGTCCCTTCGGAACGATGGGAGGATCTGGGTCCCGGAGAAGGAGGGGGACGATCGTCCTGCCAACCAGATCCCGGAGGCGGAGCGGGACTACTACCTGGAGCGTCTCTACCCGTCCTTCGGCAACCTCACGCCCCGGGACATCGCCTCCCGGCGAGCCAAGGAAATGGTGGATTCAGGGCACGGCGTGGGTCCACGGCGGAACGGCGTCTACCTGGACTTCAGCCACGCCATCGAACGGTTGGGCAAGGACACGATCAGCGAGCGGTACGGCAACCTCTTCGCCATGTACGAGAAGATCACCGGAGAGAACCCGTACCAGGTGCCCATGCGGATCTACCCGGCGCCCCACTACACCATGGGGGGCCTCTGGGTGGACTACGACCTCATGAGCACCATCCCCGGACTCTTCGTGATCGGTGAGGCCAACTTCTCGGATCACGGTGCCAATCGGCTGGGTGCCAGCGCGCTCATGCAGGGGCTGGCGGACGGGTACTTCGTGATCCCCATGACCATCGGCAACTACCTGGCCCGGATCGCCCCGGGCACCGTGGACGAGTCCCATGCGGCCTTCCAGGAGGTGGAGCAGGACGCCCGGGGTCGGATGGATCGGCTCCTCTCGGTGAACGGGTCCCGTACGGTGGATTCCTTCCACATCGAGCTGGGCCGGATCGTCTGGGAGGCCTGCGGAATGTCCCGGTCCAAGGAGGGGCTCGAGAGCGCCCTGGAGCGGATTCCCCGGCTCCGGGAGGACTTCTGGCAGGACGTCCGGGTCCCGGGGTCCGGAGATACCCTGAACCAGTCGCTGGAGAAGGCGGGTCGGGTCGCGGACTTCATGGAGTTCGCCGAGGTCATGTGCTACGACGCCCTGGCCCGGGACGAGTCCGCCGGCGCCCACTATCGCGTGGAGCACACCACCGAGGAAGGTGAAGCGAAGCGGGACGACGAAAACTACGCCCACGTGGCGGTGTGGGAGTTCAACGGCGTCGGCGAGGCTCCGACGCTGCACAAGGAAGAGCTGGAGTTCGAGTACGTGGAGCTCTCCCAGAGGAGCTACAAGTAAGATGAATCTGACCCTGCACGTCTGGCGCCAGAGCACCCCCTCGGATCCCGGCGGCTTCCAACGCTACGAGGCCTCCGACATCTCCTCCGACATGTCCTTCCTGGAGATGCTGGACGTGGTGAACGAGCGGATCACCGAGGCCGGCGGCGAGCCCATCGCCTTCGAGCACGACTGCCGAGAGGGGATCTGCGGGTCGTGCGGCATGATGATCAACGGGGTCCCCCACGGGCCCAAGACCATGACCACCGCCTGCCAGCTCCACATGCGGAGCTTCCGGGACGGGGAGGAGCTCTGGATCGAGCCGTGGCGGGCGCAGGCCTTCCCGGTGATCAAGGACCTGGTGGTGGATCGCTCCCCGTTCGACGACATCATCTCCGCCGGCGGCTACATCTCGGTCCGCACCGGAAGCGCCCCGGACGGCAATGCGATCCCGGTACGGAAGATCAACGCCGACGAGGCGTTCGACGCCGCCACGTGCATCGGGTGCGGGGCCTGCGTGGCGGCGTGCCCCAACGCGTCGGCGATGCTCTTCACCTCGGCCAAGGTCGCCCACCTGGGCCAGCTCCCCCAGGGACAGACGGAACGCTGGGTCCGGGTGCTGGACATGGTGGAGGCTCACGACGACGCCGGTTTCGGCAACTGCACGAACCACGGTGCCTGCCAGGTGGCCTGTCCGAAGGGGATCAGCGTGGACTACATCGCCCAGCTGAACCGCGATCTCTGGCGGGCGACGTTGAAGTCCCGACCCGAGGCGGTGGACCGGGGCTGATCCGGCCCCTTGCCGACAGCCGGCCGGCCCGGCAGTGTCGCATCTTCCGCTCCCTGTATGCTGGAGGTAGGAGATGCAGATCCGTCGCAACCCCGTCCCGGCGCTGTGCCTGGCCGCCACGCTCCTCACGGCGCCCCTGGCGGCCCAGTCCGTGGACGAGGGCAAGCAGTCAGCCTTCGATCACGCCGTCGCCTTGGAAGAACTCGTGAGCGGCATGTCCATGGAGCTCTGGGACTACGCCGAGATCGCGCTTCAGGAGTCCCGGTCCGCCGCCTATCTGGCGGGGATTCTCGAGGAGGAGGGGTTCACCGTGGAGCGGGGTGTGGCCGGGATGCCCACCGCCTTCGTGGCGTCCTGGGGCTCGGGGACGCCGATCCTGGGGGTGCTGGCGGAGTACGACGCCCTCCCCAACATCGGCAATGCCCCCGTCCCGGCGCGAAACCCCCGAGACGACGGCCACATCCACGGCCACGGGTGCGGGCACAACCTCTTCGGAGCCGCCTCGGTGGCCAGCGCCATCGCCATCAAGCGGATGATGGATGACCACGGTACCGCCGGGACCGTCCGTCTCTACGGTACGCCGGCGGAGGAGACGGTGGTGGGGAAGGTGTACATGGCCCGTGAGGGACTCTTCGACGACCTGGATGCCGCCATCGTCTGGCACCCGGGTCAGTCGACGCAGGTCTCCAACAGCCGGGCCCAGGCCCTGAACAATTTCGAGATCAGCTTCCGCGGCCAGGCCGCCCACGGAGCCGCGGACCCTTGAACGGCCGAAGCGCCCTGGACGCCGTGGAGCTCATGAACCACGGCGTGAACATGATGCGGGAGCACATCGAGCCCAGCGCCCGCATCCACTACGTCATTCCCGACGGCGGTGAGGCGCCCAACGTGGTTCCGGAGTACGCCCGGGTGTGGTACTACGTCCGGGACACGACCCGGACGGCGGTGGAGGAGAACTACCGGTGGATCCTGGACATCGCCCAGGGGGCCGCCACCATGACCCGCACCGAGCACGAGACCTACCTCATCACAGGGGTGAACACCTACACCCTGGTCCGGCCGCTGCAGGAGGCCATGCAGCGGAATCTGGAGCGGGTGGGGCCTCCCCCGTTCAGCGAAGAGGACCAACGGTTCGCCCGGGAGCTGCAGCGCTTCGTCGGGGTCGAGGAGTCGGGCCTCACCGACACCATCACGCCCCTCGCCGATCGGCCCACCGCCGCCAGCGGCGGGTCGTCCGACGTGGCGGACGTGAGCCTGATCACGCCCACGGTGGAGTTCTCCGTCACCACTGCGGCGGCCCACGTTCCCTGGCACTCCTGGGCAACCAGCGCCTCCCACGGCACGGCCGGAGCGGTCAGGGGCGCCCAGGTGGCGGCCCGGGCCCTCGCACTCATGGGGGCCGAGCTCCTCCTGGACGGCGACCTCCGCGAGCGGGCCCGGGCCGCCCATCGGTAGTAGACCGGGGGTCGACCCTACGTGTCGCCGCTTCCCCCGGACCAGCCGCCCCCCCTCCCGGGCACGCCCGGGAGGGGGCGGTGACGCCCCGGGAAGAGCTGCCGCGGTGGTGGGCTCCCCGCTCCGTCGCGGCCGCCCTCTGCGCGGTGATCCTGGGGGCCTGTGCCGGCCCGCCCGAGGGACCGGACCGGGCCGCCGACCTCATCCTCACGGGGGCCAGGGTCTGGACCGGGGTGGACGACGCGCCATGGGCGGAGGCGCTGGCGGTCCGGGGGAACCGGATCCAGGCGGTGGGGGGCGAGGCCGACATCCGGGCCCTGCAGGGACCCGGGACGCGTATGGTGGCGTTGGAGGGTGGCCTGGTGACCCCCGGCTTCATCGACAACCACACCCACTTCGACCGGGCCGGCGAACTCCTCCTGGGCGTGAATCTCCTGGAAGTGGCGGACGGGCCCGCCTTGGCGGCGGAGGTCGGGGCCACGGCTCGGCGGCTCCCGTCGGGCGCATGGATGGTCGGGGGAATGTGGGGCGCGTACGAGCAGTGGGCGGTGAGTTCCACAGGCGGGGAGTCGGCGGACGGACCGTCCTCGGGGACCTTTCGGCCCGACCGGAGCTGGATCGACTCCGTCTCCCCGGAGAATCCGGCTCTGCTCTGGAACTGGGATCGCTCCCAATACCTGACCAACGATGCGGCGCTGGCGGCTGCCGGGGCCGATTGTCGCTGGGCCGGCGTCGAGTGCGTGGAGGGTCGGCCCACGGGGCGTTTGAGTCCGGACGCCGCCTCCAGGGTTCGGGCGTCGATCCCGGACAAGACGATGGAGCAGCGACAGGCCGAGGCTCGGGCGGCGCTGGCCGACCTGGCCCGTCATGGGGTGACCACCTTCTTCGACATCACCCCACCGGAGCAGGTAGAGGTGTACGAGCGGCTGCGGGAGTCGGGTGAGCTCACCGCCCGGGTCAACATGCGGCTCGTCCTGGACACGTGGGACGAGATGCGGGACGCTGGAATCGTCGAGGGGCTGGGGGACGACTGGATCCGCTACCAGGGCCTCAAGGGTTTCGTGGACGGGATCATGGGGAGCTCCCAGGCCCGCTTCTACGAGCCGTACCGGACCACTGGCGTCCGGGGCCGGTGGCGGGACGCTTCGAACACGGGGTACGTGACGGACGGCGGCTCGGGGATGGCTCCCACGGGCAACATGGAGCGGCTCCTCTTCGGAGCCGACTCCGCCGGATTCAACCCCCGGGTTCATGCCATCGGGGACCAGGCCATCGATTCCATCGTGACCCTGATGGCCCGGGTCATGGAGGAGAACCCGCCACGGGAGGATCGGCGCTTCGCCATCATCCACAACCAGGTGATCCGGGGTCCCGAGACGGCCCGGCGCCAGGCGGCGCTTGGCATCATCGCCGAGATGCAGCCCTACCACACCATCGACGACATGCGCTGGATGGAGGAGCGGATCGGAGAGCGGGCCCGGTGGGCGTACGCCTTCCGTACGTTGCACGACGCCGGCGTGCGTCTCTCCTTCGGCAGCGATTGGCCCGGGACGAACGCGGCCTGGTACACGGTGAACCCGCTCCAGGGGATGTATGCGGCCGTCACCCGCCAGACTCTGGACGGCACCCCCGAAGGCGGCTGGTTTCCGGAGGAGCGCATCGACCTGGAGACGGCGCTTCGGGCCTACACCGTCAACAACGCCTGGGTGGCGGGGGAGGAGGACCGCAAGGGGAGGCTGCTGCCCGGTTTCCTGGCGGATGTGGCGGTGCTGGAGCAGGACCCCTTCCAGGTGCCACCCGAGGCCCTCAAGGACGTCCGGGTCCGCATGACCGTCGTGGACGGCGTGGTGGTGTACGACGCGGCCAGGGCGGATCCACCCCTTGAATAGAGGGGGCGTCGGCCTGTGGGCGCGGACGGGCCGGTGGGTATGGGCGGTGGTCTGGGCCGGGGCCTGCGCCTCGGGGAGCTGGGAGGGAGGTGCGGGGGATCCCACCACCGTGGACTTCGCACCGGAGCTGGGTGTGGATCTCCGAGGGATGGAGCGTACCGGGAGCGGGCTCTTCCTGGAGGATCTGGAGGTGGGGGGCGGGCCCACGGCCCAGCGCACCTCGCTGGTCTCCATCCACTACGCCACCTGGCTCGCCGACGGCACCCTCGTGGACACGAGCATCGGCGGCGAGCCCTTCGTCCTCCGGCTTGGCGGCAACGAGGTGATTCGAGGCTGGAACGAGGGCCTCCGAGGCATGCGGGTCGGCGGTCGCCGCCGTCTGGTGGTGCGCCCGGGGCTGGCCTATGGAGCAGGCGGGAGCGCACGGGTTCCGCCGGGCGCCACCCTCGTCTTCGAGGTGGAGCTGGTGGACGTCCGTTGACCGGAGATCTGCATCCGGCGAAACCCGGGCCGCCTGCGCCGGTAAGAGGGGAGTCGCGCCCCCTCCCGGCGACGCGCCCCCCCGGCGTTCGCCGCGTCCTCAATCCCGACCCCAGGTCCTCGATGCCCTCGACCCGCCGCTCGTCCCGTTCCGCCCTCGTCCTGGCCGCTCTTCTCCCTTTGGCGATGGGGGCGTGCAGCGACGACGATCCGTTGGCTCCCCTCTCGCCGGAGGACGTGGAGTACGCCCCCGAGCTGGGCGTGGTCATCGAGGAGATGACGCTCCTGCCCAGCGGCGTCTACATCGAGACGCTTCAGGAAGGGTCTCTGGATGCAATTCCCGTGTCCACCGGCCGGGTCGAGGTGGACTACACGCTGTGGCTTCCCGACGGGACGCAGGTGGATTCCAGCCGGGATCCCGGCCGCGTACCTCTCTTCTTCAACTTCGGCCAGAGCGACGTGATCCCGGGATTCGAGATCGGGGTCAGCGGGATGCGTGTCGGCGAGCTCCGCCGGATCATCGTTCCGTCTGAACTGGCCTACGGGGAGCGGGGCAGCGGTCTCATCCCGCCCAACTCGGTCCTGGTCTTCGAGGTGGAGCTTCTCTCCGCAAGCGATTCGCCCACCTCCTGACGCTCCGCTGGGGCGTCACATGCGGGGGAGGGTGACCCCCACCTGCTTCATGTACTTCCCCTTGCGGTCCGCATACGCCGTGTCCGGCTCTTCGTCTCCCTCGAAGAAGAGGAGCTGGGCGATTCCCTCTCCGGCGTAGATCTTCGCCGGGAGGGGCGTGGTGTTGCTGATCTCCAACGTCAGGTATCCCTCCCAGGTGGGCTCCAGGGGCGTCACGTTCACGATGATGCCGCACCGGGCGTACGTGCTCTTTCCGACGCAGATCACCAGGACGTCCCTGGGGATGCGGAAGTACTCCTCGGTCCGGGCCAGGGCGAAGGAGTTGGGGGGGATGATGCACTCGTCCCCCTCGATGTCCACGAAGGAACGGTCGTCGAAATTCTTGGGGTCGACGATGAGGTTGTGGACGTTCGTGAAGACCTTGAACTCGGGGGACACCCGGATGTCGTAGCCGTACGACGAGATCCCGTAGCTGATCTTCCCGTCCCTGACCTGCCCGGTCTCGAAGGGCTCGATCATTCGGTGCTCCTGGCACATCCGACGGATCCACTTGTCACTCTTGATGGGCATTGGGCGGGACGGGTGGGGGGAAACCATGCCGAGGGGCTCCGACATCCTCCGGATACGGGGTCGGAAGGTCAAAGATAACCGGCGGACGGACCTCGGCAAATGCGCCGAAACCCTTGGAAAATCAAGGATTGTCAAGGGCCTGCCCGTGGTTGACACCCGTTTCCTGGTCCCGGTACATTTCGGCCTCGGATCGTGAATGATTTCACAAGAAATAAGGACCAGCTGGTAGCCATGTCGGGGTCCTACGCACCGCTCCTGATCCTCTTCGGCGTCTCCATCCTGAACGCCGTGGGCATCGCCGTCGCCACCCACATCTTCAATCCGCGTCGGCCGACTCCCGAAAAGGACATGCCCTACGAATCGGGGATGATTCCCCTGGGCGACACCCGGGAGCGGTTCAGCGTGAAGTTCTACATGGTGGCCATCAGCTTCATCGTCTTCGATCTGGAGACGATCTTCCTGATCCCCTGGGCCGTCGGTATGCGGGATCTCGGCTGGGGTGCCTTCGGCGCGATGCTGCTCTTCGTGGCGGTGTTGACCCTCGGGCTGGTCTACGAATGGAAGAAGGGAGGTCTGGAATGGGATTGAACGAGAACGAGGCGAAGGGTGAGCCTCTCCCGGGGGGAGGGACGAGCTCCACCGGCAGGGGGATCTTCGGATCGGGAGGGCCCACCTTCCTGACCACCAAGCTCGACTTCATCGTCAACTGGAGCCGGCGGAATTCCCTCTGGCCCATGCCCTTCGGCACCGCCTGCTGTGCGATCGAGATGATGGCGTCGGCGGCGTCCAACTTCGATCTGGCTCGTTTCGGGATGGAGCGGATGTCGTTCTCTCCCCGTCAGGCCGACGTCCTCATCTGTGCCGGGCGCGTGCCGTACAAGCTGGCCCCGGTTCTGCGACGCATCTGGGACCAGATGCCGCAGCCCAAATGGTGCATCTCCATGGGCGCGTGTGCGAGCTCCGGCGGGGTGTTCGACAACTATTCCATGGTCCAGGGCATCGACACCATCGTGCCGGTGGACGTCTACATCCCGGGCTGCCCGCCGAGACCCGAAGGGCTCATCTACGGCCTCATGATGATTCAGGAGAAGATCCGGACCGAGAGGCTCTCGGAGCATCGTCTCAATCGCGCTGAGGATCCGCTGGCGGCCGGGTACCCCCGGGCCGACGACGACCAGGTTCGTGGCCTGACGGGACCCTTCGGCAACTCCACGCGTCAGAACCGGGTGGCGGGACTCGTCCAGACGGATCGGATGTCCCGTCCGGACGACCGGCTTCCGTAGCCCGGAGGCGTCCACCATGTCGAAAGAAACGCCTACGGGGATCGACGCCGTGGAGGAGGGTCCGGGGGAGAGCGACGCGGTCCCCACCGGTGCGGATGCCGGCGGGGCCGTCGCACCGGAACATCCTTCGGTGACGGCCCTCCGGTCTCGCTTCGCCGAGGCGATCCTGCGCCAGGAGATCCCCGCCCGGGGCCAGTTCGTGGTCTTCGTCGATCCCCGGCGAGTCCGGGAGATCCTGGCGTGGCTCAAGGAGGATCCCGGCCAGGCGTACGAGTTCCTCTCCGACGTCACCGCCGTGGACTACGGGGGTGGCCGCCCGCTGCAGGTGGTCTACCAGCTGTGGTCACTGGTCCACCGACGCAGCCTGAGGGTGAAGGCGGAGTTGCCGTTGACCGACCTGCGCATCGATTCGGTCCAGCCGCTCTGGGCCACCGCCGACTGGTTGGAGCGCGAGGTCTATGACCTGTTCGGGGTGACCTTCGAGGGTCACCCGGACCTGCGTCGCATCCTGATGCCCGAGAACTACGCCGAGGGCCATCCCCTTCGAAAGGACTTTCCCCTTCGCGGCCGGTTCTCCCGGGCGGAGCAGACCCGCCGCGCCCTCTCCCACGAGGTGGCGGATTTCTACATTCCCGAGGAGATGGAGGTGGGCCGTGAGCCCCAGCTCGTCCCCGGGAGCGATACCCGCGACTCCGAGCCCGACGAATCGGCCTGACGGCCTGAGGACGAGCCATGTCGACAAAGACCGTGGAGTTCGCCGTGGGCCGAAACCCCGAGATGGGGTTGGACGGCCGCCCGGCCTACGGACCTCTCGCACCGGTGGATCTCGCCGAACCGCAGCTCGGTTCGGAGCACATGCTCATCAACATCGGCCCTCAGCACCCCGCCACCCACGGCGTGCTTCGGCTGGTGTGCGAGCTGGACGGGGAGACGGTCGTGCGGGTGATCCCCCACATCGGCTACCTCCACTCCGGCTTCGAGAAGCTCGGGGAGTATCGGAGCTGGAATCAGGTCGTGCCCCTCACGGACCGGATGGACTACCTGGCGCCCCTCATCTACAACTGCGCCTATGTGATGTCGGTGGAGGAGCTCATGGGGATCGATGTCACGGAGCGCTGCAAGGTGGTCCGGGTCATCATCATGGAGCTGGACCGGATCTTCGGCCATCTCCTCTTCACCGGGACCTGGTCCATCGACGTGGGGGCCTTCACCCCCTTCCTCTACACCTTCCAGGAACGGGAGAAGATCTACTCCCTCCACGAGTCGTTGACCGGGGCACGCATCACCACCTCGGCCACCCGGGTCGGCGGGATGATGGCGGATCTACCCGAGGGGTGGACCGAAGCCTGCCGCAAGTTCGTGGATGAACTCCCCCGGACCCTGGACCAGGTGGACTACCTCCTCCGGACCAACGCCATCCACCTGGGACGGACCCAGGACGTCGGGGTCATCTCGCCGGAGGAAGCCATCAATTGCGGGCTCACCGGACCGAACCTCCGGGCGTCGGGCGTTCCCTACGACGTTCGCAAGGACCGTCCCTACTACGACTACGAGACGTACGACTTCGACGTCCCGGTGGGCGAGCACGGGGATTGCTACGACCGCTTCCTCATCCGGATGGAAGAGATGCGTCAGAGCATCGGCATCATCCAGCAGGCGCTGGATCGACTGCCCGGCGGGCCCATCAACGTGGAGGACCCGGGGATCTCCCTCCCCTCCAAGACCGACTGCATGAGCGACATGGAGTCCATGATCCACCACTTCAAGCTCATCACCGAGGGGATTCATGCCCCGGTGGGCGAGAGCTGGTTCTCGGTGGAAGGGTCGAAGGGGGAGCTGGGGATGTACGTGGTGAGCGACGGGGGCACCAAGCCGGTGCGCTGGCGGGTGCGCCCGCCTTCCTTCGTGAACCTGTCGACCATTTCCAAGCTCGCGGAAGGTCACCTGGTGTCGGACCTCATCATGGTGAACGCCTCCCTGGACATCGTCCTGGGGGAGATCGACCGATGAGCGACGTTCCGTTCAAGAACCCCGGCTTCGCCGGCAATACCGGCGAGTTCGACCTGACGGAAGAGGAGGTGCGGGGCGAGGACTTCGTGGGTGTTCGCCCTCTGGACGGCGGGCATCCCGCCGGGGCACCCAGCTACCCCTACATGCTTCCGGAGAAGGACCCCGAAGCCCCTCTCTTCGAAGGTCCTTACCAGGAGCGCTTCGAGAAGCTCCTGACCCGGTACCCAGACCGGCGAGCGGCGCTTCTGCCCACCCTCGCCCTGGCGCAGGAGGTCCGGGGTCACGTGTCTCCCGAGACCATGGACGAGGTGGGGTCGCTCCTGGATCTGCCGGACGCGTACGTCCGGGGTGTGGCGACCTTCTATACCATGTACAACAAGGCCCCGGTGGGGCGTTTCCTGATCCAGGTGTGCACGAACATCTCGTGCAATCTCTGCGGGGCGGAAGAGGTCCTGAGCGCCTTCCTCCAGGCTACCGGGACCGAGCTGGGAGAGACCAGCGAGGACGGAAACTTCACCGTGGTGGAGGCCGAGTGCCTCGCGGCGTGTGGCTTCCCGACCTGTGTGCAGATCAACTCCCGCTACTACGAGAACGTGGGCCAGGGCGACGTGCCCCGGATTCTGGAACGACTCAAGAAGCAGGGAACCTGAGCATGGCCTATCCCTACGTGTCGGACCGCGAGGTCCGGGTTCTGAGCACCCACTTCGGCGACCCGAAGGCCCGGACCTGGAAGGGGGCGCTGGCGAACGGTCGGTACGGCGCCCTGAAGAAGGCTCTGGAGATGGATCCCGCCGCCATCGTCGACGAGGTGAAGGCCTCGGGCCTCCGGGGTCGCGGTGGCGCCGGCTTTCCCACGGGGATCAAGTGGAGCTTCATGCCCAAGGACTCGGGGAAGCCCCACTACCTGTGCTGCAACGCCGACGAGTCCGAGCCCGGCACCTTCAAGGACCGGGAGCTCCTGCGCTGGGACCCGCACCAGCTCGTGGAGGGGTGCCTGATCGGGGCCCGGGCGATCGGCGCGGAACACGTCTACATCTACTGCCGGGGGGAGTTCTTCGAGGCCTCGGCCGTGCTGGCCCGGGCCGTGGAGGACGCCTACGCCAACGGGTACGCCGGAAAGGACATCCTCGGATCCGGGGTCGACATCGACGTAACGGTCCATATCGGCGCCGGCGCCTACATCTGCGGCGAGGAGACGGGTCTCATGAACTCCCTCGAGGGCCGGCGTGGCCAGCCGCGGGTGAAGCCGCCCTTCCCGGCTGCGGTGGGACTCTTCGGGATGCCCACCACCATCAACAACGTGGAGACCCTCTCCGCCGTCCCCCACATTATCGAGCACGGCGGGGAGTGGTATCGGAAGTGGGGCACGGAGAAGAGTCCCGGCACCAAGCTCTTCAGCGTCTCGGGCCATGTGAACAAGCCCGGAAACTACGAGCTGCCCCTGGGCTTCCCCCTCATGGAGCTCATCGAGGATGTCTGCGGCGGGATGCGGAACGGGAACGCCCTGAAGGCGGTGATCCCCGGAGGCAGCTCGGTGCCGATCCTGTCGGCGGAGGAATGCCGGGAGTGTGCCCTGGACTACGAGGGGGTGGTGGCTGCCGGCTCCATGCTGGGCTGCGCCTCGGTCATCGTGATGGACGAGACCACCGATATCGTCCGGCAGGTCCGGCGCATGGCCTACTTCTACCAGCACGAGTCCTGCGGCCAGTGCACGCCGTGCCGGGAGGGCTCCGCCTGGGTCACCAAGATCCTCCGCCGCATCGAGGACGGGCGTGGGACCGAAGAGGACCTGGACACCCTGGTGGAGGTGACGACCCAGATGACGGGGACCACCATCTGCGTCCTTTCCGATTCCGTGGCCGCCCCGGTCCAGAGCAGCATCGAGAAGTTCCGCGACGAGTATCTGGCCCTCATTCGCCGCGGTGAACGGGTCGGAGCCGCGTAGGTGTTCATGCCACACCCCTCGGCCGCCCACCGTCCCCGTTCTCCGGGGACCCCCCGCCAGCCCGTCCCCACCCAGTCGAAGATCGCGCATGGCTGACAACGGCACTGAGCAGACCACCGTCACCCTCACCATCGACGGCCAGGAGATCACCGTCCCTCGGGGCACCACCCTCCTCAAGGCCGCCGAGCGTCTGGGGACCAAGGTGCCCCACTACTGCTACCACGACGGCCTCTCCTCGCCGGCCATGTGCCGGCTGTGCCTGGTGGAGATCGAGGGTGCACCCAAGCTGCAGCCCTCGTGCGTCACGGTGGCGCTGGACGGTCAGGTGGTGCACACCGACTCGGAAAAGGCCCGGCGGATGCGGGAAGGGGTGCTGGAGTTCTATCTGGTGAACCACCCGCTGGACTGCCCGATCTGCGATCAGTCGGGGGAATGCAAGCTGCAGGACTACGTTCACGCCGAGGGGCGGGCCCACGGTCGGTCCCGGGAACCCAAGCGGGTGTTCGGGAGGGACGACTTCGGGAAGGACGTCCTCTTCTACGGGGATCGGTGCGTCATGTGCACCCGATGCGTCCGCTTCATGAACGAGATGGAGGAGGAACCCCGCCTCACGGTCGTGGAGCGGGGCAACCGCTCCGTCATCGACACCTTCTTCGAGGATGGTCTCGAAGGCACCCACTGGTCCGGGAACATCGTGGACATCTGCCCGGTGGGCGCGCTGGTCTCCAAGGACTTCCTCCACAAGCAGCGGGCCTGGGACCTGGATCACACGCCGTCGGTCTGCCCGTCGTGCTCACAGGGGTGCAACATCGCGCTCCATACCCGGGACAATCTGGTGCAGCGGCTCAAGCCCCGGGCCAACCTCGACGTGAACGCATACTGGATGTGCGACTACGGGCGGGGGAACTACGAGTTCATCAACCGGCAGGGGCGCCTGGACACCCCCCGGACCGCCGACGGACCGGCCTCCTGGCGGGACGCGTTGCACGCCTTCATCACCCGGGCCCGGGAGCTGGAGGGTGTTCCGGTGCGGGCCGTGGCTTCGCCACGGGCCTCCAACGAGGATCTGGGCGCCCTCCGTGCGTTGCTGGATGCGTTGGGTGGCGGCGAGATCGTCTACCGCATTGCCCGGGCCCCGGACGAGGCCCCCCTCAAGGGCATGCCCTCCCTGGCCCGACGCCGGGAACTGGCTCCGAACCACACGGGAGCCGAGCTGCTGGGCGCCGTCCGGGTGGGGGACGACGACGGGGCCGGAGGGCTCGACGATCTGGCGGACCACGACGGGATTCTCCTGGTTCTGGGCGACGCCCTGGAGGACGTCGGTGCCGACTTCGGGTCCGGAGCGGCCCTCTTCGCCTGGCTGGGCACCCACGCCACTCCGGCGTCCGGGAATGCCCACTACGTGTTTCCCATCACCACCTTCGCAGAGCAGGAGGGCTCCTTCACCAACCGGGATCGGCGGGTGCAGCGATTCTGGCCTGGTCTGCAGGCCCCGGGCGACGCCCGGCCCGCATGGTTGATTCTGGGGGCGCTGGCGTCCGAACTCTCCGGAGATCCCGCCGTCACCACGGCGGCCCAGGCCTTCGACAGGATGGTGTCCATGCACGAGCCCTTCGCCGGGCTCCAGTTCGCCACGCTGGGAACCAGGGGCGCGGTCCTGAATGAGCCCGTATCCCTGGCGGGAGACTGAGATGGAGACGCTCCAGCCCATCAGCGGGACCCCCGCTCTCATCGTGATGGTGATCAAGGTGATCGTGGTCTTCTCCGGGGTCATGGGGGTGGTGGCGTACACCACGCTGGCGGAGCGAAAGATCTCCGCGTGGATCCAGGATCGGAGCGGACCCAACCGGGTGGGGCCGTGGGGCCTGCTCCAGCCCATCGCCGACGGGATCAAGAACTTCCTCAAGGAGGAGACCATGCCCGCCACGGCGAACCGCTTCTGGTTCGTGGCGGGACCCATGCTCTCCATCACCCCGGCCCTGGTGACCTTCGCGGTGGTGCCCTTCGCGGCGCCCCTGAACACGCCCTGGGGCGTGGTCGACATGATCGTGGCGGACATCCCCATCGGGATCCTCTACATCCTGGCCCTGTCCTCCCTCGGCGTCTTCGGCATCGTCCTCTCAGGGTGGGCGTCGAACAACAAGTACGCCTTCCTGGGCGGACTGAGGGCGTCGGCGCAGATGGTGAGCTACGAGGTGGCCCTGGGCCTTTCGCTGGTCTCGGTCCTGATGCTGGCGGGGAACGTGACCCTCACCCAGATCGTCTGGCAGCAGCAGGAGCTGAACCTGTGGTTCGCCCTTCCCCTGTCGCTGGGCTTCATCCTCTTCCTCATCTCCGCCTTCGCCGAGACCAACCGGCTCCCCTTCGACATGCCCGAGGCCGAGTCGGAGCTCGTGACCGGGTACCACACCGAGTACTCGTCCATGAAGTTCTCCATGTTCTTCATCGCCGAGTACGCCCACATGCTGACGGCGTCGGCCCTCATGGCCACCCTCTTCTTCGGAGGCTGGGACCTGCCGGGGTCGTGGGACAACGCCTTCTGGTACCAGGGGATGCTCATCAGCGGTTTCGACGCCGCCGGAGCGCCCGTGGCGGCGAACCCCGCCTGGTGGAAGACGCTCCTCACCCTGGGGGCGTTCGCCGCCAAGACGGGATTCTTCCTCTTCGTCTACATCTGGGTCCGCTGGACGCTCCCTCGATTCCGCTACGACCAGGTCATGAGCCTGGGTTGGAAGGTCATGCTGCCCACGGCGCTGGCCTACGTGATGGTCGTGTCCGTCACCATCCTGCTGCTGGACCTGTTCGGCGTGCCCTACGGCTTCACCTTCGGGTTGGTTCTGACGCTGGTGAGCGGAGCGTGCACCGCCGCCTTCCTCTTCTTCCTGGACCGGGACCGGGTCATCTCCGGAGCCTCGGTGCCCTATCGCCGGGACCGGCCCGTGCGGCTTCCCGTCACGGAGCTGGACGGCGAGGTCACGCGGGTCGCAGGCGACTGATTCTTCTGAAGCGCGAGACGATATGGCTGTTCAGGTCAAAGTGATCCGGCGCCCCGAGCCCGGGCGCACATCCTACCTCCGGGCCGCCCTCAAGGGCATGGCTCTGACCTTCAAGCACATGGTGAACCCGAACAAGGTCACCCAGCAGTACCCGGAGGAGCAGACCGAGCTGCACCCGCGGTGGAGGGGGACCCACCGGATGGAGGTCCACGCCGACGGCCGTCCGAAGTGCGTGGCCTGCGGGCTGTGCCCCACGGTGTGCCCGGCGAACTGCATCCGCCTGGTGGGAGGGGAGGACGACCAGGGCAACCGCTACCCCGTCGTGTACGAGATCGACGAGTTCCGCTGCATCTTCTGTGGGATGTGCCAGGAGGTCTGTCCGGTAGAGGCGATCCATGTGGGCCGCCACTTCGAGAACGGCGAGTACACGAGGGACCGCTTCGTCTACGACCTGGACCGCCTGATGGAGCAGGAGCATCCCACCACCCTCCTGTGGGACCCGTCGGATCCCCGCTCGGAGTGACGCCCTCCATGGTCGACATCCTCTTCTTCGTATTCGCGGCCGTGTCGGTGGGGAGCGCTTTCGGCGTCGTCCTCTCCCGCAGCCCCGTGGGATCCCTCCTCTCCATGGTGTCGACCCTGGCCAGCGTTGCCGGGATCTACATCCTGCTGGAGGCCCACTTCTTGGCGGCCATTCAGGTCATCGTCTACGCCGGGGCCATCATGGTCCTCTTCCTCTTCGTCATCATGCTGCTGAATCTGGGGCACGACTATCAGCGGGATCTGAAGGGGTGGGGAGCTTCCGTGATCCTCTTCGGCGTAAGCGGCGCACTGGCCGGCCTGCTGGCGACGCGCATGGCGGGGCCCGGCGGCGCCGGGGAGCTGGACTTCCTCGCCAATGCCACCGCGTTGGATGCCGACCTGGCGGAGAAGGGGGCTGTGGGCATCATCGCCGAACCTCTTTTCACCCGCTATGTGGTCCCCTTCGAAATGGTGGGGATCCTCCTGCTGGTGGCCATCGTGGGCGCCCTCGTCCTGGCCAAGCGTCGGGTGGCCTGAGCGTGGCCCACCTCTCGATCCGGCCCATCGGTACCGAAGCCCCGACCTTGATCTTCTTCCATCCCGCCACCTTTTCGGAGTGCGCGGCATGCTGACCCAGGCTCTCGTCCTCAGCGCGATCCTCTTCGCCGTCGGCACCTTCGGGGTGCTGGCCCGGAGGAACGCCATCATCATGTTTCTCTGCATCGAGCTCCAGCTCAACGCGGTGAATCTGGCGTTCGTGGCCTTCAGTCGGGCCGTCGGGATCGACGGTCAGGTCTTCGTCTTCTTCGTCATGACGGTGGCTGCGGCGGAGGCGGCGGTAGGACTCGCCATCATCATCAGCATCTTCCGCCACTACGAGACGGTGAACGTGGATTCCTTCAACCTCCTCAAGTGGTAGGGCCATGATTCTGACTTCGGCCCTCTTGCCGGCCCTCGTGCCGGAGGAGGCGGCTCAGGCCGCCGGCCATGGATTCGAGCCGCTCCTCCCGGGGCTCATCGTCCTCCTCCCCCTTCTGGGTTTCCTGGTGAACGGGGCCCTGGCCCTGAGCCACGCCCGCCGGTCCGCCGACGCCGTGCGCCAGGGAGGCGAACTGGACCTGGAGGCGGGCGGGCGGCCCTTCACCCACACGGCCCCGAGCTGGGTGGGGCCCGGGGTCCTGTTGGCGGCCTTCGCGCTGGTCGTGGCCAACTTCCTCCGGATGAGCGGAGTGGAGCTTCACGACCCGGTGGTGGTGGAGTACTGGACGTGGATGGCTACGGGAACCTTCTCGGTCTCGGCGGCCCTCCAGCTCGACCAGCTCTCCATGATCATGATGCTGGTGGTCACGGGGGTGGGCTTCCTCATCCACGTGTTCAGCGTCGGCTACATGAAGGACGACCCGGGCTACCCCCGGTACTTCGCCTACCTGAACCTCTTCGTCTTCTTCATGCTGGTCCTGGTCATGGGGGCCAGCTTCCCGGTCATGTTCGTGGGTTGGGAGGGCGTGGGGCTCTGCTCCTATCTCCTGATCGGCTTCTGGTTCGGGGATCGGGAGAAGTCCGACGCCGGGAAGAAGGCCTTCATCGTCAACCGGATCGGGGACTTCGGCTTCCTCATCGCCCTCTTCCTCCTCTACGTGACGTTCGGGACGCTGGACTTCGTTCCGGTCATGAGCGGGGCCGAGGAGGCGCTGGTGTACGGGGGTGGGCTGGTGACGGCCGTCACCCTCTTTCTTCTGCTCGGGGCGACGGGAAAGAGCGCCCAGATCCCCCTCTACGTCTGGCTGCCCGACGCCATGGCGGGCCCCACACCCGTCTCCGCCCTGATCCACGCCGCCACCATGGTGACCGCCGGGGTCTACCTGGTGGCCCGGGCCTCGGTTCTCTTCGCCCTCTCGCCCGTGGGAAGCGTCACGGTGGCGGGCGTGGGCGCTCTGACGGCCCTCTTTGCCGCCACCATCGAGCTGGCCCAGTACGACATCAAGAAGGTACTGGCCTACTCCACCGTCTCGCAGCTCGGCTACATGTTCCTCGGGGTCGGCGTCGGTGCCTACGCCGCCGGGGTCTTCCATCTCATGACCCATGCCTTCTTCAAGGCCCTCCTCTTCCTGGGCTCGGGCGCGGTCATCCACTCCATGCATCACGCCCTGCACCACACCCACTCCGACTGGGATGCCCAGGACATGCGGAACATGGGGGGCCTGAGGAAGTTCATGCCGGTCACGGCCCTCACCATGTGGATCGCCACCCTGGCCATCGCCGGGATCTGGCCCTTCGCCGGGTTCTTCTCCAAGGACGAGATCATCTGGTACGCCGGAGCGGCGGCGTCGGGGCCCTACGCGGGGTGGTATACCGTCTTCTGGATCATGGCCCTGGCGGCGGCGATGCTCACCGCCTTCTACATGACCCGGATGATGGTGATGACCTTCCACGGATCGAACCGCACCGGAGACGAGGAGGCCAAGCACCTCCACGAGGCACCCCTCACCATGACGGTGCCTCTGTCGATCCTGGCCTTTCTTTCGGCCTTCGGTGGGTGGATCAACGTACCCGAGGCCATCCGCAACTCATTCCTGGGGGGCTTCGGCGCTCTCCCCATGAGCGAGTGGCTCCACGAGTGGCTCGACCCGGTGACCCACACGGCCCAGGTGATCCGGGAGGAGGCCCTCCTGGCCGCCGGCGCCATCACCGAAGGCGAACATTACCACGGCTATCTGGAGCATGCCCCGTTCGGCGGGGGTGAGTTGGCCTGGGCACTCATCTCCACCGTCGCGGCCCTCATCGTGGTGGTCACGGCGGTCGTGGTGGTCCGGGGTTGGGCGCTCCGGCCTGCGGTGGAGGACGGCGAGCCCCGGACGGGAATCCGCAAGCTCCTCTACAACAAGTGGTACGTGGACGAGGTCTACGACACCCTCATCGTCCGCCCCATACAGCGCACCTCACGATTCTTCTGGAAGGGCATCGACGGCCTCATCGACGGGATCGTCAACCTCGCCGGCGGCGCCGCCAAGCTCACGGGCTTCGTGGTGAGCCTCTTCCAGACCGGGTCGGTGAACACCTACGCATTCATCCTGACGCTGGGGGTTCTCGCGATCCTCTGGGCGGTGGGATTCTGATGAGGACGTTCCGGATGGTTCTGACGTCGCCGGCAGGGGCCCATCGCCCCTCCTGCTGCCCGGGAGGCCCCCGATGAGCGGCCTGCTCCAGTCCGTAGGCTACCCCGTCTGGGGACTCCACGCCCTGGTGTGGCTCCCCCTGGTGGGGGTGGCAGCCGTCCTCCTTTCCTCGGAGGAGCGGGCCAAGACGGTGGCGTTGTGGTGGTCTTCCGGCGTCTTCGTCCTGAGCCTGGGGCTCTGGTGGGCCTTCGATGCCGGTTCCGGGGCCATGCAGATGGCCTCCTCCGTGGCATGGGTCGAGGCTTGGGGCGTCCATTACGCGCTTGGAATCGACGGAATCAGCCTCTTCATGGTGCTGTTGACGACCCTGACGACGCCCCTCGCGATCCTGGGCTCGTTCAACTACATCAAGAAGAAGGAGCGGGCCTTCTACGCCCTCATGCTCCTTCTGGAGACGGGGGTGGTCGGCGTCTTCCTGGCGACGGACCTCTTCCTGTTCTACGTCTTCTTCGAACTCACGCTGGTCCCCATGTACTTCATCGTGGGGGTCTGGGGTGGTGAGCGGCGTATCTACGCGGCGGTGAAGTTCTTTCTCTACACCGCCCTGGGCTCCCTCCTCAGGTTGGTGGCGATCCTGTACGTCTACGTCCAGGCCAGGGGTCACCTGGGCTATCCCTCCTTCGCCTACGAGGACCTGCTCCGGGTCCCCCTGACCCTGACGGAGCAGCTCTGGCTCTTCGGTGCCTTCGGCCTGGCATTCAGCATCAAGGTCCCCGTCTTCCCCCTCCACACGTGGCTGCCGGACGCCCACGTGGAGGCCCCGACGCCGGGCTCCGTGGTGCTGGCTGCCGTCCTCCTCAAGATGGGAACCTACGGCTACCTCCGGTTCCTGCTCCCCCTCTTCCCGGCTGCTTCCCAGCATCCGACGGTGGTGACCATCATGGTCACGCTGGGAGTGGTGGGAATCATCTACGCCGCCTGGGTGGCGGCGGTGCAGCCCGACGCGAAGAAGCTGGTGGCCTACACCTCGGTGGCCCACATGGGGTTCGTGGTCATCGGGGTCTTCGCGCTCACGGTGAACGGGCTCCAGGGCGGCCTGGTGGTCATGATCTCCCACGGGATCAGCACCGGCGCCTTGTTCCTCCTCCTCGGGATGCTCTACGAGCGCCGCCACACCCGGCTCATCGCCGAGTTCGGTGGACTGGGCCGGGTGGCCCCCCTCCTGGCCACCGCCTTCGTGATCACGGCGCTGGCGTCCATCGGGCTGCCGGGGACCAGCGGATTCGTGGGAGAATTTCTCGCCCTGCTGGGCATCTTCGAGTCTCGCCCGGGGCTCGCCATCGTGGCGTCCACGGGAGTCATCTTCGCTGCCTACTACATGCTGCCCATGGTCCAGAAGGTCTTCTTCAACGCCCTGGACAAACCCGAGAACCGGGAGATGAAGGATCTGGATCGGCGGGAGGTCGCGATCCTGACCCCCCTCCTGGCCCTCATGGTGCTGGTCGGCGTGTTCCCTTCGCCCATCCTGGAGCGGATGGAGCCTTCGGTTCGCGCCGTCCTGGAGCGGGTGGAGGGTGCGGCGGCTCAGTTCGAGATGGCGGACACCTCCACGCCGACGATCCCCGACGCCCAGGAACAGCTGCCGTCCCCGGAGACGACGAGACTCTCCGCCGGTGAGGAGGACTGACGGCATGTCTCTCGACTACTCCTCGCAGCTCCACTACGTATGGGCCCTCCTTCCGGAGATCATCCTCTGCGGTTGGGGAATGCTCATCCTTCTGATGGGTGTCTCGGGCCAGCGGGACCGGCTTCCGCCGGAGGGTGCGGAGGGCGCATCGCCCCCGTCCCAGGATCTGGGTGGGCTCTCCCTCGTGGGGATCGTGCTGGCGGCACTGGCCAACGGGTGGCTGTACGGGGTCACCGAGACCGGCGCCGGACTGGTCACGGTGGATCGCTTCGCCCTCTTTGCCAATTGGATCTTCCTGGCCGCGGCGGCCTTCGCCGTCGTCATGGCCCTGGGGTACGTCATGCGCCAGCGCCTCCAGGCGGGTGAGTTCTACGCCCTCACCCTGCTCGCCACGGCGGGGATGATGATGATGGCGGCGGCCCGGGACCTGATGGTGGTCTTCCTGGCCCTGGAGATCATGTCCATCTCGGTGTACGCCCTGACGGCCTTCAACCGCCGGGACCGGCGCTCCGCGGAGGCGGGTCTCAAATACTTCCTCCTGGGAGCCTTCTCCACCGGCTTCTTCCTCTACGGGCTGGCCCTCGTCTACGGGGCTACCGGCACCACGGACATCGGCGGTATCGCCCTCTCGGTGGAGAGCGGGGCGGCCCAGGGCTTCCTCCTCATCCTTGGAGTGGGGCTCCTTGCCGTGGGGTTCGCCTTCAAGGTGAGCGCCGTCCCCTTCCACATGTGGACTCCGGACGTGTACGAGGGTGCGCCCACGCCGGTGACGGCCTTCATGTCGGTGGCGGTGAAGGCAGCGGCCTTCGTCGCCTTTCTCCGGGTCTTCCTCGTGGCCTTTCCCGGCGTCTATGCCGAGTGGTACGGGATCATGTGGTGGCTGGCCGCCGTCACCATGGTGGTGGCGAACCTGGTGGCGACGCAGCAGAACAACGTGAAGCGGATGCTGGCCTACTCCAGCGTCGCCCACGCCGGCTACCTCATGGTGGCGCTGGCGGCGGCGAATCAGATGGCCGCCGCCGGTCTGCTCTTCTACCTGCTGGTCTACGCCGTCATGAACATGGGGGCCTTCGCCGTGGTGATGGTGGTCTCCCGGCAGGGAGAAGAGAATCTGGCCCTGGAGGACTACTCGGGTCTCGGCGCCAGTCAGCCGGTCCTGGCGGTGGTCATGACCATCTTCCTGCTGTCGCTGGCGGGCTTCCCGGGGACGGGCGGCTTCATGGGGAAGATCTTCCTTCTCCAGGGGGCGGCGGACGCCCAGCTCTGGACCCTCTCGGTGATCCTCGTCCTGACCACGGTGGTGTCGTACTACTACTATCTGCGGCTGGCCTGGTACATGTGGATGCGGGAGCCGGTGGAGGCCGGCCAGCATGACACCGTCTACGTGCCGCTCTCCACCCGGGTCCTCCTGGGTGCCGCGGTCGCCGCCATCCTGCTCTTCGGTGTCTTCCCGGGACCCGCGTTGGAGCTTGCCCGCAACAGTGCCGCCTCCCTCGTGACGGGCGCGGGCTCCGCCATGGCCGGGCTGCTTCCGTAACCGTTCCCGGTGACGGGGCTCCCGGGGACCGGGGCCGCTCCGGGTGACCCCGGTGAGGCCACCGGGGTAGCTGCAGTCTCCGCCCGTCCCACGACCCTCGCGAGAGGAAGTGCATGACTCCCGCAGCGCACATCTTCCGGCAGTACGACATCCGCGGCATCGTCGGCGAGGATCTGGACGCCGATGTCGCCCGGGCCGTGGGTCGAGCGTTCGGGACCCGGGTCCGCCACCTCCTTCCGGACCGGACTCCCTCGGTGGTGGTGGGTCGGGACAACCGCCCCAGCTCTCCGTCCCTCGCTCAGGCCCTCCTCCAGGGTCTCAACGAGGCGGGAGTGGACGGTGTGGACATCGGCACGGTGCCCACGGGCGTCCTCTACTGGGCTGAACGCGATCTGTCGGTGGACGGCGGAATCCAGATCACCGGCTCCCACAATCCCCCCGAGTGGAACGGGATCAAGATGTCGCTGCAGGGGAACCCGGTCTTCGGCGAGACCATCCAGGGCCTTCGGCAGCTCATCCGGGAGGACGAACTGTCGGAAGGGGAGGGGGCGACACGCACCGTAGAGGTGCTGGACCACTATGTCGAAGACGTCCTGGGTCGATTCGACCTGACCCGTCCGCTCACGGTGGCGGTGGACTGCGGGAACGGGACCGCGTCCGTGGTTGCGGAGCGGCTGCTCCAGGGCCTGGGCGTGAAGGTGATTCCCCTCTTCTGCGAGTCCGACGGCACCTTCCCCAACCACCACCCGGATC
>JARRPL010000009.1:24537-38261 GCA_037382905.1 Gemmatimonadota bacterium | reverse complement strand
AGCACCCCACGGTTCCCCTGGACCACGCCACCGCCATGTTGAACATGGACATGGTGGGACGGCTCCGGGATGACCGGCTCACCGTCTTCGGCGTCGCCACGGCGCCCCAGTGGGAAGGCCTCCTGGAGGCGGCCAACACCGCTCTCGACGCGCCCCTCGCCCTCACGCTGGCTCCCGACGGGTACGGACCCTCGGACCACAGCTCCTTCTACGGTGCCGGTATCCCGGTGCTCCACTTCTTCACGAACACCCACGCCGAGTACCATCGACCCGAGGACGACACCGAGACCCTCAACGGGCCCGGTCTGGAGAGGGTGTCGGAGTTCGTCGCCCGGGTCGCCGGCGAGCTGGCGGGAGCCGGCGGAACCGCGGCGGTACCGGAGCTGAGTCCGGTGGAGACCGGGCGCCCGGAGCCGTCGGAGGGGGGTGATCGAGGGTATGGGCCCTATTTCGGCAGCATTCCCGATATGGGGAGCCAGGTCTATGGCGTGCGGCTCACCGGGGTGCGGGAGGGCAGTCCCGCGGCGGCAGCCGGTCTCCAGCCCGGTGACGTGATCGTGGGATTCGGAGGGGACGAGGTGGGTGATCTGTACAGCTACACCTACGCCCTCAGGGAACGGAATCCCGGCGACGCCGTCGACGTGATCGTCCTGCGGGACGGCCGTCGGCTGACGCTGCAGGCGGTGCTGGGGGAGCGGCGCTGACGGCGGAGCCGGGCCGGCCGGCAAGAGGTCTCCATCGGAACCCTCACCCCGGCGGGAGCTCCACCCCCTCCGCCTCCAGGATACCCGTGAGGGAGTCGACCAACACGTTGTGAGCCTCCACCAGGGGCCGGCACCGGGCGTCCACCGACTCCAGGGAGTCTGCCGCCGCCCCCCACTCCCGCACCGAGAGGTTGTAGGCCTCCACGGTGCCGAGATACGCGGGGTATCGGTCCTCGTCCACCCCCCTTCCGCCTTCCGGGAGAGGGATCTCCGCATCGGACACGACGGCCCGCAACGAGTCCACGAGACGGTCCGTCTGGTCGAAGATGGACTGGGCGCGGTCGCGCTCCACGAAACAGGCATCCACCGCCGCACGGGCCTCCAGCATGGTGGCCCGGAGCGCCTCCACCTCGTGGATCTTCCCCTGGGTGTCGATGTAGGCCCGTACGCCGAACGCCAGGACCGTCACCACCACCAGGCCCAGTCCACCGAGGAGAAACCGCTGTCCAGGCGAGAGCCGCCGCATCTACTTCATGAAGTGGTCGACATAGTCCTGAATCGCGTTCAGGATCACCTTGCTGGCGTGCTCCCGCCCGTAGGGGCTCTTCACCTGAACCGCACCCTTGTCCTCGCCGATCTTGAGCTTGTACGTGCTGAAGTAGTGGACCAACCGATCCACCACGGCCTCCGGCAGCTCCGTGAGATCGGTCATGTGACCATAGAGCTGATCTCCCTTCAGGACGGCCACGATCTTGTCGTCGGCCATGCCATGATCCAGCATGGGGATCCCTCCCAGGACGACGGCGTGCAGGAGAACCTCGGCCCGGGTCACGGGCCGCTCGGAGATCACGGTGATATCCAGAGGATCCCCGTCGCCGCCCCGGGAGTCGGGCATGAGTGCCCCTACCCGCTCCGCGGCCAACGTACGCGGGATGAATCCGTAGGCCGTGGGTGGTAGCGCGGACCCCGTCTGAGGCCGATCCACCCGAAGGTAGCCGGTGGTCTTGTCCACCTCGTACTTGAGCCCATCGAAGGGCGTGATCTCGATGATCGCGTTCAGGAGCTCGGGGGGATTGGGGCCCGGGTCGAGGCCGTGCCAGGGATGAGGCTTCCAGGGATTGAACGACTCGGGCATGGGAGCTCCGCCGCAGGGGGGTGGAATGGGATGAGCAAGGGTGTCCCTACGGGACTCTCCGGGCAAGGAGACGGCTGTCGGCCGCCCGTTCAGGCGCGTGCAGCGTCGACGTCCCCCTCGGGGAGCTGGTCACGGACCTGACGCTGGAGTCTGCCCAGAATCGCGCCCATCCCCCGGAGCCGGAGGGGAGAGACCACCGAGTCGAGACCCATGGTGGAGTAGAAGTCCGGCGGGACCGCCAGGACTTCCTCCCAATGGGCTCCTTCCAGGCCCTCTCTGAGGATGCCTGCGAAGCCACGAACCGTGGGGCTCTCGGCGGGAGCGTCGAAGAAGAGGTGGACCGTACCGTCCTCATCCACCCGGCTGGCCAGGAAGAACGGAGTCTGGCACTCGTGCACCTGTTCGAGCCGGGAGCGGTCTTCCTGGAACTCGGGCGGCAGCGCCGGGACCTTCTTCGCATAGTGGAGAAGGGCCTGGACACGAAGGTCCTTGGGTGCGGTGCGGAAACGGTCCACGACGGTGGACAGGGCGGGGGGTAGACTCATGACCCGGGGTACAGTGGAGAGCTGCCACGGGTTCCGGGGAAGCGCGTCCTCCCGGCGGAAGGCCGGCGCCCCTGTCGGGATCCCGGCGAAGGGGCCGTCCGCGCGACCCCTTGAACCGCCACAGCCTCGGCGTGTACGCTGCATTCGCCGGGACCGGGTCGCGGGTCCCTCGGCCCCACGGCTCGGCACACAGACGAAGCGCCCCGACGGTCCACCGTCCCCTCCCAGGAGTCCCCCATGAGCGTAGCCAACGACCCCAGCCCCCGGTTCCAGCAGTTCGCCCACCCCGACAAGCTCGTGTCCACCGAATGGCTGGCCGAGCAGCTGGAGAATCCCGACATCGTGGTGGTGGAGTCCGACGAGGACGTGCTCCTCTACGACACGGGGCACATCCCCGGGGCGGTGAAGATCGACTGGCACATGGACCTCAACGATCCCCTGACCCGGGACTACGTGGACGCCGAGGCCTTCGCGGCCCTCATGGCGGCCAAGGGGATCCGCCGGGACAGCACCGTCGTCTTCTACGGAGACAACTTCAATTGGTGGGCCGCCTACGCCCTCTGGGTCTTCTCTCTCTTCGGCCACCCGGATGTCCGACTCCTGGACGGCGGCCGGAAGAAGTGGGTCGCGGAGGGACGGCCTCTCGACACCGACGTTCCGGAAGTCGAGGCCACCTCCTACCCGGTGGTGGAGCGGGACGATACCCGGATCCGGGCCCTCCGGGATCAGGTCCTGGAGCACCTCGAGAAGGAGGGCAAGCTGGTGGACGTCCGATCCCCTGGGGAGTTCAAGGGTGAGCTGCTCCATATGCCCGACTACCCCCAGGAAGGAGCGCTCCGGGGCGGCCATATCCCCGGGGCCGCCAATGTGCCCTGGAAGCGGGCCGCCAACGACGACGGCACCTTCAAGGACGTCCCGGAGCTCGAGGCCATCTACCAGGACGAGCAGGGCCTCTCCTCGTCGGACGAGGTGGTGACCTACTGCCGGATCGGTGAGCGCTCCTCCCACACCTGGTTCGTCCTCCACCATCTCCTGGGATTCCCCCGGGTCCGGAACTACGACGGCTCCTGGACCGAGTGGGGGAACGCGGTGGGCCTGCCCATCGAGCGCTGAGTCCCGGCGGGACCGCGGTGGCGGCTTCCGGACCGGGACCCCCGGAAGAGAGCCCCGGGCGCATCCGGGTTCCCGTGCGGAGCGGCCCGTCCGACGGTGGATCCGCCCGCAGGAATCCCCCACCGTCCCACTCCCCTCGGGGCTTCCGAGCCCCCTTCGCGAACGCCTAGCCTCTACCGATCGCCATGCCCCGCAGGCACCGTCCTCGTCCAGCCGCGTCGCACGCGTTCGCAGCGCCCCGGGGCTTGGGAACCGGGTGGTCTCCCGCCGCCGGGTGCCGGCTTCGCAGATGGGTGGGGGCGGGAGCCCTGCTTCTGATCGGAGCCGGTGAGCCGACCGACCTCTCGGCGACCCCGTTGCGCGGGACCGCCACCGGAACTGGTCGCTGCGCTGTCGAGGCTCCCGCTGATGCGGGACGGACGCCGGCGCACGGGCTGCCGTGGGGCGCCGACGGCCATCGCATGGCCGCCCGGGCGGCCCTCCGGAGCCTTCCGGCTGACGTGCCCGCCTTCTTCCGGGATGCGGCGGAGGCGATCGTGTGGCTCGGTCCCGAACCCGACCGATGGCGGCGCCGGGAGCTCCGGGCCATGGACGAGGCCTTCGCGTACGACCACTACATCGACCTGGAGAACATCCCGCCGGCGGTTCGAGCCGACGGTTCACCCCACCGCTTCGCATTCCTCGAGTCGCTGCGGGACGCCGGCGTCGACCGGCCCTACCGGGATGTGGGTCTTCTCCCCTTCCGGATCCTGGAGCTCCATCAGCGCCTGGCGACGAGCTGGGCGCGATGGCACCGAACGGCATCGGCGGCGGAACGGGCCTTTCTGGAGGCCCGCATCGTGGATGACGCCGGGATCCTGGGCCACTACGTCACCGATGGCTCCCAGCCCCAGCACACCACGATCCACTACAACGGCTGGAACGCCTACCGGGGCGCGTCCGTCCCGAATCCCGAGGGCTTCACGGAGGACCGCCGGTTCCACGGCCGCTTCGAGGCCGCGTTCGTCTCGGCCCACGTGGGGGCGCTCTCGGTTCTGGAGCGCGTTCCGCCCCGGGCGCGGGATCTGGGAGACGTCGATGCGGTCCGGCGGGAGGTGTGGGACTACCTCCGAACCGGGAATGGGCAGGTCGAGACCCTCTACCGCCTCGAGAAGCGTCATGGCTTCGATCCCTCGGTGCCTCCGGCTCCCGAGGCCCTGGACTTTGCCGAGGCCCGGCTCGCCGCCGGTGCCACCATGCTCCGGGACCTCTGGTGGACCGCCTACCTCCAGGGCCGGGACGGACTGCCCTGACCGACCGGCCCGCGAGCGGATCCCAAGCGGCCGGGCCCATGGGACCCGGTCAGCTCAAGCCCAGGAAGAACCCTGCGATGGCGGCACTCATGAGATTGGCCAGGGAGGCCGCCACCACCGCCCGAATGCCCAACCGGGCGATGTCCCCCCGGCGGCTGGGAGCCATCCCCCCGAGACCGCCCAGGAGGATGGCGATCGAGGCGAAGTTGGCGAAGCCACAGAGTCCGAAGGTCGTGATGGCACGGGCCCGGTCGGAGAGGGGCTCGGTGGCGCCCACCAGGTTCACGAAGGCCACGAATTCGTTGAGGACCAACTTCTGGCCCAGGAGCCCCCCGGCCACCGCCGCCTCCTCCCAGGGGACCCCCACGAGGAAGGCCACCGGGGCGAAGAGCCACCCCAGGATCGCTTCGAAGGTCAGGGCGTCCAGGCCCGCCCACCCCCCCACGGTCCCCAGAAGCACGTTGGCCAGGGCGATCAGGGCGATGAATGCCAGAAGCATGGCACCCACGTTGGCGGCCAGCACCAGACCCTGCGACGCTCCCGTGGCCGCGGCGTCGACCACATTGACCGGCGCCTCCATCGGCACGTCCTCCGGGACCGCCGTTTCCTCCCGCCCGTCATCCGGGATCGTCCCCGTCTCGGGCTGGAGGATCTTGGCCATCAGGAGCCCCCCGGGCGCCGCCATGAACGCCGCGGCCAGCAGGTAGTCCAACTCCACCCCCAGCGCCGCATATCCAGCCAGCGTCGAACCCGCGACGGAGGCCAGCCCGCCCACCATCACGGCGAAGAGCTCCGACGTGGTCATGCCGGCGACGAAGGGCCGAACGGCGAGAGGCGCCTCGGTGAGACCCACGAAGATGTTCGCCGTCGCCGAGAGGGACTCGGTCCGGCTCGTTCCCAGCAGGCGCTGAAGACCACCGCCGATGATCCGGATGAGCCACGGCATCACTCCCCAGTGATAGAGCACCGCGATCAGCGACGAGAAGAAGATGATCAGCGGCAGGACCTCGAAGGCGAAGATGAACCCCAGCCCCCCCTCCTCCGCCGCGGGACCCACCAGGCCGCCGAAGAGGAAGGCGATCCCCGCCAAGGCGCTGTCCATGACGGTCTGGACCCCGGCGGAGAGGGTCCGGAGAATCCGGCGGCCCGCGGGAACGTAGAGGGCCAGGGCGCCGACTCCGGCCTGAAGCGCCAGGGCGCCGCCCACCGTCCGGAGGCGGATGGCCTGGCGATCCGCGGAGAGGACGACGGCGGCCGTCAGAAGTGCGACCATTCCGAGCAGGGGGACGGCAACGGTCACGGGTTGCGAGGCGCCTCGGGGGTGGTTGAGAACGGAGCGG
Source organism: Gemmatimonadota bacterium (assembly GCA_037382905.1). GTDB lineage: Bacteria > Gemmatimonadota > Gemmatimonadetes > Longimicrobiales > Gaopeijiaceae > Gaopeijia. The sequence goes on along the minus strand of JARRPL010000009.1, from coordinate 32,132 downwards.
GACGGATCGCCGGGCCGGGCGCCAAGGTGAGGATGGGTGCATGAGGGGGCAAGGCAGCTCCCGAGGCCATCCCGCCGCCCGCCCCGAGGGTGGCCGGAGGAGGATCCCCAGGCCCCCGACCCGATCCCGGGCCTGACCGTCGCCACGCTCCCCTCCGACCGCCCGATCCGTCTCGCCCCCGGGACCGGGGGTCTCTCGCCCTAGCGCAGGGCGTCCCCCACTCGCCTCAGGCCCTCTTCGATCCGGTCCGGATCCTTCACCAGGGGGCCATACGAGATCCGCACGGCGTTGCGCAGCGCCGGACCGAATCCGCTGCCGGGCACCAGGATCACCCCGGTCCTGGACAGCATGTCGCGGACGAACCCGTCTCCGTCCCGGCCGACGTCCACCACGGTGTAGAGACCGCCCTGGGCGTCCAGGCAGGGCCTGTCCAGGTAGCGGCGCACGCAGGCCGTGGTGTGCTCGGCGGCTCGGGCATAGAGGGCGGTGGTCTCGGCCAGGTACGCCTCCAGGGACCCGTCGGTCAGGGCCTTTTCGAGGTAGCTCGCCAGGGCGTGCTGATGGACGCTGTCGGGGCACAGCGCCGTGGTCTGCTGCACCACCTCGACGGCCTCGACGATCGTGGGCGACGCCTCGATCCACCCGAGTCTGCGACCGAGGCCGCGGCACCATTTCGAGTTCGAGTGGAGCCGGATCAGGTTCGGGTGCCGCACCGGGCTCGCCGAAAAGTGTCGCGGCTCCGGGTGCTGGAAGCACTGGGCCCGATAGGCGAAATCCACCACCACGAAACACTCCCCGGCCTCTGCCACTCGCAGGAGCTCGAAGAACACGTCGTCCGGGACGATCTGGCCCGTGGGGTTGTCGGGAGAGGAGAAGAGGAGAAGGCGGGGAGCGTGACCGTCCACCAGCTCCTGGAAGGCCCCGACGACTGCATCCCGGTCCGGCATGAAGGTCCAGTCACGGCGGTCGAAGACCGGAAGCCGGAGGATCTCGACACCCTCCGGGCCCAGATCGAGCTGTGGACCGTAGTTGGCGTAGGACGGGTCGAACAGGACCACCCGGTCACCGGGGTCCAGGAGGGCCGTGAACAGGGAGTGGGTGAGCTGCGTCGAGCTGCTGCCCACCAGCAGGTTCTCGTCCGCGAGCCCAGGAGTCCCGTAGAGCTCCGCATCGAGGGCCAGCAGAGCCTCACGGGTCCGGGCGAGTCCCCGGGTGGGGGAGTAGGCGCCCAGCTCGTGGAAGAGGCGGGCGTCCGCGGCGATGGCGGCGTACTCCCGTCGCAGCGGCTCCGGCGCCTCGTGGGCCACCCAACCGCCGGCGAAGGAGATCACGTCGTCGGGATCGAGGCCCATCGCCTCGATGTTGCTTCGGTCCGCGAGCTTCATGATCTCCCGGATGGGAGAGCGTCTCAGGCGACCCTCGCGGAGTCGGCGTGCGACCTCGGGCGGCGACATGGGATCCGGGCCTCGGGTCCGGGACTCAACCCTCCCGTCGGATCTCGATCCCGTGGGCGGCCAGTTCGTCGATGTACGCCTGGGCCGGGACGGCTTCGTCCGGGGTGTGGACACCTTTCGACTCCACCCGACCGTCGGCCTGCATGAGGGAGGTGATGGCCAGCGAGTAGCCGGTGGTGCGCATCATGGCGGTGATCCGGTTCTCCCGGTCGTAGAAATCCAGCAGATCGAAGACGACCCGCTTCGAGTCACCGTCCCGGGTCCCTTCGACCTCGACCCGGAGGGCCACCAGGTCGTTCCCGTCGGGGTTGCGTAGACGCGGCGAGACCACGTCGATGAAGACCTCCCGGGGAATGATGTGGTCGTCACCGTGGGGAACCGGTTCCAGGGAGAGGAGCCCCAGCTCCCGAATGGCCCTCATGATGGACGCATGGCCCGGGTAGCGGAGGGTCTTGTACTCCATGTGGGGGATCACACCCTGGTAGCGGTACGGCATGGTGGAGATGCCTCCGGCGGTGTGGAACGCCTCGAGCTCACCCACCGGCTCCTGGAAGATCACGGGCTCGATCTCGGTGAGGGCGTCCTTCTTCACCAGCTTTCCGTCCTCCAGGACGATGGACAGCGTCGTGTAGTAGTCCAGCACACCTCCGACGCGGATCTTCACCGACTCGGTCCGGTCCAGGGCGTCGATCCCCGCCTGGGCCAGGATGTTCACCATCCCGGGCGCGAGCCCGCAGTCCGGAATCACGCTGACCCCGCGCCGCTTCGCCTCGTCGTGAAGCGTCCGCTGCTTCTCCACCAGCTCCGTGTTGCCACCCAGATCGCAGTAGTGACACCCCGACTCCACGGCCAGCTCGGCCATGGCGTAGTTGAAGAAATAGGGAAGGCCACAGACCACCGCGTCCGCCGCCGACATCTCTTCCCGAACCGCGCCGTGGTCGGTGGCGTCCAGCTTCGTAAACCGAAGTCGATCATCGACATAGGGCTGAAGGAATGGACGCGGATGGGACGGGTCGGCGTCGGCGATCACGACGCTCTCCACCTCGGGCCGCCGCACCAGATCGAAGGCTGCCGCAGATCCCTGGGCGCCTCCACCCAGAACCAGGAACTTCATGAATGGCTCCTCTCGTGTGTCGTCGCGTGTGCTCCGGGCAGGCCGGTGGCCGCGTTGACGCAGCAGGGCACCCCGTGTCCCCGGCCCACCCCTCTATTCTCCCAGCAGGTCCAGCTGGCCTTCGTCGTCCGCGCCGTCCTCCGTGGACGTGGACACGTCGGAAGGCTCGTCTCCTCCGACCGCCACCGCCCCCCCGCTCTCCGCCGACGACTCACCGGACGCCGAACCCCCCTTTTCGCCGTCGGCCTCCGGATCCTCCGACCCTCCGCTGGAGTCCTCTCCCGGCGGACGGGAGCCGGCGGCCCGGGTCACCTCCACCACCCGGTCGCCTGCCGCCACCTTCACGACCCGCTTCCCCTGGGTGCGCCGGCCCTGGAGTGGAATGCTCGCGGCGGCCACCGGGATCACGGCGCCACCGGCGGTGATCACCATGACTCCGTCGTCGGTACCCACCTCCAGCGCCGCGACCACCGGGGACGACTTGCCACTCCCCACCTTGGTTCCCTGACCCCCTCGCTTCTGGATCGGGAACTCGGACGCCGGGGTGCGCTTTCCGCTTCCGTCCTGCGAGACGGTGAGGACGCCCGCCTCCCGACGAAGGAGCAGCACGCCCACCACGACGCCGTCCTCCTCCAGAGCGATTCCCTTCACCCCGCGTGCGGTCCGACCCTGCACCGGAACGTCGGTCTCTGCGAACCGGATCGCTCGACCCTCCCGGGTCAGGAGCATCACCTCGGCGGTTCCGTCGGACAGCGCCACCTCCAGGATCCGATCCCCGTCCTGGACACCGGCGGCGATGAGCCCCGTGGAGCGGGGATTGGAGAACTCCTCGAGAGCCGTCCGCTTCACCAGCCCCCCCTCGCTCACGAAGACCAGGACCCGGTCCCCCTCCTCCTCGAGGTCGTCCACCGGGACCATGGCCACGATGCGATCGTGCCGCTGGGCACCGGGGAGGAGCGAGTAGACGCTCTGCCCCCGGGACGCCCGGCCGCTCTCGGGAAGATCCAGGACCGGGAGGAAGTGGCACTGTCCCTCCTCGGTGAAGGCCAGGATCCACCCCTGGGTTCGGGCCACGAAGATCCGCTCGATCCAGTCGTCCTCGTAGCGCTCCATCCCCGCCAGCGCCTTCCCCGACGAGACGCGTCGGCGGTAGAGGTGCATGGGCATCCGCTTCACGAAGCCCTCGTGGGAGACGGTGACCACCACGTCCTCGTCGGCCACCTCCTCCTCCACCTCCGGCAACTCCTCTGTGGCGTCCTCCAGGATCTCGGTCCGGCGCTCGTCCCCGAAGGCCTCCACCACCTCGTTGAGCTCCTCCAGCACCACCGCCACCTGCCGTTCGTCGCTCGCCAGGATCTCCCGGAGCTCGGCGATGCGGGCGTTGAGCACCTCCAGCCTCGCCTTGAGCTCGCTCCGCTCCAGCTGTGTGAGCCGACCCAACCGCATGTTGAGGATCGCGTCGGCCTGGATCTCGCTGAGACCGAAGCGGTCCTGGAGCTTCTGGCCGGCCTCGGGTCGGTCCTTGGCTCCCCGGATGATCCGGATGACCTCGTCGATGTGGTCGAGCGCCGCCAGGAGCCCCTCCACCACGTGACGCTCGGCCTCCGCCTTCTCCAGCTGGAAGCGGGACCGGCGCTGCACCACCTCGATGCGGTGGTCCAGGTAGTGCTGCAGGATCTGCTTGAGGTCCATCTCCCGGGGCTGTCCCCGGTCCAGCGCCAGCATGATGGCGCCGAAGGTCGCCTGCAGGTAGCTCTTCCGGTACAGGGTTCGGAGCACCTTGTTGGCATCGGCGCCCCGCTTGAGCTCGATGACCAGCCGGAGACCGTCCCGATCCGATTCGTCCCGGAGATCCGCGATCTCGTCGGCCTGACCCTTCCGGGTCACGGCGACGATCTGATCGATGATCTTGGACTTGGAGGTGGCGTAGGGGATCTCGGTGACCACGAGCTGTGACTTTCCGCCCCGGAGCGCCTCCTTGACGACCCGTGCCCGCATCACCACCCGGCCCCGGCCCTCCCGGTACATGTCTTCGATCCCGTCCCGGCCCACGATGAAGCCCCCGGTGGGGAAGTCGGGACCCGGCAGGTGGCGCATCAGGTCGTCCACCGTGCAGTCCGGATCGATGGCCAGCTGCTTCACCGCCGCCGCCACCTCCCGGAGATTGTGAGGCGGGACGTTCGTGCTCATCCCGACGGCAATCCCCGAGCTCCCGTTCACCAGCAGGTTCGGGACCCGCCCCGGCAGGACCACCGGCTCCTGCAGGCGGCCATCGAAGTTGTCGGTGAAGTCGACGGTCTCCTGCTCGATGTCGTCCAGCAGGTCCTCCGCCACAGCGGCGAGACGGGCCTCGGTGTAGCGGTAGGCGGCAGCCGAGTCTCCGTCGATGGAGCCGAAGTTGCCCTGGCCGTCCACCAGGGGATACCGCAGCGAGAACTCCTGGACCATCCGGACCATGGCGTCGTAGACCGCCGAGTCGCCGTGGGGATGGTATTTGCCCAGAACGTCGCCGACGACAGTGGCGCTCTTCTTGTACGGCCGGTCGGGACGGAGGCCCAGCTCGTGCATCGCGAAGAGGATCCGCCGATGGACCGGCTTGAGGCCGTCCCTGACGTCCGGGAGGGCCCGCTGGACGATGACGCTCATGGAGTAGTCCAGAAAGGACTCCTTCATCTCGTCTTCGATGGGCCGGGGCAGAATCCGTTCCCGCTGATGCGCCGTCGCCATTCCTGCTCCTGAGGGGGCCGTTCCAGACCCCCGTCGGGGGGTCGTGAGAGAGGGTTGGCCTACACTCTCTCAAACCCCGGGGGGCCGCAACCCGCGATCAGCGCTCCCGGCTCTCCGCCTCCTCGTCGTCGCCGCCCCCGCCGGTGGCGAACTCGTACCCGAGCACCACGGTCCACTGGGTGAAGCGGAGCTGGATGTCCTCCTCCAGCGGACCGAGGCCCGTCTCGATCCGGTCCTGCAAGACCTGAGGGAACGGCTGACTCCCCTGGGCATAGGCCAACCCCAGCATGAACTCCGACCGGCCGAGCCGGAAGGAGGCGCCGGCGCTGTAGCGCCAGAGGTCGTAGTTCGTGAGCGTGGTGGTGGTCTGGGCGGGCGCGTCGGGATTGGCGGCCGACCGATCCAGCGCGACGCCGGCGAAGAGCATGGTCCGTCCCAGCGACTGCTCCAACCCCAGCCCCCAGTTCAGCACCGATTCCAGCTCGGCGGTCATATCGTTCACCAGCACGTCCCCGCCGGTCTGGGGCACGAAATCCTCCGCATCCAGGACCGTGAAGGGGTCGATCGCCTGGAACCACTCGGCGCTCCCGTGGAGTCGCGTGCCGCCGAACTGGAGTCCGAAGCCCGCCCCCACCGCCCATCCACTCTCGTAGGTCGAGGACAGGTCCGACTGGACGTCGGCCACCAGCACGTCGTCCTCACCCTCCACTCCGGCGGAGGAGCCGTTGAAGGCAGCCCGGCCGCTCCCGGAGATGGAGAAGCTGGGCGTGGTGGCCGTGACTCCCACGGACCACCGGCCGAACTCGCCGGCCAGCCCGATCTTCGCCAGGCCTCTGTAGTGCCGGAAGTCGCGGTTCCTGAGGCGGGTGGCGATGGCCACATCCCCCTCCGACGACGCCGCCTGAAGCAGGGTCTGGGACTTGATGGTCTGGCTCCGGACGGCCAGGTAGGGGGTCACCCCGATGCCCACCCGCTCCGTGAGGGGATAGGCCCAGGTGATGCCGGTCCAGGTTTCTCGAAGCTCCGCCGTTCCCGTGTAGGCGCTGGCCGCCACCTCGTCCCCCGGCGCCGGCAGGACGTCCCGATCGCCGATGTCGTACGTGGACAGGTCCGCGTCGTACTGCTGCCGCGTGAGGACCGAGTAGATGATCCGATGCTTGCCGAGCCAGTCGAACTCGATGGGGGTGGCCAGGATGGTGGGGAGGGGGCGTTGGTTGGACGTGGTCAGGTCGACGCCCTCCCCACCCCCGTCTTCGAGCGTCGTCTCACTGCGACGGTAGGCCCGGGCGCTCAGGAGGAATCGAGACTCCAGGTTCAGCGCCGCAGCCCCGGGATTGTAGAAGGTGGAGCTCAGATCCCGGACAGAACCGATGAGAGCTCCTCCGAGCAGCGCCGACCGTGTCCCGTACTGTTCGGACCAGTAGTGGCTGTCCTGGGCAGCGGCCTCATCCGGCGGAAGCGCCAGGGCGAGAAGGACGATAGCGGCGGCGCAGACATTGGACCTCCGGAACATCTCCAACCTCCCGGATTCGGTTCTGTCCTGGCCTCCCCCCGAGCACCCATCCCGTCCAGGACACGCTTCGGAAGAACGTACCCATCGCCACGCCCCCTAGCCATGGTCGAGACGGTACGGAGCCCAGCGATGCGCGCCGGGTAATCGCTCCGGAGTCGCATTTCCCTTTCGCCACCGAACCGGAGCCCCCGTTGAGCGTCCTGATCGATCCCGGTGAACGCCCCGTGGAGTTCGTCCTACACCCCACGGATCTCTCGGAAGCCAGCGAGCGCGCCTTTCACCACGCCCTGGCCATCGCCCTCCGGCTCGGCAGCCGGTTCACTCTCCTGCACGCGGCATCCAGACGGGGCTCCGAGGGTTCCTTTCCGGGTGTACGGGACACCCTTGCGTCTTGGGAATCGGCGGGGTCCCTGGAGCCTGTGGCCGATGCCCCCCCGCGCCCCCGGGTCCACAAGCTGAAGATGTCCGGAAAGGACCCGGTGGAGGCCGTACGAAGCTACATCACCCGGAATCCGGTGGATCTGCTCGTGGCCGCCACCGAAGGCCGAAGCGGGATCGCTCGCCTCCTCCGTCCATCCACCGCTCAACGCATGGCCCGGGACACCCGACTCCCGACGCTCTTCGTGCCCTCCGAGGGTCGCACCTTCGTGGACGGGGCCACCGGAGAGATCACGCTGCGTCGGATCCTCCTCCCCGTGGATCCGGACACCGACCCGAGGCCCGCCATGTTCCGGGCGGCCCGCTCGGCGGCCCTCCTCCGGGATCCGAATCTGGAGATCACGCTTCT